>NZ_AP021869.1:1297700-1622125 GCF_026001925.1 Vibrio gangliei | reverse complement strand
ATCACTCAAACCGATGCCAATCCTCTCGAAGTGGCTCAGCGTGTGCGCAAAGAAGTGGCTGAGGTGCAAAAGTTCCTACCAGCGAGTACTCACCTAGATATCGAATACGACGCGACTATTTTCATCGAGCAGTCGATCAACGAAGTTTATAACACCTTGTTCATTACTGGCGGTTTAGTGGTGTTGGTGCTGTATATCTTCTTAGGTCAATTACGTGCAACCTTAATTCCTGCTGTTACCGTACCGGTTTCGCTGATCTCAGCATTCATGGCTGCGTATTACTTTGGTTTTTCGGTCAACTTGATCACTTTGCTGGCTTTGATTTTGGCGATTGGTTTAGTGGTAGATGACGCGATTGTGGTGGTCGAAAACATTTTCCATCATTTAGAAAAAGGTGAGCCACCATTACTTGCTGCGTATAAAGGCACACGCGAAGTTGGGTTTGCGGTTATGGCCACCACCTTGGTTTTGGTGATGGTATTCTTACCAATATCCTTCATGGACGGCATGGTTGGTTTGCTTTTTACTGAGTTTTCAGTATTGCTGGCCATGTCAGTATTGTTCTCTTCTTTAATTGCACTGACCTTAACCCCAGTTCTCGGCAGTAAGTTGCTGAAAGCCAATGTAAAACCGAATCGATTTAACTTGTGTATCGATCGCATGTTTAATCGTGTCGAAAACGCATACCGTGGCGGATTGGTTCGTGCGATTCGCTGGCGCTGGAGTGCCCCTATTAGCATTATTGCCTGTATTGCTGCTAGTGCTGGGCTAATGCAACTCATCCCAAGCCAACTTGCACCACAAGAAGATAAAGGCGTGTTGTTTGCGTTTGTGAAAGGTGCTGATGCCACCAGCTTTAACCGTATGAGTGCCAATATGGATGAAGTGGAAGATCGATTAATCCCATTGCTTGGTCAAGGTATGTTGAAGTCATTCAGTGTCGATGCACCAGCATTTGGAGGGAGAGCGGGGGATGAAACCGGCTTTGTGATCATGGTGCTGGAAGATTGGGATAAACGTACCGTTACCGCGCAACAAGCGCTCGGTATTATTAATAAAACTTTATCCGGCATTCCTGATGTCCGTGTGCGTGCCATGATGCCAGGTTTCCGTGGCCGTTCTGATAGTCCCGTTCAATTTGTATTGGGCGGTTCTGAATATAAAGAGCTACAAAAGTGGGCGGAGTTTTTACAACAAAAAGGTGAGGCTGATGGGGTCATTACCGGTGGTGATTTGGATTATTCTGAAAAAACACCCGAACTTGTTGTGACCGTTGATAAGCAGCGCGCAGCCGACCTTGGCATTAGTGTTAGTGAAATTGCCGATACCTTAGAAGTCATGCTCGGCGGCAGCACGGAGACTACCTATCTCGAACGTGGTGAAGAATACGATGTGTATTTGCGTGGCGATGAAAACAGCTTTAATAACGCGGCGGATTTAAGCAAAATTTATTTGCGTACCGATGGCGGTGAGTTGATCACATTAGATACCGTGACTAAGGTAGAAGAAATCGCCTCTGCCAACCGTTTATCACACACCAATAAACAAAAATCGATCACTCTTAGTGCTAACTTGATGCCGAATTATACTTTAGGTCAGGCATTAGATTATCTGGACCAACAGGCAATTGAGCATCTTCCGAGTGATATTACGATTTCTTACACCGGTGAGTCGAAAGATTTCAAAGAGAATCAGTCTAGCGTCATGATCGTATTTGCTCTGGCGCTATTGGTTGCCTACCTTGTGCTCGCGGCTCAGTTTGAAAGTTTTATCAACCCACTTGTGGTTATGTTTACTGTGCCAATGGGGGTTCTAGGCGGCTTTATCGGTTTATATCTGATGGGACAAGGCTTCAATATCTATAGCCAAATAGGCATGATCTTGCTGATAGGCATGGTGACGAAAAACGGCATACTCATTGTTGAATTTGCTAACCAGTTGCGTGATAGAGGAATTGAGTTTGAAAAAGCCATTGTCGATGCCGCTGCACGTCGCTTACGCCCAATTTTGATGACGGCATTTACCACCATTGCGGGGTCGTTGCCATTGATGCTGTCGGTTGGAGCGGGTTATGAAAGCCGTGTTGCCGTTGGTACGGTGGTTTTATTTGGAATGAGCTTTGCCACCATAGTGACCTTATTCGTTATCCCGCAAATGTATCGTTTGATTTCAAAAGGAACTCAATCACCAGGGCATATTGAAGTCTTGTTAGAGCAGGAGATGGAGCGGGATGTTACCACTCGTCCAGGGCATGGGTAGAGACGTAACTCGTGACTCGACAGCTCGTATCTCGGCTTTGTCGCGGTAACCACATCGAGCTACGAGCAGTGAAACGCCCGAGGCTCCGATAAACGAAAAAAAGTCGTGACGCGTTTCTCTAAAGCTCGTGTCTCGACTTTGTCGCGGTAACCACATCGAGCTACGAGAAGCGTAGCGTCCGATACTCGAGTCCCGAAAATAAAACGCTGCACTCCTGTTGTGAAACAGACAGTGCAGCGTTAAATCTTTCTTTTTCGAGTTACCGAGCAGAGTAGCGCCCGAATCCCGAGAAACGTGATGAATTAGAACGTACGACCTAGGCTGATTTGTACGCCTTTGTAATCGTAATCGTCGTAACCGAACATATCACCCATAGTTAACGCATAAACGTATTCAGCGCGGAAGAAGTAGTCTGAGTTCATCAAATCCCACTGTACACCACCAGAGATGTTTAAGCCGCCAACACCAGACTCATCATCCACATCCATATCTGGAGAGGTATCAAATTTCGCGTAGGTGTAAGTACCGGTTAGTTTTGCGTATAGCTCAAAAGGCGTTTTCCAAATTTGACCCGTCGTCGCTAAGGCTGAAACACCAAATTGGTGCGTATCTAACTTACCCGTACCCTGGTCATTCGAAATATCACCTTCAGAACGTGAATAACGGTAAAAGCCTTCTACAGCAAAGTATTTTGAGTAGTAGTGACCGCCACCAATGGTTAAGTTTGGATGCTCGTACAGTTTCGTGTCTTCGAGGTCGAGTGTTGCGTTGCTTGAAAGTGCAACCTGATCGGTCGTTACACCTACGGTACCTGTTCCTAGATAAAAATAATCTTTGCCAGCAAAATCAGTTGCAGCGTGAGATGAAACAGAGAGCATAGCTAACGGCGCAAGTGCCAGTACGCGTAGTGACTTCATAATTAACCTTTCAAACCTGTTTGATGATATACATCATCAGAGAAAATGTGATAGCGGCTTTACCCACCGGAATTGCGCAACATTATAATCAATAAATGGGCGCAATTCTTGAGCTAAGCCCTGCTTTTACTGATTAATTTCTTGTTACCATTCAAACAGTCAATTCTAGCTTAAATCTGAATATATTTATTTTATAAGTGTGTGATCGTTTTTAACTTTTCACGATATGGCGTAGGGTCACCAATATTTTGTGTAAGCCACTCAGGGTTATAATGACAATTCAAATAACGATCACCACTGTCACACAATAAAGTCACAATCGAGCCTGTCTCACCACGCTGTATCATTTCATGAGCGATATTCAAGGCGCCGTACAAATTCGTTCCGGTTGAAGGCCCCGCTTTGCGCCCAAGGATTTTTTCAAGCCATTGAATGGTGGCAACGCTGGCTGCATCTGGCACCGTGCGCATTTCATCAATCACCCCAGGAATAAAACTCGGCTCGACTCTTGGGCGGCCAATGCCTTCAATCTTACTGCCTGTATCTATGGTGATGTTGGCATCGCCAGTGTTGTAGAAATCGTGGAATACCGAGTTCTCAGGATCGACCACACACAATTTCGTGGCGTGTTTTTTATAGCGCAAGAAACGGCCGATCGTAGCTGAAGTGCCGCCAGTACCGGCACTCATTACAATCCAAGACGGAATGGGATGCGGTTCACGACTCATTTGACAAAAAATACTGTCTGCGATGTTGTTATTACCTCGCCAGTCGGTCGCTCTTTCAGCATAAGTAAATTGGTCCATATAATGACCATTTAACTCATCAGCAAGGCGGCGTGATTCATCATAAATTTGGTCTGAGCGGTCCACTAAGTGGGCTTCACCACCATAAAATTGGATTTGCTCAATTTTTTTCGTAGCCGTGGACTTGGGCATTACGGCAATAAAGCGTAACCCCAAAAGTCGTGCAAAGTAGGCTTCCGATACGGCGGTACTGCCCGATGAGGCTTCAATAATCGTGGTTTCAGGGCCAATCCAACCATTTGATAGCGCAAATAAAAACAGAGATCGCGCTAAACGGTGTTTAAGAGAGCCGGTTGGATGGGTGCTTTCATCTTTTAGGTAAATATCAATGCCGTTCAAATAAGGCAGATCGAGTTTGATCAAATGCGTATCTGCCGAGCGTTGAAAGTCCGCTTCAATTTTATTGATGGCTTGGTTAATCCATTGTCTATCGATACACATACTAAATTCCTTGAAAGCGATGAAAACAGAAGATGAGAATAATTTACCTCTTTGTTGAGAGAAAAAGTTTGCTTTCTATGTTGTAAATTGTTTAATTAAGAGAATATATTTCTCCATTATTGAGATGTATTGAGATGTATTGAGATGAGTTTGTTTGAATTAGACAAAGTGGATAAAAAGCTACTGAATTTATTACAGCAAGATGGCGCAATATCATTACAAGATTTAGCCGATGCGGTCAGTTTAACCACGACGCCTTGCTGGAAGCGGCTAAAACGTTTAGAAGAACAGGGTATTATTGATAAAAGGGTGGCGTTATTAAATCCGGAAAAACTCGGATTATCCTTTGTTGCGTTCGCTTTGATAAAAACCAATGATCATTCCAATGAGTGGTACCAAGGCTTTACCGAGACAGTGGCGGACTTTCCTGAAGTGATGGAGTTTTACCGTATGGCGGGAGAGTACGATTACATGATGAAAGTATTAGTCGCGGATATGAAAGCCTACGATAGCTTTTATAAAAAACTCGTGAATAGTGTGGAAGGGATTTCGAATGTGACGTCTACCTTTGCGATGGAATCGATCAAATACACCACCGCCTTACCCATTAAATAACCCCTTCACCCATGTTGACTTTGTGGGATGAAGGGGCCGATGAAGTCAATTGGCAAAGTGCTTAATGGTTTTTATCACCTGTTGCTTGGCTTATTGACCACGAAAGCGCATGACACCTTCTTGAACTGAGGTGGCAACCAATTGCCCTTGTTGGTTATAAATTTCACCACGCACCAAGCCGCGAGTATTACTGGCGGTTGGGCTATCAATTACATACAGCAACCATTCATCCATTTTAAATGGGCGGTGGAACCACATGGAATGGTCAATAGTAGCGACTTGGAATTTCGGGGTTAGCAGTGACACTTTGTGCGGAAATAGCGCCGTGACTAAAAAGCCCCAGTCGGATGCATAACCGAGTAAATACTGATGCAAAATGGGATCATCTGGCAATGTGCCATTGGCTTTAATCCATAAATACTGTTTAGCGGGAAGCGCTTCTGGTTGTAGTGGGTTATTGACTACCACAGGGCGAACTTCTATTGGCTTATCAGTACAGAAAATATCTTGAATACCGGAGGGTAGAGTTTGCATGATATTGCGAGCAAGTTGGGTTTCAGACATTAACTGCTCAGGTGGCGTCACTTCTGGCATTTGCGTTTCTTGATGCTCAAAGCCTTCCGCCACACCTTGATATGAAGCGGTTAAATAAAAAATAGGTCGGCCGTGTTGAATGGCTTTGACACGTCGAGTAGAAAAACTTTTTCCATCACGCAGTTTTTCAACGTCATAAATGATCGCGGTATGAATATCGCCCGGGTGCAAAAAATAGCTATGAAAAGAATGCACTGTTCTGTCGGACTCAACGGTATAACCTGCCGCCGATAAGGCTTGACCAATCACCTGCCCACCATACACTTGGGGTAGGCCTAAATTTTCACATTCACCACGAAATAGGCCAACTTCTAAACGTTCAAGTTGGTGTAAATCCAGTAATTCTTGTAATTGTTTGCTCATCTGACCTCCGTATTGTATGGTCAATTAAAGCTCGTGTAATATGAGATTACAAGCTCTTAGGACGCTTGCATCACAAAAATCATTTAGGGAATAACATGAAAAAATCATTATTGTTAATTTCATCAATAATTGCGGTTTCGGCAATCACTGGTTGCACTACAAATCAAACCGAGACCGCAATGTCAGCGACAACAACGACGGAGGCTGCACAAATGGCCAGTGTAACCGGCACCATTGCGTACCGTGAGCGTATTGCTTTACCTGAAACCGCTGTGGTTTCTGTGACATTAGAAGATATTTCTCTAGCTGATAAAGCCGCTGATGTGATTGCCACTGATTCTTTTGTTACGGGTGGAAAGCAAGTTCCGTTTGAATTTAAGCTAGATTACGATGCCAATAAGATCATGCCAAATCACCGCTATAATGTGCGTGCAAAGATCACGGTGAATGGCAAGTTACGCTTTACCAGTGACACCATTACTCCTGTGATCACTGACGAGAACAAAACACAAGCTGTACAAATTATGATGGTGGGTGTTCGTTAATCGTCTCGGCCAGCTTCTTAGTATCGTTGGCATAACGTATGGCGTCTATTCTGGGCGCCATAAATAGTTTTTCATACTGACACGGCCCGTGTCGCTTACCTCAATATCTTCTTTTAGCAGTAACGCTTTTTGTCTTTCTAAATCAGCACCTTTGAGTGAAATTTGCCCTTGGCTGTTGAGTACACGAAACCACGGTAGGGTAGAATCTTTCGGCAGGTTTGAAAGCAGTTTACCTACATGACGAGCATAACCTGGGTAGCCAGCCATCGCTGCGACTGCGCCATAGCTAATCACTTTTCCTTTAGGAATCTGGCGTAGGACAAAATACACGTTTTGATCAAATAAAGTCATTTTTCCGTTTTCAGCATCTTCAACAATCTATTACGTTCAAGAGTGTATACCCAAGTAACTTCATCTTGAAGTCACTTGGGTATAAAGTGACAATGACGAAAAGTTAAGCAAACAAATACGAAACCCAAGTTAAGCCTTGCAATGCACCTAAGGTTTCGACATAATCACCGCACTCTTGAGTTGCTTAGCAAAGCAAGAAACAAAATCTATGGAGGCCCTGGTCCTCCCGCAATACTAGTTCGTGAACTTGGTCAGGCCCGGAAGGGAGCAGCCACAGCGGATGACGTGTGTGCCGGGATGTGGCTGGGGCTTCCACCTATCTGACTTCTGAAAATGACTTCCCTATGTCTAAAGATTTTGAGTTCACTACTGAATATCCTCTCGATAAGCACTTTTTTGAAGAATGTTACGACCAAACCAGCCGCCCAGTTACCTTCCCTAAATCCTACTTAAAAGGGCTGTTTTTTCTCGTATTTGGCGTGATTGTCGTTAAGTTTGAACTTCTACCAAGCAGCTACCTTGGCTGGTTTTTTATTGTCTTGAGTGTGGTTGAATTTTTGAATGTATTTTTTAAAAAAAGCTGGTGGGTATGGCGACAAACCTACAGCACAGGCTCTGGCAGTAAAGTGATATTTAAAGTCGATTCTGATGGCGTGAGTTATGAAAGCAATGCCACTCAGCGAACAATTACCTGGAGTGAAATCAGCCAGCTTGAACAAACAGAGCGCGGCTTTATCCTCCATATTGGCAAACAGCGCCAATACCTCAGCAAGTCTTGCTTAAATGAAGATGTCATTGCGTTCATGATTGAGCAGTGTAAGCAACATTAAATCATTTAACTAGGATGCTCCATTTACCGCGCGTTGGTGGCAGCACTTTGCTTCAATGTGATGAACTTTGGCGTCCCCAACATTTACCTTGCCTTTTCCATCAATATCCCTAAAAATAATACTGTGTTTTTATACAGTGTTATTTTAGGTGATCACTATGAAAGTCATTCCTATTCGTGCCAGCGCTGGCGTGTCTGGTTTTGAGTCGCCGGCTTCAGAATATACTCAACTTGGGTTAGATCTTGATGCTTTGTTGATTCGTCACCCTAATGCGACTTTCTTTAGCCGTGTGTCGGGTGAGTCGATGCGTGATGATGGGATTTTTGATGACGATATTCTAATTGTTGATCGAGCTGTGAACGTAACTAACAACAGCATTATTGTGGCGAACTTTAATGGTGAATTTGTCTGTAAGCGCATTGATACTCAACGGGGGTTACTGCTTTCTTCTAATCAGGACTTTGCCCCAGTGGCAATTCATGATTTGGATGCCTTTTCGGTTGAAGGCGTGGTGATTTGCTCGATTCGTTGTCACTTGCCTGTGTCGTGGTGCTAGATGTTTGCTTTGGTGGATGCCAATTCGTTTTATTGCAGCGCTGAGCAAGTGTTTCGGCCTGATTTGCGTGGTAAACCGTTAGTCGTGTTGTCCAATAATGACGGCTGTATTGTGGCGGCCAATCGTCAAGCGAAAGCGTTGGGAATACCTAAATTCGCGCCATTTTTTAAAGTGCAGAAGCAATGTGAAAAATTAGGCGTGATTGCGCTCTCATCAAATTACGAGTTGTACGCCGATTTGTCAGCCAAAATGATGGCGGTGATTGGCCGCTTTGCACCATCTCAACATGTCTATTCTATTGATGAATCTTTTTTGTCGTTTCAGCATTGTTCAAAGGCGATTCCTTGTTTATTTGAGCATGGGTTGCTCATTCGAAAAACGGTGTGGAAAGAATGCCGTTTGCCAGTTTGTGTAGGGATGGGGCCGACTTTAACGTTGGCGAAACTGGCGAACCACGCAGCCAAAAAAGTACCAGGTTATCGCGGCGTGTGTGTGATTGATTCCTCGTTACAAAGAGTGGGTTTACTGAAACAGATTGCGGTATCCGATGTCTGGGGCGTAGGGCGAAAACTCACCGCCAAGCTCGACATGATGGGGGTAAAAACCGCGTTTGATTTGGCAAACCTTGACCCGCGATTAGTGCAACGCCAATTTAGCATTGAAGTTGAGCGCACGGTGCGAGAGTTAAATGGCCAAGTGTGTAAAAACTGGGATGAGGCGAAAATTGATAAGCAGCAGATCTTCTCAACCCGCAGTGTTGGCCGCCGCATTGAGTCTTTGGATGAACTGCAGCAAGCGCTCAGTAAGCATGTGGGTATTGCCGCCATGAAAGCGCGTAAGCAAGGATCGCTATGTCGTACTTTGATGTGCTTTGCGGCAAGTTCACCGCATGATGTGAATCCTGTGAGTGATAAAGCGGTGCATCGTTTTGTGCATCCAACGTCAGACACCTGTGTTCTTACTAAAACGGTTATGCGCATGGCGGAATCGATGTTCAAGCCCAATGTTCGCTATTACAAAATTGGTGTTGGTTTGATGGGTTTAATCAATGAGCAGTATGCGCAACTGGATTGGCTCAATCCTCAGCCAGAAAATCCGAAACTAATGACGGTGTTTGATAGCTTGAATCAGCGTTATGGCCAAGATTGTCTATTTTTAGCGGCGCAAGGCATTGAGCAAAAATGGGCGATGAAGCGGGATAGGCTGACGCCTCAATACACCACAATGTGGCAAGATATTCCGGTGGTGCGGTGTTGATATACATAGTTATTCGGTGTTTTAGGTTGAACGTTTGGCTAGCTCTCTGTGAGACCGTTCAATGTTCACTATGAAACAAGTTAAGCTAATTTTTCTTAGTATGTTTTTTAGCTATTTGAAATACAAAAGAAAATTAGGATTAGGTCAAACATGGGAGTTTCATAAAAATATAGGTTGTTGATGGGTGTGATTGGCCTCGTAGTTGAAAAATTCATATTTATATAGAGTTTAAATGATTGAAATACTTAGCAGTGGCTTAGGGTAACAAGCTAACTGGTGGAGTTATCGAGGATGGAAACTTAAATAAGGATAAAAATATGAAATATTGGCTTTTGCTCTGTTTTGCAGTTTTTAATGTGCAGGCTCAAGAGGTGAATCAAGATACTTTGACCGAAAATGGGGAGAAAAATATCTCATCAACACCTTTATATGGAGCTGAGTTGTATAGCTTAGATACCGTACATTTTGGGAAGTTTGTCATTAAAATGAAAATGCTTTCTGTTCCTGGTTCCGTGTCTTCTTTTTTTACTTATGACAATCAATCATGGCAAGGAGAAGGGCGACCATGGCGTGAAATTGATATCGAAGCGATCGGTATCAAGCCTGATGTGTTACAAACTAATTTAATCACTGGGGAATTGGATAAGCGAATTCACTCTGAAACCAAGCACACAGTTGAGAACTTAACTGATTATCATACTTATACATTAGAATGGACGCCTGACTTTATTAGCTGGAAAGTTGATGGCAGAGAAATTCATAAGGAGCTGGCTGAAAACTCTCAGCAAGTGGTCGATATGCGTGATACACCTCAAACATATCGAATGAATGTCTGGATTTCTGAAGCCATTGGTTGGGTGGGTAAGTTTGATCCAGTATCACTTCCTGCTTATCAGGTTGTCGATTGGATTGAATACTATGAATATAAAGATGATGGTAGCTATTCTCTCAAGTGGAGAGATGATTTTGACCGCTTTGATCAAAAACGCTGGGGCAAAGGTGATTGGGGTTTTCCTGGAAACTTAGTCACATTTTCACCTGATAACGTTATCGTCAATGATGGTAAATTAATGCTAATGCTTAGCACTGAAGCCGGCAGTGATAAAAGCTGAATGCGATAGTCTTGCTATGAACTAAGTAGGTTGCCTATTGATAGAAGCTTGAAGCTTTTCTTTGGTAGGCAACCTAGGGCCTGTTGAGCTTTGGAGATGATTTGCAGCGAATTGTTGGGTATTTGAAAAGCGGCACTATTTTCATTGAATAGGGAACGAATCGCTTATCAACTTTTATACTTATGCAATAAATCCCACGGGATATGGCATAGGTGATGATTCTCAGGGTGATGAGTAAGATGATGTTGATGCTCGTCATCGCTTGGGATGTAGTGAGTCAGTGGGAGCACTTCAAGCTGGATCTTATCGGCATCTTTGCGTTGTTGGATATAGCGTTTCGCTTCCAGCAAATGCTGATCATTTTGACTATAAATGCCGGTGCGATATTTCAATCCAATATCGGGGCCTTGCTGGTTCACACTGTATGGGTCGATGATTTCAAATAGCGCATCCATCAGCTTAGAGACACTCGTTAGTTGCGGGTCAAACACCACTTTCACACATTCTGCATAACCATCATATTCACTGGTGGTCGAGGAACTGCTGCCGTTGGCTCTGCCTGCTTCGGTGTCTAAGACGCCCGGTACATATTTAATGAATTCTTGTACGCCCCATAAACAGCCGCCGGCTAAATAAATCTGATCCATTATCCATTTCCTTGAGTAACGAGTTGTACGTACAGCTAATTATCTACAGCCGAGGTTAATTAGACTAGTCGTGGAAGGGTGCACAGTATGAACGGAATGGTCCCAAAAACAAAATTTTGGAAGATTAGGTAATAATTAAACAGGATCAAGCTAACGCTGTATATCATTCACTTCTATGATTAGTGTGTTGAAAATGCCGATGAAAAAGACGTTGGTTTTCCAAATCTGGCTACAAACCCAAGGAGAGTTTTATGAAAACAGTTGGTTATGCTGCACATTCAGATGATGCGCTCATGGTTCCTTATCATTTCGAGCGTCGTGATTTACGTTCAAACGATGTCGCTATTGAAATTTCCCATAGCGGTGTATGCCACTCTGACTTACACACAGTGAATGGCGATTGGGGCCCACAACCATATCCGCTTGTGCCTGGCCATGAAATCGTCGGTGTGGTGACTTCAATCGGTTCTGATGTCACTAAATACAAAGTGGGTGACCGTGTTGCGGTTGGCTGTATGGTTGATAGTTGCCAAGAGTGTGACCAGTGCCATCATGGTGAAGAGCAATATTGTCGCAATGGCATGACGCCAACGTACGGCGCACCTGATCGTATTTCAGGTGAAATCACACAAGGTGGCTATTCAAAACACATCGTAGTACGTGAAGAGTTTGTGCTATCAATTCCTGACAACATGGACATTAGCCGTGCGGCACCGATTCTATGTGCTGGTATTACAACCTTCTCGCCTCTGCGCACTTGGAACGTAGGTAAAGGCTCGCGTGTTGGTGTGATTGGTTTAGGTGGTTTGGGCCACATGGCAGTAAAACTTGCTGTTGCAATGGGCGCTGAGGTGACCGTGATCAGTCGTTCCAACAAAAAAGAAGCGCAAGCGAAAGAGCTTGGCGCGAAAGGTATTTTGGCATCTAGCGATGAAGCTGCAATGAGCGCAGCAGGATCGTCGTTTGATTTGATCATTGATACTGTGCCGACCAAACATGACATCAATATTTATGTACCGCTATTGGATATTGATGGCTCATTAGTCATTGTTGGCCAAGTTGGGCCATTAGAAGAACCATCGACAGCTCCAATGATTTTGGGTCGTCGCCGTGTGGCGGGTTCATTAATTGGTGGCATTAAAGAAACGCAAGAAGTCTTAGATTTCTGTGCTGAGCATGATGTGTATCCTGAATGTGAAATCATCCGTATGGATCAAATTAATGATGCATTCAAGAGTCTAGCTGCGGGCGATCTCGCTCACCGTTATGTGATTGATATGAGTTCATTAGAAGCTTAATGCTCAATCGCTAAGTTAATCTATGACGGCAGTTCTTCGGAGCTGCCGTTTTTTAAGGCTTATTGTTGTAAAAAGATACTTTCAATCCATTCCATAAAGCAGCGAATGCGTTTTGGCATTTGTTGCCTGGACTGATAAATAATCGCGATAGGCATCGGCTGGCATTGAAACTCAGGTAACACCTCAACCAATTCACCATTCCTTAAATATTCTTTAACGCCATTTTTGGGGAGCTGGATAATACCAAGTCCATGTAAGGCTGCGGAAAGGTAGGCATCGGTTGTGCTGACAGAAATGACACTCGGAACTGGAATGGTGTGTTCGGCTTCTTGGTTAAAATACTCAAACTCACTGTTATTTTGTCGTTGATTGGGGGTGTAATCGACGATGAAGTGCTGGCTAAGATCATCTAGACGAGTTGGCGTTCCATAACGAGCAAGATAATCAGGGCTGGCACAATTGACCATTTCCATTTGCCCAAGAGGCTTAGCGATGAGGTCGTTATTATCGAGCTTTCCTGCACGAATGACGCAATCGACCCGCTCTTTTATCGGATCAATACGATGATCAGCCCCGAGCACGTGAATTTGAGTGTGTGGATGTAACTCAAACCATTCCGATAATCTTGGCATCACAATGGTAGAAAGAAATCGACTGGGCATATCAATTCGAATCATACCTGACAGGCTTTGATTTTCGGTTTGAAAGGCTTCTTCGAGAATATCGAGTTCTTCTAACAGTTGAATACAGCGGGGAAGATAGCGTTCACCGGCTTCGGTTAAATTGACTCGGCGTGTGCTTCGGTTCAATAAACGTGTTTTCAAATGACTTTCCAGCTGACTAATGGAACTTGAAATAGCAGATTTCGGCACATTTAGCTGTTCTGCTGCCTGAGTAAAACTTTCAGTGCGTGCAACGGCGACAAAGCGCTTCATGGTTTCAATTCTATCCATATCAATCTCCATTGTTCACATTGGATGAACAGTCTTATCTTTTTGGTCTGATTTATCAATGTAAATATTTCGCCTAATCTGTATTTACTGTTTCAGACGCATTCAATAAAACAATAGAGGGTAAATACAATGAATAAAGTCGCATTAATTACTGGTGGTAGCCGTGGTTTAGGGCGTAGTGGTGCTATCGCATTGGCAAAACAAGGTGTGAATGTGGTGATCACGTATTTAAATAATGAGCAAGCGGCGCAAGAAGTGGTTAATGACATTTCTGCATTGGGCCAAAAAGCGGTGGCGATGCAGCTTGATACGCGAGATTTCGTTTCTTATCCCGCGTTTGTTGAAGCATTTAAGCTACAACTGCAAAGCGCATTTGGTCGTAATACTTTTGATTACTTGGTCAATAATGCCGGCACGGGGTTACATAAACCGTTTGTTGATACATCAATGCAAGAGTTTGATGATTTATACCAAGTGCATTTAAAAGCGCCTTATTTCTTCACTCAAGCCTTGTTAGATTTGATTGAAGATAAAGGTCATATTTTGAATGTCTCTTCTGGCTTGGCACGTTTTTCTCTACCAGGTTCGAGTGCCTATGCGGTAATGAAAGGTGGCGTCGAGGTGTTGACTCGTTATTTGGCTAAAGAACTCGGTGAACGTGGCATCAGCGTCAATACCCTTGCACCAGGTGCGATTGCGACTGATTTTAATGGTGGTAATGTGCGAGATAATCCGCAAGTAAATGGTTTTGTTAGTCAAGTCACGGCGAAGGGTCGAGCCGGCGAAGCAGATGACATTGGCGACATGATAGCAACCATTCTCAGCGACAAAACCTACTGGATGACTGGGCAACGTATTGAAGCCTCTGGTGGTATGTTTTTATAATTAAGTTCATTAATAGCTGCCATTTTTGTTTGTCATAATAACTGTTATCAATATGCGGGTATCGTATACTCTGCCGATAAGCGTTCAAATGGATCGATAAGGGTTAAGAAAATGAAATTTTTGTGGCTTAAAGTGCTGATCACTTTAGTGGTATTTGCTGCAATATTTGCGGGTGTATATTACAAAGTTCAAAGCGGAATACATTAAAAGCAAAAGCGATGAGCCGTTAAACTCATCGCTTTTTTAGTGTTAATGTCTGGATTATGCGGGACTAGATTGGACTGTTACCTCGGCTCTTGAACGGCTTCTACCCACATCACGCCAACTTCTGTTTTGACTACTTTGACTTTTTGTCCAGCGGCTAATGGAGTCTCACTTTTGACTTTCCATGTAATGCCAGAGTAGGAATGCAATATCGTTTCGCTGTCGGCATCAACGTTTGCATCAAGCACAAACGTTTTTTGCGCAAAATCGGAGGTCAGTTTTTGCGTTGATGGTTTATTTTGCAGTTGTTTTAACGGGCGCCATAGCACAACCGCTAATGCCGCGGTGAAGATAATGTTACTCCAAATAGCGCTGTTAACGGTATCAGGAAGCCAGCCCATATACATAGAAAAGCCACTGATAACGAATGACAAACCGACAAAAAATAAAATAAAGGTAGCAAAGCCTAATACCGCCGCTTCTATAATTAGCGCGATAACACCGAGCGTCATTAAAACCTGCGGTAAATAACTGGCAATCCACTCCATAGCATTAACCTTAAGATTGGTGTTTATTCAAAGTATTGATAATTGACATGCCTTGCGCCACTAATGAGCTGGCATCGGTTCCATTTTCTGGTAAGAGTACCACAGAAGATTCTTTAGCAATCGCATGTTTCGCTTCAATCGCTTTGGTGGCCAAGTCCAGTTGAATCGCTTTTTGACCTTCTTCAGTATTGGCCGCATCACCGATGGTTTTTAGCGCTTCAGCTTGTGCGTTGGCAACCGCAATAATAGCTTTCGCTTCACCTTCTGCTTTTAGAATTTGTTCGGTTTTATCTGCTTCAGCGGCTAATACTTGCGCTTGTTTTTTACCTTCAGCAACGTTGATGGCGGCTTGACGGTCACCTTCTGATTCCAAAATTTGAGCACGTTTCACACGCTCAGCTTTCATTTGCGCTTCCATGGATTCCATGATGGATTGAGGCGGAACAATATCTTTAATCTCATAACGTAAAACTTGGATGCCCCAAGGTTCTGACGCTACATTAATCGCCGACACGATGTTTGTGTTCAGCAAATCACGCTCTTCAAACGTTTTATCCAGCTCCATTTTACCCAGTTCAGAACGCATGGTGGTTTGAGCTAATTGGGTGACGGCAAAGACATAATCATCCACACCGTAGGTTGCTTTGTACGGGTCAAGAACGCGGAAGTAGAGCACACCATCGACAACTAACGAAATGTTATCTTTTGTAATGGCTGATTGAGAAGGGACATCTTGAGCCTGCTCTTTCAAGCTACGGATTGCAGCCACACGGTCGATAAAAGGAATAATAAAGTTAATACCGGCTAATTTGGTCGAGTGGAATTTCCCAAATCGTTCTACTACCCAGGCTTGGTTTTGCGGAACAAACTTGATCCCGCTTTTGAGGATAACAAGCACCAAAACGAAAGCGACAATTAACACCAAGTTATTCAATATAAGATCAAGAGGGTCGTTCATAATATCTTCCTAATATAAGTAAGTGACCTGTGCATCTTTGTGTACCTAACCTCAGTTGAGATCAGCTGTATGGCAAATATGAAAACAGGCAAATAGAAAATACCGACATATTAAGGGGTTTTATTGTAATTAGCTTGTTTGTTTTGAAAAAATGCGAATAAAAAGAGGGTTTAATGTCGTTGAATGAGAAGTTTCTTAAATAATAGAAACTTGATAGCAGGGAGATTGAGCGGAGTCGGTGTTTAACTCCACTCGAAAGAAAGATTTGACCTCAGCTGAGGTTATTTAGCGTAAATTTTCCAATTGTTGGATGGTCGCTAAAATTTCAGGTGAGAGGTTGGCTTTCTGGTTGGTTTTAAAATCAAACATCACCACGGTTGCACTACCTAATGTTGTGACCTTATTCATTTTTTTACTTACGATCTGATACTTCATGGTGAATCGGTCGTCTTGTAAATCGGTAATTTTGGAGCCGACGAGCAAAGTGTCAGGAAAGGTTACCGGGATTTTATAACGGCAGCTGGTTTCACTGACGACGGGGCCGATTTGGGTGATGGCGATATTTTCCATCATGTCGATGTGTTTGAAATAGTCGATTCGAGCCGTTTCAAAATAGCGAAAATAAGTGACGTTATTGACGTGCTGTAGCGCATCCATTTCACCCCAAGCAACAGGAATTTCTGTGACCACAGGAAAGCCATCTAATAAGTTTGTCATTACCTTCATCCTTTAAAGTTAAACGTGCGTTTAAGATAAGTGAAATGTCAATAAATACAATCAACTTATTTAAAAAGCGTGAATGATAGCTCTGAATTCTGCACCTTGATGCCACTGGGTATCGCTTATTTTTACTCGCTGATTTATTGCGTCCTTTCGCGTAAAGCCACCTGGCGCAGTTTGTTGTGAAAAGAATAAATGCTCAGGCCAGAGATTATAACTAAACAACCAAGTGCTTGAATCAAGTTAAGTGTTTCGCCTAAGAAAATCCAACCAGAAAACAGCCCAACAACTGGCACCAGTAGCGCAAATGGGACTACGTTGGCGGTGCCATGTTTTGCGATTAATAGGCCCCAAACGGTGTAGCCAAATAGGGATGCCGCTAAGATTAAATAAGCTAATGCCAGTATGGCCGACAGGCTTGGGTGAGTCACTGCGTAAGCGATCTGTTGATGGTCTTCGAGCAAAAAGCTGATAAAGAAAAATGGAATGATAGGCACCAGCGCTCCCCAAACAACTAATTGCATCATATTGGTGTTCTGATAGCGCATAGAAATGGTGCGATTACATAAATTACCCACGCCCCAAGAGCAGGCCGCGGCAAAAGTAAAGACATAACCTAGGATCGAAATGTTGGTTTCTAAAACCCCATACAATAATAGTCCGATGCCAGCGAGGGCTAAGACTCCGCCAAATAATTGCAGCGGAGTGAGTTTATCTTGATAAATGATCACACCAAGAAGGGCGGTAACAAAAACTTGTGATTGCAAAATGAGCGATGCTTGACCAGAAGGCATCCCAATATACAGTGCATAAAATAAGCAGGCGAATTGACCAAAACTGATGGTCATACCATAAGCAATCAACCAGCGAGTCGGCACTTCGGGTTTAGGCAAGAAACAAACTAATGGGAAAGCGAGAAACGAAAAACGTAGCCCTGCCATAAAGAAAGGTGGGATTTCTTTTACCCCGATGGTAATAACGACAAAGTTAATGCCCCAAACAAACACCACCAATAAAATGAGGCCAAGACTGCGTGCATTCATATTTCTTCCTTGAAAAATGTGTGGAGCAATAACGTTAATTGGTGAGGCTAAGTATTTTTTAAGACTAAGCCTTTTGGAAACTAAGCTTTCTGGGGGACTAAGCCTTGTGGATACTAATAAGCTAGGCAGTAGCGGCGAGCTGGTGCCGTTGCAGTACTTGTTTTGCTGCACTTATGCCCATTTCATAACCCATATCGAGCTTATTTAAATCTTTGGTTAAACGACCAACCGGAAAATCTGCAGGTGGCGCTATCACCGTAATGTTGCAATCTGGCGGAGGAGATTGAATAAATTCGATGCTTTTGTTGTAGTTTTCGGCGCGTTTCAGTGCCGCTTCCGCTAAGTTTGGTGTTTGAGCTAAAAACTTACGAGTGAGCCATGGTGCTTTCGACGGCTTTTTTTGATAGCCAAGTGGGCGAGATAAAATCACAGTAATGTCTTTGGCACCCATTTTATAGGCTTGCTCAACAGGAATAGAATCGGCGACGCCACCATCTGTCATCGACATGCCATCAATCACGGGAAAATCTCGGTAGGCCAAAGGTACAGAGCAAGATGCCTTTAATAGTTCAATCACATTATCTGATGTCGATTGAATATAGTGTGCCTGTCCAGATTGAATGTTGGTTGTGACGACATAAAAAGGAATGGTTTGATGGTGAAGAGCGTCAATATCAATTGGAATTTCTTTGATGGTAATATCCCACAGCCAATCCAGATCAAGCCAATGGCCACCACGAACAAAACGTTTGAAATCAATAAATTCTGGGCGACAAGAGTAGTCAGTAATCACCGTATAAGTTCGGCGTTGTTGCTGAGTGATCCAAGCGGCAAGGCTTGTTGAGCCAGCTGAGACACCAATACAAAAATCAAAGGGTTGATATTGATTGTCGAGAAAATGGTCAAGCACACCTGCAGAAAAGATCCCACGCATCGCTCCGCCTTCCACTACCAGTGCCTTTTGCATAACTCACCCCTGTAAAACTTAATTTATATCAATGTAACTAAATATTTCGATAATATAAACCACATAAAAAATGTGTCTCTAATTCATATAGGACGGTTCAGGAGGACGGACTGTTACACATCACGCACTTTTAGAATCGTAAGAAAGGACATCAGGCTAAGTACCAACGATGCCCAAAACACCATCTCAAAGCTAAAAATATCCGCAATCATGCCAGCTAAAACACCACCTAATACGCCACCGGTTTTAATGGCGTTGGAGTACAACGTGGTGATTTGTCCCATTTTCTTCGGTTTTAAATCTTGGAAATAAGAGATCCCTAAAGCCGCGGTTACGCCAATAAAAATACCATTTAAGAATTGTAATAAAACAAAGCCAACAAAACTGCTGTTAAGGATCACGCCAACGTAGAACAGGCTGCCTGCTAAAATGGCGGCAGTGATCATCTTCTTCTTACCAAATTTAAGCGCATAACGACCGGAAAGCAGCATAATTGGAATCTCAATTAACGCGGCGGTACCCATCATGATCCCTGCAACAGAAGAATCGAGCTGCATGTCGTGAGTAATGTAAAGAGGCATGCTGATGATGTACATGTTGTTTGAGCAGTACATGAATACAAAAGACAACGCCAGTAAGATGATGTTTTTGTCACGCCAAATAGAATCGCTTGGGTCAAAATGAGTATGCTTAGGCGTAGGGTCCATTTGCGGTAGGGTTAAATACGTGACTGCACACAGAATGATGAACATACTGGCGGCTAATAAAAATAGCTGAGTAAAACCTACGCCGGTCGCGATCATAAATGCAATAGGAGGGCCGATTACCCAACCTAATGAAATTTGCGCGCGAAGCAGAGAACTGAACGTTTCAGAGGGGCGTGTGTTTCTGTCTAGTATTTCACGAGCGAGAGCAAACACCTGTGGTATAGAAGCTGACGTAGCGCTAATGAAAACAGCGGAAGTCACCAAAAGCACCCAGTAATTACGATTGAAGGCAAAAATAATGAAACCAATCGCTCCCATCATGTTACAGATTAAAATGAGTCGTTTTCGGTCTATACCTTGATCTGACCACCAACCAATAATTTGGCTCACAATGACACCGGAAATCGTCATTACCATGAAAAAAACACCGATCAAATAAGGGCGCGCTCCGACTTCTTCAGAAATGAATAAACTCATGGTCGGCATGGTAAATGCGCCTGCTATTCCTACGAAAAAGCAAGTAAATAGTAGGGAGACCGACGTTTGATCTGGCTGATTGCCTGGGAACAGTGAATAAAGTAGTTTTTTCATTGCGTAAATGTTGAACCATGAGTGTTGAATTGGGAGGTAATGCGCGCATGATAGCAAAGCTGCTGAATGAAAAATATACGGAAGGAGCAAATAGTACTCACTTAGTGAATGTATAAGCTGCTGATTTTCAAGTAATGTGGATTAGAGTGGTGGAATTTATATTTCGAGTCTGCATAATGAATTTATAGATTGTTATGGAGCATAAATTTATGGATGAAAATAATACCCCGCTGTTAAATTTAAGAACGGTCACTCCTGAAGATTACGAAGAACTGGCCGCATTGATGGATCTCGTCTTTCCTGATGTGGGTGGTGCCTGGCCTGAATCGACTATTCGTGATTTGATTACGCAGTTTCCAGATGGCCAAGTTTGCATTGAAGATAACGGCCGTATGGTCGCGGCAGCGTTGACCATGAAAGTGGCGTACAGCCGTTTTTCTCTTCCGCATAAAAACAGCGATTTGGTCAACGAGAATGATGTGGTTCAGCATAATTCGAAAGGGGATGCATTGTATGGTCTGGATGTATTTGTGCACCCAGATTATCGTGGCTTGCGCTTAGGGCGTCGTTTGTACGAAGCTCGTAAAGAAATGTGCCGCGCCAATAATTTGAAAGCCATTTTGACCGGTGGCCGTATCCCTGGTTTTAAAAAGTATTCCGATGAGATGAAAGTCAGTGAATACATCGATAAAGTGAAACGCCAAGAGATTCACGATCCTATTTTATCCTTCCAATTATCTAACGATTTCGATGTAAAACGTTTGATGCGTGGTTATTTACCTGAAGATGAAAAATCGCAAGGTTACGGCACGTTGTTAGAGTGGGATAACATTTTTTACGAAGAAGAAGTGGCTTCCATTCACGCGACGGAAAAAAACATTGTCCGCATTGGGGTGGTGCAATGGCAAATGCGTCATGTCATGTCATTAGATGATTTGGTGAACCAAGCGGAATTCTTCATTACTTCTCTTGCGAATTACCAATCGGATTTTGCTTTATTCCCAGAGTTTTTCAGTGCGCCACTAATGGGGCTGGCTCCGGATTTACGCTCGGTGGAAGCGATGCGTTATTTAAGTGAGTATTCAGATGAAATTATTCAACGATTCTCCCACCTAGCGGTCACTTATAACATCAATATCATTGCTGGTAGTTTGCCTGTGATGCGTGACGGAAAGATGTACAATATTGCATACATGTTACACCGTGACGGAATCATCGAAGAGCAATATAAAATCCATATCACGCCACATGAAGAGTGGGATTGGGTAATTGAAGGTGGCGATAAAGTTCGTGTGATGGAAACGGATGCCGGTAAAGTTGGTATCTTAATTTGTTACGACGTCGAATTCCCTGAATTAGGAAGGATGCTAGCTGAGCAAGGTATTCAAATTTTGTTTGTGCCGTTTTGGACAGATACCAAGAATGGTTACTTACGTGTTCGCATTTGTGCGCAGGCAAGGGCGATTGAAAATGAATGCTATGTCGCAATCAGTGGTAGTGTCGGTAATTTGCCTCGCGTTGATAACGTCGATATTCAATACGCGCAATCGGCGGTGTTCTCTCCATCGGATGTATATTTCCCTCATGATGCCATCATTGCTGAAGCCGATCCGAATACGGAGATGATGATTTATGCCGATGTGGACTTATCGAAACTGAAAATGCTACATAGTGAAGGTTCAGTGACCAACCTCAAACATCGACGCCCCGAGTTGTATAAATTCTCACCAGTGAATAACCGCGCGAAGAAGTAACTTTCGTCCTAATGTTGCCAATGACGTAGGGTCTTTGGGCCTAGATAAACGTGTCATTGGCAACAGCTATTAACAAAATTGACGCAATCCATTTAGTAAAATCAAGAAATTAGGCGACACTTAAAGAACAAGCCAAATGTGCTACATAAAACGAAAGCCCCTGATAAATACAAAATAAAAGGAGTTGTTTATGGCATCGTTAAAAGTTCGAGATTATATGCGCCCAAGAGCCGTCACCTTTAGTGTTGATATGACATTGCCGATTGCTTTGGAAAAAGTGCTAGCCGCCCAAAATATTGGGGGGCCTGTGGTGAATGAAAAAAATGAAGTGGTCGGTTTTTTATCAGAACAAGATTTACTCAATCGTTTAATTCAGGTGAGCTATCATTGCCAAGATACGCACTCTGTGGGTGATTGTATGCGTAAAGACGCATTTACTATTAGCCCTGAAATGTCGGTTATTGAGTTGGCGAACATGATGCAAGAAGGTAAACCTAAAGTTTATCCTGTGGTTGAGAATAAGAAATTGGTGGGGATTATTTCTCGCCGAGAAGTGCTCAAAGCCATTAGCGATAATCTAGATAAGAGCTTCAAGCATCAACTATAATCGTCACTCGGGTATAGTGTAATCTACACCAGATTGTTGGGTCGCATATCGATGCGGCCTTTTTTATTGGTTCAAATGATGAACCTCAACTGAAGTGAATTAAAATGTGATGGCAACCGTTTAGCTGATTTATTATGTATACATGTTGCATTGATGATGTGAGTTTAATCACGTTAATAGCGATGCGGCGGCATTACAGTAGCAACATCTTTTTTAGCCAAACCCTCTGGCAGACGATAACTAAGGAGCACATTGTGGCACCAACCGATTCTCAAAACGTATTCCACCTAGGCGTGAACAAACAAGATTTAAATGGCGCAACGCTTGCAATTATTCCGGGCGATCCAGCGCGTGTAGAAAAAATTGCTAAGTTAATGGATGAGCCTGAGTTTTTAGCTAGTCACCGTGAATACACGGTATTTCGTGCGAAACTTGATGGTAAGTCTGTTGTGGTATGTTCTACCGGTATTGGTGGCCCATCAACCTCTATTGCGGTAGAAGAGTTGGCGCAACTTGGTGTTCGTACTTTCTTGCGTGTGGGTACAACAGGGGCGATTCAACCTCATTTGAATGTGGGTGATATGATTGTCACCACCGGCTCTGTACGCTTAGATGGGGCAAGTTTGCATTTTGCTCCAATGGAATTCCCTGCTGTAGCGGATTTTGATGTTGCCACTGCGATGAAACAATCTGCGCAAGAAGTGGGTTGCACAGTACATACTGGTGTCACAGCATCAAGCGATACGTTCTACCCAGGCCAAGAACGCTACGATACCTTTACTGGTCGTGTCGTATCACGCTTTCAGGGTTCAATGAAAGAATGGCAAGAAATGGGCGTGTTGAACTTTGAAATGGAGTCGGCAACGTTGCTGACCATGTGTGCGAGTTCTGGTCTTAAAGCGGGCTGTGTTGCCGGTGTGATTGTGAACCGTAGTAAAGATGAAATCCCAGATCATGAGACGCTAAAACAAGCAGAAACTCGCTCGATCGAAGTGGTAGTGAATGCGGCGAGAAAATTACTGTAAAAGTAAAATAGAAATTTTATAAATCCAGCGCATTAATCATATAAAAAAGCCCAATGATGTCGATCATTGGGCTTTGTTGTTGCGGGCTTCGCTTTGGGTTTTGTCTCATAAAGCGAAAGTTATAAATTCTCTTCGTGACCGCCAGCCTCATTAAACCAAGCCGTGAGATAGCTTTTCAGATCTTTGAGTTCATCTGGACCAATTAATGCTAACCCAAGATCTTGGGCACGAGAAATATCATTGTGACGCATTGGTCGGAAGCTCACGAGCATAGCCCGAGCCTGTAAGCCACCGAGTAAATCACGTAACGACTCCAGTTTGTATAAGGTATCGTCACCATCATCACGCATGCCTTTGGTTTTACATTCAATAATATGCAGCTTATTGTTGACCACTGTCGCTACATCTAATTCATTACGCACTTCGCGACTACCACTTTCACGGTACACTTGCACGTTTAAAGAGTGATCTTGAATTGTGGGCAATTCATCTTGAATTTCACGTACCGTATTGTGAACAAGGTTTTCCAACCATTCACCATTTGAGAAACGGCGAGCATCTTCATTGTAGAAGGTGAGAATGCCGTTTTCATAAGTGGCAAGTTCGATGTCAACTAAGTCGGAGATTAACATATCAAGTTCACGGTAACCTTGTTGTTTCTCGGTTAGTTCAACATCCAGTTTTTGCTCTTTACGGCAGGTTGTAGCCAAGTAGTTTAGAGTCGCAAGACCTGGGCCAAGCTCCAAAGCATTACCTGCCCAACGTTTACCTAATTCATGTAATTTGGCATCAAGTGGGGCTGGAATTTCATTGGTTGGAAATTCGCTGCGAGCACCGAAAATGGTTAAATAATCACTGATGCGAATATGGTCTTGTACTTGTTGTTCAGGTTGGTTGTCAGGATACAGCCAGCATTGATTGTCACTAAACGGTTCAACAACAAAGATAGGCCAGTTATAACTGCGAATCACTTCATAAACCGAGAGTAGTCGGTGTCTTAACCCACAACTGGCATTAAGAAAGATTTTGTCATCACGTGTTCTTAAACGTTCTGCGAGTTCTTTGACTTTTGCCTTTATAGCTGAAGTATTAACCGCACTTGGGATTTCGAAAAACTCAGAGCTGATCCCGCGAGAGCTGACGACGGTTTCGAGTCGTTGATACATTTCGAGTTGCTCATGGTCACCGATAAATGCCATGTGAGTACATTCAGAGCGGTTATCCAAAAGTGGGGTGATTAAACGAACGGGGTCTTGATCTATGATTCCAACATGAACCGCCATCTTAATTTCCTTTGTTAGCATTAGCTAAAATATAATAAATTCAATGACTCAACTTTAGTGTGTCGAAGGTATGAAGCGATGAACACAGGAAAGGTAAGTAATCGATAGTCAATGTTTTAAGTCACAGTCAAACGGAGTAATAGATAAAAAGTACAGTGACTTATGTCTCATATTCAATATGTGGCTAACCGGGGGTAATAACAAGGCAAGCGTTGATTATTTAGTAAAATAAGTCACTCGTCATGCTCAAAACCACATACTGCATGTATAAACTAGACTATAAAAAGTGTGATCAGTTCCAAATTAAATTCAATTTCGCTTGTAAATTCAGCGCTCTAAGCAAGGAAATCTGGCAAGAGAAAATATTGTGATATCCGCAGGCTTGTCGCATACTAATAAGCCCTACATGGTGAAAGTTATTCCAGATCAATTGGATGGATGAATATCCAGCATGTGGCGTAAGGCAATAATATCGATTAGCGAATTAGGAGTGAGAAATGTCTGAAGAAACGATTTTTAGCAAGATTATCCGTAAAGAGATCCCGTCAGATATGCTGTATCAAGATGACCTTGTCACTGCGTTTCGCGATATTAATCCAAGAGCGCCAAGCCATATTTTAATTATTCCAAATAAGTTAATTCCAACAGTAAACGATGTAGAAGAAGACGACGAACGTGTACTCGGGCGTTTATTTACCGTGGCAAAGAAACTTGCTCAACAAGAAGGCATTGCCGAAAATGGATACCGACTTATCGTGAACTGCAATGCTCATGGTGGACAAGAGGTCTATCATATTCATATGCATTTAGTAGGTGGCGAACCTTTAGGGCCAATGTTAGTTAACTAGGCCGCTAAACATTATGATGAAATCAATGCAGATAAAATCGTTACCAGTTTCGACTTTTCAGTTTACTGCTGCTTCGTATTGGGGCCGCTCGATAAAAATGATCATGATTGCAGTATGCTGTTTAACGTTAAGTGCTTGCGCGAATTTATCTGCAGGTAATCTTTTTAGTCATTACTCTGCACAAAATAAAGATATGTACCAAGATGTCGCGAAAGGCGATTTTAAAAGTGCAGAGCAAGAAATCATTGACTCAGACATCGGTGGCCCGGTTTTAAGTAATATGGAAAAGGGGCGGGTGTCATTCTTAGCTGAGAATTACCCAAACAGTTTTGCGTCGTTTCAACTGAGTGATAAAGCCTATACTGAACTGTCTCGACGCGCGACTATCTCTGTAAGTGAAAGTGCGAATCAAGCGGGTTCCTTAGCAACCAATGATAATTTAACCACGTATAACCCTGCCGATTATGAGCTTGGTTATTTACATCTGTATTTAGGGTTAAATTATTTACAGAATAATGATTTTCAAGGCGCATTAGTTGAAATGCGCCGTGCCAATCAAGTACAAGAAAAAGCGCGTAAAAGCCGAGATGCGGAGTTAAAAGACGCACAGGCACAAATGAAAAAGAATGGGGTTCAGCCGAATCTTGGCAGCATTATTTCTCAGTACCCTGATGCAGGGAAAACCTTGCAAGCTGTACAAAATGGGTATTTGTTATACTTATCTGCATTACTATTTGAAGCGGATAATCAACTTAATGATGCTTACATTGACTACAAACGTGCATTAGCAGTTTATCCAGAAAACCGTGAGATTATTGATGCCACCATCCGTGTAGCAAAAAAATTGGGCATGCGACAAGATTTGGATGCTTTGGTGAAACAATATGGTGATACGAAGGCGGTTCCTCGGGGCAATGGACAACTTATCGTGATTGATGAAAGGGGCGTGGTGGCACAACGTGGTAGTTGGCGTCTTTCATTGCCGATTTGGGACAGCTCGGGTCGAACCAAGTTTTATAGTGTCGCGTTGCCTGTGTATAAGAATGTTAAAGTACAAAATTTCAGCCCGTTAACATTAAATAATCAAGCGTTAACTGCTAGCCTTTTATCTGATACCAATTTAATGGCAGAAAATGATCTCAGTGAGCGTATTCCCACTATGGTGCTGAAACAAGGGCTACGTTTGTACACCAAAGATCAGTTAAGGCATCAAGCAGCCAAAGCCGATGATTCTGGTGTGTCAGAGTTGATTGCGAATATATGGAATATTGTCACAGAGCAGCCTGACACGCGCAGCTGGCAAACATTACCGGCTCAAGTTTTTAGCAGCAGTATTAATCTTACGCCTGGTGAATACACGATTTCCTCGGGTAGCCATCAATACTCAATTGAGGTAAAAGAAAATCGCCGAACGTTTTTATGGCTTTCGCGTCAAGGGAATACAGTAACAGCTTGGCATAAACAATTAGGAGTAATTCAATGAAAAAATGGTTAGTGATAGGCTTAGGACTTGTTGCCTTAGCGGGATGTTCTAGCAGTAATACCGCTGGATTGCGTATTGATAGCGCCAGTCAGCAAGTTTTATATAGTGACACGGCACTAGATGATGATTTGACAATTGACTCCATTGATACTCAAGCCAATAACGGTAATACTCGCGGTTTAGTAAAGATCATCAATAACTCTCAAGATACGCAAAATCTGCAATATCGTTTTTATTGGTATGATGAGCAAGGGCTAGAAGTGAATGCGAAGCAAGGGGCTTGGCGTCAGTTTATCCTACGCGGTTATGAATCAATGACTTTAAGTGAAGTGTCTGTGAACCCGAATGCGACACAATTCCGCATTCAAATTCGCCCACAAGATTAATGAAAGGAAGTAACGAATGAAAAAAACAGCAATTGCATTAATTAGCTTAGCTGTCATTTTAGGTGGCTGTTCAAATAAGGTTCAGTATGGCGACGCCAATTCTGCGGAAACCACAACAGTAGATTTCGGCTCGACTGATCTACAAAAAATTGCCAATGAAATGGCAGACAGCATGCTGGCTTCGGGTTCTGTTGCCGCCATTCAAGGTCGTCCAATTGTGTATGTGGACAACATTCGTAACAAAACCAGTGAGCATATTGATACAGAATCCATCACAGATTCAATCACCACTAAAATGCTGAACTCTGGTAAGTTCCAGCTGGTTGACATGACAAAAGTAGAAGATGTTCGTAAGCAATTGAACTTCCAAAACAATGACGAGTTGGTTGACCAAAGCAGTGCAATCAAATTTGGTCAAATGATGGGGGCGCAATACATGCTTTATGGCAACCTATCAAGCATTGTGAAAGAAGCGGGTAGTGATAAAGACGTGTACTACAAAATGACCATGCGTTTAATGGATTTGAAAACCGGCCTGATCCAATGGGCTGATGAAACTGAGATCCGTAAGCAAGAGTCGAAAAGTTTCTTCGGAATGTAATGTTGTCAGTGACTGAGTGCTGGTTACAAGCCACTAAACAAGAACCGAGTTTAGTGATGCTAGAAAAACAATGGTTTAAACAAACTATCAGTGCTCAGCCTCTTTCTGGAGGATTGACCAATCAATGTTGGAAAATATCCACCCAATGTGGCCGCCATTATGTATGGCGGCCACATTCTGTTTCTACGCAGGCTTTATCGCTTGAGCGTGGGAATGAATTTCAAATATTATCCGTTCTACAGCAAGCACCATTTTCACCACGGGTAGAAAACCTTTTTTCTGAAGGCTTGTTGGTCGAGTGGGTGGATGGTACTACTCTCACTCAAGTTGACCATCATGATGCTCTAGAGAGTGTGATGAAGTGTTTGTCGTTGTTACATCGATTTGAAGAGGGAAATACGCTATTTGACGATGATTTAATGTCTTCACACCCTGTTAGATCATTTGATTATGCCCGCTGCATAAAAACGTATTGGCAGTCATTAGAACCAGAACAGCGAACGCCTAGCCAAACTTATCGTTTTAACCATTTATTGTCTCTGTGTGATGACTTGTATCAAGAGACGCTTTCTGTTGCGCCTGCTTGTTTATGTCACTTCGATCTGGGCGACTATAATATTATTCAGAAAGACGATTCAGAATTAGTGATTATCGATTGGGAATATGCCGCTATGGCGAGCCCCATTTTGGATGTCTCAACCAGCATTCTTGCCGGGCAGTTTGATGTTGATTTGAGTGTTAAAGCGTATGCGAAATGGCGACTTGCAATGGATATAAAAAATGGCAATACACATGCTAAAGCCATCAATGAGCCGTTATGGCGAGAAATGGTTCAACGCTGGATTCCTTTATTACGCTTCATGGCTTTGTTGTGGCATAGCATTACTTACTCTTTATATGGGCGAGCTTCAGACCAAGAAGCGATACAAATATTAAGTCGTCAACTCGCTCTCGACGGTTATTAGGCGGTTATTAATTATGCAATGTCGAATGGTAAGAGTTACGTAGATCACTATTCATGTTTCATAAAGCATAAATTGTAGAAACAGTGGTTTAAAACCATAATAATCGTGGTAGATTGAGTTTATCTATCGAGAACTGAGGATGGTTCAATGATCATTTATTTACATGGCTTCGACAGCACTAGCCCAGGCAATCATGAAAAAGTATTGCAGCTGCAATTTATTGACAGTGATGTGCGATTCATCAACTACAGCACACTTCATCCTAAACACGACATGCAGCATTTGCTAAAAGAAGTGACTAAGGTCATCGAAGAAAGTGATGACCCATCTCCGTTGATTTGTGGTGTTGGTTTAGGCGGTTATTGGTCTGAGCGTATCGGCTTTTTATGTGGTATCAAGCAAGCTATCTTTAATCCTAACTTAAAACCACAAGAGAATATGCAAGGTCGAATTGATCGACCTGAAGAGTACGCGGATATTGCAACTAAATGTATCAAAGATTATCGAGAGCAAAACAAAGATAACTGTATTGTATTTTTATCTCGCCATGATGAAATTCGTGATAATCAAGATGTTTATGATGAGCTTTCACCGTACTATCAAGTGGAATGGGATGAAAAAGAAACGCATAAATTCAAAAAAATATCTCAGCATTTACAAAAGATAAAAGCGTTCAAACAAGCATAGAACCGTTGTAAAAATCATCAAAAAAGAGCCTTTCTTGCGGCTCTTTTTTTATTTCTATTGATTCAAACTTTTGTCTGGATATAATGAGCTAGATCAAATTTTTTGATATTTTCAAAATAAATTAAATCAAAAATGCACAACATCTCACAATATCGCAATTTGATTTCACCGATACGAAACAACTTTTTCATCTCTCAAAGATGGTCCTTTAAGTTCGCCTGAGATTCAAAATATAAGCGTGGCATGGTGAACGAACTGTATCGACAAACATGAAGAATTTCTCAGTTGGGTTGTGGCCGAGCTGATCCAATTTTAATTTTATGCCGATTTGATTTTTAATTTATTTAGGAGTGTCAGATGACGCGAATCGTTGTTGTAGGTGGTGGTGCAGGTGGTCTTGAACTTGCAACCAAATTAGGCCGAACATTAGGGCGCAAACGTCGTGCCACGGTAACTTTGGTCGATCGTAAAGCCAGTCACTTATGGAAACCATTGTTGCATGAAGTGGCAACAGGTTCATTAGATGAAGGGGTGGATGCATTAAGCTACCGTGCTCATGCCAAGAATCACAGCTTTGATTTTCAAATGGGCAGCCTAGAGGGCATCGACCGTGAACGCAAAGTGATTTCGTTGAGCGAAATTCGTGATGAAAACGATGAACTGCTGATCCCAAGCCGTGAAATTGAATACGATATTTTGGTACTCGCGATTGGTTCTAAGTCGAATGATTTCAACACTCCTGGAGTGAAAGAAAACTGCATCTTCCTTGACAGCCCAGAGCAAGCGCACCGTTTCCGTAAAGAAATGAATAACCTGTTCCTAAAACTGCATGCTAAGCACGGTGAAGGTACAGTGGATATTGCGATTGTCGGTGGTGGTGCAACCGGTGTTGAGCTTTCAGCAGAGCTGCATAATGCAATTAAAGAATTGCACACCTATGGTTTCGAAGATCTTGATTCAACCAAATTGAACGTTAACTTAGTGGAAGCGGGCGAGCGCATTTTACCAGCTCTACCACCGCGCATTTCAGCGGCAGCGCATAGCGAATTGACTAAGTTAGGGGTGAATGTTCGTACTGCAACTATGGTCACGCAAGCGGATTCTGAAGGTTTAGTGACCAAAGATGGCGAGCGTATTCCAGCACAGTTGATGGTTTGGGCGGCGGGTATCAAAGCACCTGACTTTATGAAAGAGATTGCGGGTCTTGAAACCAACCGCATTAATCAGATTGTGGTTAAAGAGACGTTGCAATCAACACGTGATGACGATATTTACGTCATTGGTGACTTGGCATCTTGTCAGCAAAAAGATGGCACATTTGTTCCACCTCGAGCTCAAGCTGCGCACCAAATGGCAAGCCTAGCTTATCGTAATATCGTGGCACAAATGAACGGTCATACTTTAAAGGCTTACACCTACAAAGATCATGGTTCTTTGGTTTCATTAAGCCGCTTTTCAACTGTCGGTAGCTTGATGGGGAACCTGACCAAAGGCTCGATGATGATTGAGGGACGTATTGCACGCGTAGTGTATATCTCGTTGTACCGGATGCACCTTGTTGCACTGCATGGTTGCTTTAAGACGGGCTTGATGATGCTGGTTGGCCGCATTAACCGTGTATTACGACCAAACCTGAAACTGCACTAAGAGCAGTTCGTTATATTACTAAAGGCTCCGGATGGAGCCTTTGTTGTTTTTAGCGTATGGCGTTTCAATTTTGAGTTTTGGACTATTCAGGAATAAATGAATAAACGATGCCATCTTTAGGCTTGCCATCATACAAGTAACGATTACGCGCTAGCCCTTCTTTTAATCCACCACAGCTTTCTGCTAAATAGTGACTATCGACATTGTCTGGATCGCAAATACACTCTAAGCGAGTCAGTTGCAGAGTTGAAAAGCAAAAGTCTATTAGGGCCAATGTGGCTTCTTTTCCATAGCCCTTGTGCTGAAACTGGTCACAAATCCAATAGCCAATCGTGCCCATGTTAAAGGTTAATGCCACATCGGTTAGTGCCACCATGCCAATAAGTTCGCCTTTCTTTTGCGTATAAATACCAAACCCATAAGCGGTGTTTTTTACCCAATTTAGCCGAGTATGCATGATGAAATCGCTCGCTTCATCTTGTGAAAACCCGGTATGGCACCAATCTAACCAAGGATAAAGAGAAGGCGAACTTTGAATAGCTTGAGCGAAAATCGCACTTTCATCTGCCGTGATCATACGTAATTTCAATCTTGGAGTGACTAAACGATGGTCAGGAGTCATGGATGTCCTTAGTTTTTATTCTAGAGAAACAATAAGAGGCCATATTCGGCCTCTTATTGTTATTCATATCTTAGTTTGTCTATCTCGAACCTGTGGTATCTCGAGCAATTAGTATGTCGAGATTCGTTTACGCTTTGTCGATACGTATAATCACACCTAGGAATGGATTGTCTAAGTAATGAATCTCACCACTGCGAATTTGGCGTTTTTGCTGCATACGGTAGCTATTTAAGAAATCTTGCACTTCAACTTTTGGCTTGATTGGCTCAAGATTACCGACTTGCACTTCATCACCTTCATCTTCAGAAGAGGGTTCGATCACTGAATCTTTTAATACCACTTCATTTTTGCCAGGTACACGTAAGTTTAGGTTGGTTTTTAAGTATAAGTAATGCTGAACGTAAACCTGAACCGTGCCCTCTAGCTCATAAAGAGGCGATTTTTCAATCGATGTTGGCGTACCATCGGCAGCGATTTCTTTTAGCGAGCGGCCATCAGGGGCGTATTTACCGGAAAAATCTTGACCGGCTTGAATATGAAGCACAGGGGAAGTGCGCTCACCACGATCATTCTGACGCCAAGTCACGTGAACTAGCGGTTTAAAACCGGCATGACGGTTAAGCGCTTGGTATTGATTGTTTAAACGGTAGTAGCCACTTGATAATAGGCTAGCTCTGTGCTCAGACATAGCGGCACTATCGCGGTATGAGAAAGCACGGTCATAGTTAATTGGCTCTAAGTCTTGTGGCCATGCTTCGTTAACTTGAGAAGGCTCAACATTGCGTTTAAAAATGATGACTTCAACGTCAAAAGAACGCGCAAATGTTGGTAATGAAACAAAAACCAATAGAAATAAAATCAGTTTTTTCATTGTTACTCCGTAATCAGAGGTACTCATTCGTTAAGCACCTCAGTAATAGTGTTGTGTGATGTTTGGCTTTTAAAGGACTAAACATCATGATATTGCTCGCTTACATTAACTAGCTTGAGGTAAGCGGTTTTGATGAAACTGGGCTAGTAAATCGTTAATAAAGTTCACCCGTTCACGTCTATCTGCTAATGGTACAGTAAACTTGAACTTTGTGGGGCCTTCCATTGCAAATTTTTTCGGTGACGATTGCAATAATTTCACCAAGAATGCAGGGTTGATATCTGCGGTTGGTAAAAATTCAATGTAGCCACCTTTATCATGAGCCTCAATTTTTTTCGCTTTTATTCTAGCAGCTTGAAGTTTCATTTCACTGATAACCAATAAATTTTTTGCTGCATCGGGCAGTGTGCCAAAGCGATCAATCAGTTCCACTTTCATTTCTGCCAATTCATCTTCATTACTGACACTGGCGATACGCTTGTACATCGATAAGCGTGTATTAATGTCAGGAATGTAGTCATCAGGCAGTAATGCAGGTAAACGTAATTCTACTTCAGTTTGTTCACGTAAAAGTTCGTCTAATGACAATTCTTTGCCTTCTTTTAACGCATTGACCGCTTGTTCTAGCATCTCCATGTATAACGAGAAGCCAACGGACTGAATTTGACCACTTTGTTCGTCACCTAATAATTCACCAGCACCACGAATTTCTAAATCGTGGGTAGCAAGGGTAAAGCCTGCGCCAAGATCTTCTAATGAAGCGATAGCATCAAGGCGTTTAACGGCATCTTTACTTAGGGCTTTCGGATGCGGTGTGAGCAAGTACGCATAGGCTTGGTGGTGAGAACGACCCACACGGCCACGTAATTGATGTAACTGCGCCAGGCCGAGTTTATCTGCTCGGTCCATAATAATGGTATTGGCGGTCGGCACATCGATACCGGTTTCAATAATGGTGGTACATACCAACAAGTTAAAACGCTGGTGATAGAAATCGTTCATTATGCCTTCGAGTTCACGTTCGCGCATTTGTCCATGAGCAGTCACCACACGCGCCTCGGGAACCAGTTTGGCAAGGCTTTCCGCAACTTTATCAATCGTTTCTACATTATTATGTAAGAAGTACACTTGACCACCGCGCATGATTTCACGCAGTACCGCCTCACGGATCACGCTGTCTTCACTTTGTCGCACAAAAGTTTTAATCGCTAAGCGACGTGCGGGTGGGGTGGCAATAATCGAAAGATCGCGCATGCCACTCATTGCCATATTTAAAGTACGTGGAATTGGGGTGGCAGTCAGTGTCAAAATATCGACATCGGCACGCATCGCTTTCACTTTTTCTTTTTGACGTACGCCAAAGCGGTGTTCTTCATCGACAATCAAGAGCCCTAAATCTCGGAATTTGATGTCATCTTGCAGCAGTTTGTGAGTACCAATAATGATGTCGACTTTCCCTTCTGCCACATCGGCCAAAATTTGTTTTTGTTCTTTGGCTGATTTAAAGCGCGATAACACTTCAACTCGAACCGGTAAGTTAGCGAAGCGGTCACGGAAGTTTTCAAAGTGTTGTTGGGCTAGCAGTGTCGTGGGGACTAATACGGCGACTTGCTTGCTATTGTCTACGGCTAAGAAAGTCGCACGCATGGCGACTTCGGTTTTACCAAAGCCAACATCACCACACACAAGGCGGTCCATCGTTTTGGCTTGGCACATGTCAGATAACACGGCATTAATGGCTTGCGATTGATCGTCGGTTTCTTCAAATGGGAACGTGGCTTTAAAGTTAGCGTATTGTTCTTTATCGTGAATAAATTTAAAGCCTTTTTTGATTTCACGCTTAGCGTAAACATCGAGTAATTCAGCGGCGACATCACGCACTTTTTCCGCGGCTTTCTGGCGCGCTTTGTTCCAGGCATCACTACCGAGTTTATGCAGTGGTGCCGTTTCTTCTGCGCCACCAGAGTAACGACTGATGAGGTTCAGTGAAGAAACCGGCACGTATAACTTGGCGTTGTTTAAATATTCCAGTGTGACGTACTCTGTCGCCAGACCACCCGCTTCAAGAGTCTGCAAGCCAATATAGCGACCAATGCCGTGATCAAGGTGAACCACAGGTTGCCCCGGTTTGAGTTCAGCGAGATGACGAATCACGGTATCACTGTTGACCGCTTTGCGATCTTTTTTGCGACGCTGAATAACGCGATCGCCTAACACATCACTTTCACAAATGAATACAAAGTCTGGTGAAGTATGAATGAAACCGTGCTCAGTTGAGCCCAGCACCAGTGAGTATTTATCTTTTGAAGTAAGCGCTTGCTGTAAGTCGTCACATTCTTTGGGTCTCACTTTAATGGGCGCAAGGAGTTCGTTGAGCGCTTCACGACGGCCTTCCGATTCAACTGAGAAAATGACTTTGCCTTTAGGATGTTCGGTTGTGTATTGCTCTAAAAATTGACGCAGGGCAGATAACGGTTCTTTTAACTGATGCTGTGCATGCAGGTTGGGCAATAACGTGACAGCGGCATTCTTACGTCCGGCCTTTTCTTCAATGCTTTCAACTGACAAGGTTGCTTGTGGCATACCTTTGAAGTGGCTGAATAACTCATCTTTGCGTAACCATAATTCATGCGGTTCGAGCAATGGGCGCAATGGGTCTACTTTACGTTGTTCAAAGCGATAATCGACATCCGCTAAAAAGGTATCAATGCTTTTTTCTAAATCGCCTGTGGTGAGCAATAACGTGTTATCAGGCAGGTAATCGAACAGAGTATCAGTACGTTCAAAAAACAGCGGTTGCCAATATTCAATACCGGCAGGCCAGGTTCCTTTTGATACCTGCATATAGACAGATTCAGGCTCTCGGCGCGCTTCAAAGCGTTGACGCCAGCGAATACGAAAATCTTCAATCGCCGCTTCAGTGGTTGGAAATTCATGAGCGGGTAGCAGACGAATTTCTTGAATGTCTTCTATGGTGCGTTGTGTTTCGGCATCGAAAGTACGGATGCTGTCAATTTCATCATCAAAGAAATCAATACGATATGGATTTTCGCAACCCATAGGAAAGAGATCGATGATGGAGCCGCGGCTCGCGTATTCACCCGGTCCAAAGACTTGGTCAACATGGCGATAACCAGAGTGTTCAAGTTGCATACGCAGTTTTTCCAACGAATACAAATCACCATTCTTGACCATCAAAGTGGTCTTTAATAAGAAATCCTTTGGCGACTGACGTTGTAATAAGGTGCTGATTGGCACAATGATCAAACCATTCTTTTGTGTTGGTAGTTGATACAACTGTGCTATGCGGTCGGAAATAATGTCTTGATGAGGTGAAAAATTATCATAAGGCAGCGTTTCCCAGTCTGGGAAAATAGACACAGAATGCGGGGTAAATTGACTGACTTCATGCTGAAGTTTTATCGCAAGCTGATGATCGGGTACGGCAAGCAATGTCACCCCTTGATGTTGCTGCGACAACTCGGCAATGGATAATGCCATCGCACCGCCAACCAGGTGGCCAATGTGCTTTTTATCGCCGCTTTTACTCGGCAATGGGAGTTGAAGTAGGGAAGACGCTGACTTAGAAGAATTTTCAGACATAATTGGACTTGGCTTTTCTCTATGGGATGGCTCGACTGGCCGAACATGCTTTATTTCGTTCGCACATACATTTCTTAGTTCGAACATGTTTTTTTAGTTCAAACATAGTTTTTTAGTTCAAACCTAGTTTTTGGTTAGAACATACTTGTATCGCTCGAACAGCCTTTAATGGTTTGATTATCGTCATGTGGGCGAACTTATCAAGGCAAACTGAGCAATAGTTATCCTCATGCTATTGAAATCGCCATTTTTTTGCTAGAAGCGTGTGAATTCTTCGCTTTGCTCTTGGTAAAATTTACAGAGACCGTTATGCTCTGTTTTCATTATTTTTCTTCAGGGATGGTTGGCATGTTTCACCCAGTTTCGGCCTACATTGGTTTGCGTTATTTGAAAGGTCGATCAGGCGATAAATTCAGTCGATTTGTTTCTTATATGTCAACGGCTGGCATTTCGATTGGTGTGCTTTCGTTAGTGACCGTGTTATCCGTGATGAATGGTTTCGAAGGCCAACTCAAACAAAAAATTCTTGGTGTGCTGCCGCAAGCGGTTGTCAGCCAAGCCAACGATAAAACGGCGATGAGCCAAACACCACCGGACTTCCTTAATCGCATCCCCCATGTGGAAGACATTTCTCCCGTTGTACGCAGTGAAGCCATCATTCAAAGTGCAAGTAAACTCAGTGCTGGTTTAATGGTGGGCATTGAGCCAAGAGACAATGACCCTATTGCGCGCCGCATGATGATGGGGCAAATATCGCAGCTCTCACCGGGCAGTTATCATGTTTTTCTTGGTCATACGCTGGCGAGAACGTTGAAAGTCAATGTCGGCTCAAAGGTGCGTTTAATGGTAACGAATGCGAGTCAATTTACGCCGCTTGGCCGAATTCCTAGTCAACGTAACTTTACTGTGGCTGGGATTTTTAATACCGGTTCCGATGTCGATGGTATGTTGATGGTCACCAATATTGAAGATGCTGGCCGTTTATTGCGTTATTCAAGTAATACGATTTCTGGTTGGCGATTGTTCTTTGATGACCCATTTGTGGTGGCTGACTTGGCTCAACAGGTAAAGCATGAACAATTACTGCCTGAAAAATGGTATTGGTCTGATTGGCGTGACCAACGTGGCGAGTTATTCCAAGCTGTGCGTATGGAAAAGAATATGATGGGGCTGATGCTAGGTTTAATCATTGCGGTTGCGGCTTTTAATATTATTTCTGCGCTGATCATGGTGGTGATGGAGAAGCAATCTGAAGTCGCGATTCTAAAAACTCAAGGTATGTCGAATCATCAGATCCTTGCCATTTTCATGGTGCAAGGTGCGAGCAGTGGCGTGATTGGCGCAATTGTGGGCGGTGTTTTAGGTACGGCATTGGCGGCGAATTTAAACAGCATCATGGATGGGTTTGGTTTGTCACTATTTGCACCTGGCACAGAATTGCCGGTTGTGATTGAACCGCTGCAAGTGGTGGTGGTGATCATACTTGCGATTGGTTTAAGTCTTCTGGCGACATTGTTTCCATCTTATCGCGCGGCTTCAGTCAAACCCGCAGAAGCGCTGCGTTACGAATAATTTTGATTAATGAGTTGTTCTACTTTCAAAACTCAACAAGGCAATAAATATGAATCCTTTATTAAGCTGTCAAAATATCAGTAAAACTTACCAAGAGGGCAGTCTCGAAACCGAAGTGCTGAAAGGGGTGAGTTTATCCATTAATAAAGGCGATTTTTTAGCGATTGTCGGCTCTTCTGGCTCAGGTAAAAGTACATTGCTTCATATTCTTGGTGCTTTAGATGATGCCAGTGCCGGGGATGTGACGGTGCTCGGACAATCCTTACTGAGCCTTTCTGGTAATAAGCAAGCGAAACTGCGTAATCAGCACATCGGCTTTGTATACCAATTCCACCATTTGTTGGCAGATTTTACCGCGTTAGAAAATGTTGCAATGCCATTATTAATTGGCAAATTAAGCGCAGCGGATGCTAAACAAAAAGCACAGGCTATTTTAGAAAAAGTCGGGTTAGGCCACCGTTTAGAACATCGTCCATCAGAGCTTTCCGGCGGTGAGCGTCAACGGGTTGCCATTGCGAGAGCGTTAGTGAATTCACCCGATTTGGTGTTGGCTGATGAACCCACCGGTAACCTTGACCAAAAAACCGCACTAGAAATTTATGATTTAATGCGTCAGCTAAATCGTGATTTTGGTACCGCATTTTTGGTGGTGACGCATGATGCCCAATTAGCTCAGAAAATGGATAAGCAATATACCATGCGCGATGGTGTACTCGCTTGGCAACAAGATGACGATTCACTTGATGTGGCAGGTGAGTAAAGATGTTTTTATCTCTATTTATTGGTTCAAAATTCAGCCGAGCGAAAGAACGCAATAAGCTGGTTTCTTTTATTTCATTTTCTTCCACGATTGGGATTGCAGTCGGTGTTGCGGTGATCATTATTGGTCTTTCTGCGATGAACGGTTTTGAACGTGAACTGGAAAATCGCGTGTTATCAGTGATCCCGCAAGCGGAAATTGAAGGGGTACGAGACCCGGTACAAAACTGGAATCAAATTGCCGCTATTGCCAATAAACATAAACAAGTCAAAGCCGTTGCGCCTTATGTCCGTTTTACTGCATTACTCGAGCGTGGCAGCCAGCTTAAAGCGGTAGAAGTCCGTGCTGTTGATGCCGATTATGAACGTGCGGTGAATAGTTTATCCAACTTTGTTGATAAAGACGCGTGGAAAAACTTTCGTGCCGGTGAAGGCCAAATTGTATTGGGTAAAGGGGTGGCCGATAAGTTAGGTGTGAAAGTAGGCGATGGCCTGACGATTTTGATCCCACCTGCGGGTAATAGCCAAGATTTAAGTGCACCGAAGCGCGTTCGCGTGCATGTGACTGGCTTTCTCACACTCGGTGGTCAGATTGATCATGGCCTAGTGATGATTCCACTGGAAGACGGTCAAGACTACATGAACATGGGTGATGCTGTAACCGGTGTGTCGCTTAAAGTCTCTCCTGTGTTTGAAGCTGACCGAATCGTTCGTGAAGTCGGCGCTTATATTCCGATTTACGCTTACCTCAAAAGCTGGAAAGAGAAGTACGGATTTTTGCACCATGATATTCAAATGGTACGAACCATTATGTATTTAGTGATGATACTGGTGATTGGGGTGGCGAGCTTTAATATTGTTTCTACCTTGATGATGGCGGTAAAAGATCGCGCTTCAGATATTGCTATCTTACGCACGATGGGCGCGAGTGATGGCTTAATTAAACGTATTTTCGTTTGGTATGGCGTGCTTTCTGGTGTGCTTGGTAGCATTGTTGGCAGCATTATTGGTGTGCTGGTGGCATATAATTTAACGCCAATCATCAAAGGGTTAGAAAGCCTAATTGGACATCAATTCTTATCGGGCGATATTTATTTTATTGATTTTCTTCCTTCGCAAGTTGCGTGGTCAGATGTATTGCTGGTTTCCGGCACCGCGATCACTTTGAGCCTACTCGCAACCTGGTACCCAGCATCAAGAGCGAGCAAGTTGAATCCAGCAACGGTGCTGAGTGCGAAATAGGGTGACGTAGCTCGAGCGCTGCGCTTTTCGTTTCTCGTAGCTCTATGTTGTTGCTTTAGTTGTTGCTTTAATAGGGGAACCGTTAGGCCTCGAGACACGAGAAGTGAAACGCCCGAGAGCCGAGCGTCGTAAGTTGTCTTAAAAAAAAGAGTGCTATCAAGTTTGTTCATTTAGAACGTTAACTTGGTAGCACTTTTTTATTTGTGTTGGTTTTTTTATTGGATAACAGCTGACTTTATTTATAGCTGCTTTATCGTGAAATTTATAGCTGCTTTATCTTGAACGGCGTTTTTTCCAACTGCGGGCGACGGAATAACGCCACAGGCCTTGGATACCGAAATAACCTACGATCGAGAGAACAGCACCGCAGACGAGGCAGCCTAATAACAGTGGTGGGCCAATGGTATTGATTTGTTCAACAAAGAAATGCCACGTGAGCTCGAAATGAAAAGATTGCTCTGGCGTATGCATAATCCAAGCGCCAATCCGATAAGCAAAATAGAACAAAAATGGCATGGTAATAGGATTACTGACCCATACTAGGGCAACCGATAGAGGCAAATTGACACCGCATAGAATCGCCGCACCTGAAGCCATGATCATTTGGCTTGGGAGTGGCACAAAAGCGATAAATAAGCCAACCGCAAAAGCACCCGCAGCCGAACGACGATTCAAACACCACAAATTGGGGTTATATAAAACGCTACCAAAAATTTTTAAAGCTTTTTGGTTTTTGATTTTTTCATGGTCTGGCATGAAGCGTTTAATCAATTTCTTTGGCATAAAGGGTGGCTCGTATTAATCGTAATTATGTTCTGCTCGGTTGTTTTTTTAGCATGGCAAGTGGGGCTATATGGCCAACTATGCCGTCGCTGATCCTGCTGTTGCCGATTGTAGTACTCTTTCTTGTCCTTTTCTCCACAAAAAATGCATATTGTCTACAAGGTGTTTGCCTTGGCTGCTTACTTATCATCATCCATGGGAATCATTATCGCCATGTGACAGAGAAACTTTTTTCACATGGGAGTCTAATTACGGTACAAGCGAAAATCGTTGCGTTGAATCAAACCACATTGCATGGGGCACAAACGATTCTATCCATTCAGCGCATCAACGGTGATGTTTTACCATTTTATGCGCAGCCCCAAGTTAAAGCTTACTATGCAAGCCCTAATCAACCGCCATTAAAACTTGGTGAGTTATGGCAACTGCAACTTGAGGTTAAGCCAGCGATAGGTCGGTTAAACGACGCGGGCTTTGATAACGAGCGCTATTATGTATCTAATCAATGGCATGGTAAAGCGGTTATTGAATCGGAAAATGCGAATAATACGCTTTTGAAATCAAGTTCATCGTGGCGATTATCTCTGCATAATGATATCAAATTGGCAACGGCTTCACTGCCTAGCCAATCGTTTATTCTTGCGCTTGCTTTTGGTGATAGAAGTTTAATTACCGATAAGCAATGGCAACAACTCCGTGATTCAGGCTTAGCGCATTTGATGGCGATTTCAGGTTTGCATATTGCACTCGCTATGGGGATAGGTTGGCAGCTTGGACGCATCATAAAAACGATAGGCGCGATTGGTTATCCAGCTGGTTATTATGCTGTAGGGCAACTTATGCGTATGTTACCCATGCTGATGAGTTTTGGATTGGCGGTGATGTATTCCTACCTGGCGGGCTTTTCATTGCCAACGCAACGAGCCTTGGTCATGGGAACGTTGTGGTTGTTAACGCTTCTTTTTCGAATCCATTGGTCGATTTGGCAAATTTTATTATTCAGCTTAGTGTTGGTCCTCGCTTGGCAACCTTTCTCAATTTTACAAGCCAGTTTTTGGTTATCGTTTAGTGCAATCATGGTGATTTATTTATCGCTATGGTTTTGCATGAAACCCGAAGAAACCTCGTCACAACATCGATTTAAACTCCGGCTAATACGCATACTGACTGTTCAAATGGGATTGTTTATTGGTTTGGCGTTTATTTCCGCATCGGTTTTCGGTGGTTTAAGTTGGGTATCCCCCTTAGTGAATCTCGTCGCTATTCCTTGGGTTAGCGTGATTGTCGTCCCACTGATTTTTCTTATGCTAGCTCTGTCTTCCTTGTTTATTGAGCGTTCGGTTTCAGACCATTCTGATGATTCGCCTTTGCTTAGTGATACAGAATTCGTTCATGACTTATTAGCGACAGGCTGGAAGATAGTAGACATAAGTTTACAGCCAATTACTAAGCTGCTTGATTGGGCTGAAGGTGCATGGTGGCCGCTTTCCAATCAATCAGTTTGGCTGTGCTTGATATTGGTTATGAGTGTGTTGTTATGGCGATTTCGATGTTTCGTCACCTTGTTTGTGGTGCTATTACTTGCAGGCGTATTACATTTTGGAATGTTTCAAGCTGTTCATTCACCACGCTGGCAAGTACAAGTCGTCGATGTTGGGCAAGGGTTAGCGATTTTAATTCGTAAAGATGGCCGCAGTGTGTTGTACGACACGGGAATTGGCTGGCAAGGTGGAAGCATGGTTCGCTCCATTGTTACCCCGCTATTAAACCAGTCTGGAGAGTGGCAATTGGATGGGCTTATTATCAGCCATACCGATTTTGATCATGCCGGTGGACGTAAAGATGCCGAGCACTCTCTCAACCCCAAATGGAAGCGCAGTAGTGAGCTGATTTCTGGTTATCAACCTTGCGTGAAAGGGCAGAGTTGGCAATGGCAAGGTTTACAATTTGAAGCGTTATGGCCGCCAAAGCAGGTTACGCGTGCTTACAATCCACATTCTTGTGTGGTTCGTATTTCCGATTCTACATTCAGTCTATTATTAACTGGCGATATTGATGCAATTTCTGAAATTCTTTTAACTCGTGAAGCCGGTATCAAACCTGTTGATGTCATGACAGTGCCGCATCACGGAAGCTCGACGTCGTCATTTCCAACTCTACTTGAAGTATTTCAGCCCAAGGTTGCGGTTGCCTCATTAGCGCTCAATAATCAGTGGGGCTTGCCGAGCCAAATGGTGAAACAGCGTTATCAGCAAGCGGGAATACCGTGGCTCGATACGGGGACAGGTGGACAAATAACGCTGTCAATTTATTCAAATGATTGGTCTATCGAGCAAAAGAGGCGAGACCAATATCAACCATGGTATAGGCAGATCGTGCGTAACGGGTTAGAATGAATCTAATTGTCTCACTAACTTGTGGTTTGGATGACTCGTCGTTTTCTTATCTAAATTACCAGTTAACTAATAATAAGTTTTTATGACTCAACAAACAGACACTCCGTCATCAAAAGACGAAAGCACGTTCCAAACGTTTAAAAAACTATGGCCGATGATCAGCTTGTATAAAGCCGGTCTATTCGTTGCCACTATCGCATTAATCATTAACGCTGCCAGTGATACGTATCTGGTTTCATTATTGAAGCCATTGCTCGATGAAGGCTTTGGTAATGCCGAATCCAACTTCCTACGTATTTTACCTTTCATTGTGATGGGTATGATGATTGTGCGCGGGTTAAGTGGCTTCGTTTCAACCTATTGCTTAAGCTGGGTTTCAGGCAATGTAGTGATGGAAATGCGTCGTCGTTTATTCAACCATTTTATGCAAATGCCAGTCAGCTATTTCGATAAAGAATCAGCTGGCTCGTTGTTATCGCGTATTACTTACGATTCAGAGCAAGTCGCAGCGGCAACCAGTAAAGCGTTGGTGAGCATTGTGCGTGAAGGCGCCAGTATCATCGGTTTATTGTTCTTAATGTTCTATAACAGCTGGCAATTGTCATTGGTCTTACTGGCAGTCGCGCCATTGGTGGCTTATGCGATCCGCATTGTTTCGAAGCGTTTTCGTAAGATCAGTAAAAACATGCAAGACATGATGGGTAATGTGACCTCATCTGCCGAACAAATGCTAAAAGGGCACAAAGTCGTTTTAAGCTATGGCGGCCAACATGTTGAGAAGAAACGCTTTGATTCTGTCAGCAACAAAATGCGTCAACAATCCATGAAGTTAGTGGCAGCTCAAGCAGCAGCTAACCCGATTATTCAGGTGATCGCGTCTATTGCGTTAGTTGTGGTGTTGTATCTAGCCAGTATTGATTCAATCAAAGCAGACCTAACGCCGGGTACTTTTTCTGTGATCTTCTCGGCCATGTTTGCTTTGATGCGCCCATTGAAATCGCTTACGAACGTGACCTCAGATTTCCAAAAAGGTATGGCTGCTTGTCAGACTTTATTTGAAATTATTGAATTAACACCTGAAGTCGACACCGGCAAAAAAGAGATTGAAAAAGTAAAAGGTAACTTGAGCGTGAAAGACGTGACCTTCACTTACCCAACTAAAGATGCCCCAGCATTGCGTAACGTTTCATTCGATGTTCCTGCCGGTAAAACCGTGGCGTTAGTAGGTCGTTCAGGCTCGGGTAAGAGTACCATTGCCAACTTATTTACCCGTTTCTACGATATTGACTCTGGTGAAATTTATTTAGATGAGACCGAAATTCGTGATTACACCTTAGCGAACTTGCGTACTCACTTCGCATTAGTATCGCAAAATGTGCACTTATTTAATGACACCATCGCCAATAACATTGCTTATGCCGCGACCGAGCGTTACAGCTTTGAGCAAATCAAACATGCAGCGGATTTAGCTCACGCGACCGAATTCATTGAAAATATGGATCAAGGTTTCGACACCATTATCGGTGAAAACGGGGTGAGCTTATCGGGTGGTCAGCGTCAGCGTTTAGCCATTGCTCGTGCTTTATTACGTGATGCTCCTGTTTTGATTCTTGATGAGGCCACATCTGCACTGGATACGGAATCTGAGCGTGCGATTCAAGCGGCACTCGATGAACTGCAAAAGAACAAAACCGTGATTGTGATTGCGCACCGTTTATCCACCATTGAAAATGCTGATGAAATTCTCGTTGTCGATGAAGGCGAGATCATTGAGCGTGGTAATCACCCTGAATTGCTTGCCAAAGATGGGGCTTATGCGCAACTTCACCGTATTCAATTTGGTGAATAATGATTGAGAAAATTTGGTTTCATCGTCATCCGCTAGGTTATGTGCTTGCGCCGTTATTATGGCCGTTAAGTCAATTGTTTAAGCTGATAAGCCGTCAACGTCGCCAGTCATATATGGCCGGCGACAAACCTCGTTACCGCGCGCCTGTGCCAGTTATTGTTGCCGGTAATATTACCGCTGGTGGCAATGGCAAAACGCCGGTGGTGATATGGCTAGTCGAGACGTTGCAAGCGCTTGGAATGAAACCGGGTGTGGTTTCCCGTGGTTATGGTGGCAAAGCAGCCAAGTATCCTTTGGTTGTTGAACTTGATACGCCTAGTTCGCAATCGGGCGATGAACCCGCTTTAATTAAACGTAGAACTGGTGCACCTGTTGCGGTTGATCCAGTACGAAGCCAAGCTGTACAAGCCTTATTGCAACATGATGTCGACGTGATCATCACCGATGATGGTTTGCAGCATTACGCTTTAGAGCGAGATATTGAATTTGTTGTGATTGATGGCCAGCGCCGTTTTGGTAATCAGCACTACATTCCATTTGGCCCATTACGTGAAGGGCTAGAACGATTAGATGAAGTCGATTTCTTGATCACTAATGGTGGTCAAGCTCAAAGCAATGAAATCGCGATGACGCTTGAGCCGAGTGACGCAGTGAACCTAAAAACGGGCGAGAAAGTGCCTGTTAATTCGCTGTCACAATTGGTGGCTTTTGCAGGTATCGGTCATCCGCCGCGTTTCTTTAAAACATTAGAAACCTTAGATGCTGAAGTGATCAAAACTCAGGCGTTTGCCGATCATCAAGCATTCGAACAATCGGAATTACAGCAGCTTGCCAAACAGGGTAAGCATTTAATCATGACAGAAAAAGATGCGGTGAAATGCTATCAATTTGCCGAAGATAACTGGTGGTATTTACCCGTGTCGGCCAATATTTCAGCGCAAGATAAACAGAATATTATTGAAAAAATCACAGAGGTTAAGAGTCAATATGGATCATCGTCTACTTGAAATCGTGGCTTGTCCAGTATGCAAAGGTAAAGTGGTATTGGACAATGAAAAACAAGAGCTTATTTGTAAGTTTGACCGTTTAGCCTACCCAATTAAAGATGGCATTCCAGTGATGTTGGAAGTTGAAGCACGTAAAATGTCGATGGACGAGGGGCGCTAATGTCATTTACTGTCGTTATCCCGTCACGTTACCAATCTTCTCGTTTACCGGGTAAGCCACTGGCAGATATTGCCGGTAAACCTATGGTTCAGTGGGTACACGAGCAAGCGATTCAGGCCGGTGCCGAACGAGTGATTGTTGCCACTGACGATGCTCGTATTGAAGCGGTCGTGAAAGGCTTTGGTGGCGAAGTGTGTATGACCTCGCCGGATCACCAATCTGGCACCGAACGTTTAGCCGAAGTGGTTGAGAAGATGGGCATTGCCGATGACCACATTATCGTGAATGTACAAGGTGATGAGCCGTTAATTCCGCCTTCTATCATCAAACAAGTGGCAGACAACTTAGCCAATAGCACAGCGCCAATGGCAACGCTAGGGGTGAACATTGATGAGCCACAAGAAGTATTCAACCCGAATGCCGTTAAAGTGGTAACAGATGAACAAGGTTACGCACTGTACTTTAGCCGTGCATCGATTCCTTGGGATCGTGACGCCTGGGCTAAAGAAGACAAAACCATCCGCCAACCGCTTATGCGCCACATCGGTATTTACGGATATCGCGCCGGTTTTATTAACACCTACATTAACTGGCAACCAAGCGCGCTAGAGCAAATTGAATCTCTAGAGCAACTACGCGTACTTTGGTATGGCGAAAAAATCCATGTCGCACTAGCCAAAGAAGCCCCAGCCGCAGGTGTAGACACGCCGGAAGACTTAGAAATCGTGCGTAAGATTTTATCGAAATTAGCGTAGTTGGAATATTTAGATTGTTAAAGCTCAGATTTTTCTGAGCTTTTTTTTGCTTACAGAGTAAGTGAGGTAGGAGAGTGACTCAAAATCATGTAATACGCGTTCCTACCCCATTTGTCTCAACGAGCTTTTAGGAGATTCCGTATCTTCACTCGCTGCGCTCGTTGTACGGAATGACGCCCTAAAAAACTTAATATTTCCTGTCATTCTGAAAAGTGAGGTACGAGCGCAATTCAGAATCTCCTATTTATATTGCTATTACTTCAATGCACAAGAATTTATATTTCATATCAAAATATCGACTGATAATTATGAATAGTTGTACCCAATATAAATACGATTTGATCGTTTTATTTGCATAGTGGCGGCTAACCATAAATTCATGGATATAAGTTAAAAAAGGAGATTTCATTGGGTACCTTGATACTGTTTTTATGTACAGGCTAAGGGTGTCGGGTTTCAGCAATAGATAACAGGAAAAGTGCCTTCTTTTCTGATTCATATCTAAAGAATGAAACAAATAGTCATTTCTATACATAGGCTTGAGGGCTACTTGCTGTATAGTGGAAAAACTAAACAGGCAAAGAGTTGTCAGGAAAAGCGGCACTTTGCCGTCTAATAAGCTTTATATATTTGGAGGAAATGCAGAATGAAAAAATGTACTTTAGCTATTGAAAAATTATCTATAGAGCAACCTGTTACAGAGTTGAAAGCTACAGTGACCCTGGATAATAAGAAAAGCTTATCATCGTTCTATTCGAGAAATATAAATATTGACGCAAAACAATGGCAAGTAGTTAACACGCCGAACTACAAAGCAGAATTTGACTTAAGTGATGAGCAAGTCAACGATATTATATTGGTCTTGGATTCTCTTATTGACACTTATGCAAACGGTAACAAAGAGGAAGGTTCCAGATCAATGCTGCAGACGAGCCTTGAGTGTAAGTTGATAAATGAAATTTCTTGGCTCCAAGAATAGCAGCAAGTATATACATAACAAACAACTTAAGAGTGATTCAACACGCGTGGCATTTTTGGTATGCGTTAATTTTAGTGATTAAGGCGGTATACGGTAGCATCGGTATTGCGTGCTTCACACCTTAATTGGGCGTTGGTATGACTCCCACTGTCAAGTAGAGCGCAAAAATTCTACCCAGTTATTTTGGGCATTTTTCTTTAAAAAAGAGATAGTGTTAACGCATTGCTCAAGCAAGTACTTTCGTCGGTTATCATGCTGGTATTCGTAGATTACTCACTCTAAAGTGAGCAGAGCTTACCTTACTTATTCCGTCGTGGCACCTGTCTGCAGTCTATGCTCGTGGTTCAATAGCCGTTAGGCTATTGCCATCCTAACGCCGTCGGAGTTTATGCCACACCCGATGCTTAATGCGTTGCGCTAACACTAATTTATTATTCATACTGGTAACCTTGATATTCTTTGGCGTGGATCAATCGGTATGATTACCACCTCCCGAGCAATCGCCCAAATAAATGCGACCATTTCACGGGCTATCGCTGTGACGACGACACTGCGGTGCTTTCCTAAAAACATTAATCGTTGGTAGCGCCGACATAACCGAAGCTGAGCTTGCCAAGCAATATCAATAATTTCTTTTGATAAGTCTTCTTGTCGTATTTGCAGCTCTGCTGAGATATTGGGTTTGTGTTTATAAGTATGTGCACTTTCAACTAATAATCGTCGAGCTCGTTTATTGCCACATTTTGTAATACTGCCTTGTCTTCGTTTTTGTCCACTAGAGTGCTCAGATGGGACAAGCCCAAGGTAGGACATGAGCTTTCTCGGGTGGTCAAAACGCCTTAAATCCCCCAGTTCAGCGATGGTTCCTAATGCCACGAGTAAACGAACGCCTCTCATCGCTTGAATCGCTTTTACAACAGGGTAGTAACGCCAGTTTTTAACTTGATATAGCAGCTCATTATCGAGCCTTTGTAATCGTTGCATTCGTTCCGAGATGATTTGAATCATCTCTTGCAGCACAATTTGTTGGCTGTGATGAGGGAGCACTAATTCTGTTAACCATCTTAAATGTTTTTTAGACCAGTTATCTTTGACCGTTGCCGTAATATTATTTCGTAGTAAGAAGCCTTTGAGTTGGAATTTGGCATCTTTTAAATCTTTCATTGCCGTTTCTCGTGCGCGAGATAAATCACGTATAGCTTCATCTTCTGCTTCAGGTACATAGATGGCATTGAGTTCATCTGCTCGAAAAAGGCGCGCTAATTTGGCGGCATCTCTTTTATCGGTTTTGATTTTATCGCCAGGCGCTTTGGGGATTAAAGATGGCGCAACAATGTAGCATTGGTGTCCAATGCTTGTGAGCAATCGATAAATCCAATATCCACAAGGACCAGCTTCGTAAATGAAATTCAGGGTAGCTTTAGGAAATTGGGATTGGAGTGTTTGGCTGAGTTTTATAAATGCTGATTTAGTTGATTGAATACGACTGTACGATGAAGGGGCTTCTCCACGTTTATCTTTTAAAAGTGCGACTTGGGTGAAGGATTTATGGGTATCTAACCCAATAAAAATAGTGCTATCGTTATTCATGCTAGCCTCCTAATTTAGTTCTTTAGCAAACTAATTATGGCTCTGGCTTAGCTAACCCACGATATTGGAGGCTAGCACCTTCATGGGAGTCATTATGTCTAGACCACCTAAATCCACATTACATTTAATCGAGAGAATGCATGGACGAATGGAACGAAAAGATCGCTTTTTTTGCAGGAAACATTGATACTTGTATTGAATCTAATGATATTGACTCTTTAGTACGTTTTTGTGATGAGTTAAAGAAAATCATCTCTGATGAAAGTGAAGCTCCCGATATTATAAAAAGTATATTGACTTACTACTTGTCGAATATATACCAGCATTTAGCTTCTGATAGAAATGACAGATGGAACAATCCAAATTATGGTAATGCTATCATTTGCCATAGGAAATTTTATCGATATAAAAGTCAGGCTTATGAACTACTTCCTCAAGTAGAAGTAAACCATGCAAATACACTACAGACATTATGTAGAACCTTTGAAGCCATTCCTCTTTGGAAACAAGGTATTTCCCATTTTGGTGATGCCGAAGAAGTCGGGTTATATAGACTTACAACAGGTCTGCTTTGGATTTCTCACTATTTATACGATGAAGAGCATATTTATTATTACCAGCTATATGCATACAACTATGCAAAAAAACTACTAGCTAAAGATGAAATTTATCATAATGGTATTAGAGAAAGTATCAAAGTTGATTCAGGATCTGAATTTGGACGCTTCCTTCAACATGTTCAAAATTCATTTGACGAAGATCCTGATCTATTAGCTCACCCTTATAAGCCAGACTATTCAAAAGAAGAAACAAAATATCGGAGCTGGTGTAAAGATAATATACTATTCCTCAACCCATTAAATGATCTAGAAAATGCTTGGGTTGTAGATCACGATGTTCTCAATTTTCCATCATATAGCACTCCAGTTTTTGAAGGCCCATATCTATCTGCGGCATTTTCATCAATGAAAAATGAGTATTGCTACTTTCGTCATTTGTTCTACGAAGGGTTGAATAAAAAATACGTAAAATTCACTGACAAAGATAAATATCTAACAGACACATTAGACGGTGTAATCTACGAAGGATACATTGAAAAAATAAAGAGCGCTTTGAAAGGCTGTTTTAGTGTTCTAGACAAAATCTCAAGACTCTTAGATAAGTACTATGAATTAAACAGCTCCAAGATTGCGTTTAATCGGCAATGGTTTGATACGCAGAAAAAATTAAAAGACCAGAACAATCCATTTTTAACTGCATTGTTCTGGTTAAGCAAAGACTTTACCCAGCACGATGATGATGAGAGAAGACCTTCTTATTGGCTTGATGATTCGGCTTTCGAAGTGCGAGAACTACGCAATGAACTAGAACACGGTTGGGTTAGAGTTGTGAACCCTGGTTTTGAAGGTTTCTCTACTTGGAAAAACGAACATGATTATGCGTATAAAATTACGTCTGATGAGCTAGTTGATAAAGGAATGTATGTTTTCAAACAAACGAGACATGCATTAATATATCTATGCTTGGCTATTAACTTCACCGAAAAGTTTGCAAAAAAAGATAATAAGTTGAGTGTGTTATCAAATGATGTACCACTCATTTAACAGTGCTCTAACAAAACATTCAAAGGGACGCCGAACGCTTAGCACTTGTGGTTTAGAGTTCGGCTGTTGTTGAAAATCCAGTGAAAGCGCCCTTCAATGTGACGTTAACTTTCTTTTGAGTTCGGAGGTAAATTTGGCAGTAGGCTCAATTGGTAAAAAGCAAGCAAAGTCAGGAAACGTTGGGTACAGTGATCCAGTAACGATCCATGAAACCACTCGTTCAAGAATTGACTTTGTTCCATTCTATATAACTAAATCTCAAGGCGTAGAGCTTGCTGGAAAGATCATTACGTACAAGAAAGACAAAACTCCTTTTGGGTGGCTTCCCGTTGATGAGAAGTCTGTGTCATTACAAGCAGGGTCGTTGCTCAAACTATATGAAGCAATTAAATCTCACGTTGCGGTTAAAGATGAAACAGAGGGCGACTTTCTTCTAATTCGTGTCAATGACGGTACAGCACAATTAGCTGAGCATGACCCTCAATCAGTTGCTAATGCGTTAACAGCAGTGTTATCTCAAACAGAAATCGTTAAGCATCTGGAAAATACAGACCTATCTGATGAATTAGCAAATGCGTTAAAAGGCTCTATCCGCCTAAAAGACATGAAGTCAGCAGTTAATCAATTGCGTAACCATCTGAACAACCAAGAAAACGATGAAAAGATATACCAAAAATGGTGTGAGGAATATCCTTGGGCATTTGGTAATGCCTACGTCGTTAACGACGATGTTAGAGCCATCTCCCCTCATGACCACTTAGATTTGATGTTATCCAATGTCATTGGTGGCTTTAGGGATATCATCGAGTTGAAGCGCCCAAATATGGAAGTTTTAAACTACGATAGTTCGCATCGGAATTTCTATTTTTCTTCTGAAGTCTCTAAGGCAATTGGCCAATGCCATAGGTATATGGATGTCTTTAATGATGTTGCATCCAAAGGGTTAGCAGATCACCCCGAAATTGTTGCATATCATCCAAGAGCAACGATTGTTATTGGTCGTTCTTACGATTGGTCTCCTGAAAAACACAAAGCGCTACATGGCTTGAATTCAAGGCTAACGAGTTTGTCAATAATGACTTACGATCACCTTTTGAACCAAGGTGAAAGGCTCGTGAATCTACTTGAACCCAGTCAATGTACTGAAAGTGAGGACAATTCTGTAGACAATGATGATTGGTTAGATTTCGAGTTTTAAAAAGCTAACAAACGAGTATGGCGTCAATAGCTAAATTTTAGCTTTATTTTCATCCCACATGACGACATCTCTTAACATCGAATTTAAAGTTACAACCATATTTCTTACGCAGGCAATAATAGCAACTTTCTTCGGTTTTCCTGCGTCTAAAAGATGCTGATAAGTGGCTTTAAATACTGGGTTGCATTGCATCGCTGACATCATTGCCATATAGAGAACCGTCCTTGCTTGGGCTCGACCACCTTGAATGATTCTTTTGCCTTTATAGCGGCCATTTTCTTTGGTTATCGGTGCAACGCCGATAAGAGAGGCCGCTTGCTTATTGGTAATATACCCAAGCTCAGGAATATTACGAATAATCGACGTGGTGGCTGTGTTTCCGTAAACTATCTGTACAAATTGAATGCGCTCTATATTTGCACTATAACCACTAGTGTTACGGAATAGATCCGTACATAGGAGTAATTATGGCAACAACACGTTTAGATATTCGCCTTGATGAAGAGATTAAGGCAAAAGCTGAAAAAGCAACAGCTTTACTTGGTTTAAAAAGTCTCAATGAGTATGTAGTTAGACTTATGGATGAAGATGCAACTCATGTCATTAAAGAGTATGAAACTATTGTGGTTAAAGCCCGAGTTTTTGACGAATTTATGATTGCATGTGATAAAGCAAAAGCGCCGAACCAGGCTCTGCTTGACGCTGCCAAATTCACAGACGCGAGTGGCATAAGTGAGTTTGGGGAAAGGGTTCGTTGGTAGTGATTTAGTCAGTGCGACCTAGATATAAAGAACATGGAGTTCATAAAGTGAAAATGGATATATTTGTTGTTGATGCATTTACCGATCAACAGTTTAAAGGTAACTCTGCTGCTGTTGTTCCGGTCGCTGAATGGCTATCTGAAGATTTAATGCAGAATATCGCGGTTGAAAATAACCTATCAGAAACCGCTTTTATCAAAAATATTGGTGAGAATCGATATGAAATTCGCTGGTTTTCACCATTAACTGAAATCGATTTTTGTGGTCATGCGACTTTGGCGTCTGCCTATGTGCTATTTAACGAGTTGGGTATTGAAGACCAGATTGAGTTCATTACTCGTGAAGTGGGCAACCTAACCGTTATTCGTAATGCCAACAATGAAATTCAAATGACGTTCCCAAATCAGAAACCAGATATCGTCTCTGCCATTCCGTCTCAACTTCTCGATGGGCTTTCAAATAGACCCATCGAAGTGCTCAAAAACAGGCAAGCGTATTTTGCCGTTTATGATAATGAGCAAGAGGTTTTGGATATATCCTATGATGCAGAACAGTTAAAACAACTTGCACCTTTCGATGTCGTGGTTACGGCTAAATCTGACCATTATGATTTTGTTTCTCGTTATTTTTGGCCAGCCAATGGGGGCGAAGAAGATCCGGTGACAGGTTCTATTCATTCAGGTTTAGCACCGTATTGGGCTGAAAAACTGGATAAAGTGGAGCTACTTGCCTATCAAGCATCAAGGCGAGGCGGAACGTTAAAATGTCACGTCTCTGGAGACAGTGTTGTTATTTCAGGAAAAGGGGTTTTGTATCTTAAAGGTTCTATTGACGTGTGAGTGAGGGTTAACTCTTAATAACGCAATTACGTTCTTGGATATAAAAATTTTTGTATAGCAACAGGGTAGCAATGATTACGTATCAAAATACAATAGATTTAGCAGCTTCAGCCAATCTCACTTACTTAAATATGCGTTCATATTATGAGCATTATGCGGTTGATTGGGAGAGTTCGAAAATCGAAGAGCAAATCCGTGAACTGACGAATATCGATATCTTATTTGATGGTGAAATTGCTGGAGCGATTAGATTAGCCTTTGATGATGAGAGCTGTTATATCCGTGATTTGCAGGTGAGTCAGAAACATCAAAATCAAGGTATTGGCGCTGCGGCTTTGTCTGAATGCGAACGGTTAGCTACGGAGTCTGGTTTCAACAAGCTAACATTGCGTGTATTTAGAATCAGTCCTGCATTTAATCTTTATAAAAGATCGGGTTTTGTGGTTGATAGTGATGACGATAGGTTCTATTGGATGTCGAAAACGATCTCTGAATAACCATGACTCACGGGCGAACCTGAATGACGCACTATCGCCATGTTTCAAGTTCGCCCGCAAGTAAGTATCTAAGAAATCCCATGTCCATGATGTTGTGATGGCGTTGGTGGGCAGGTCGCGAGGATTTCACGTCGGCCAGAATCTTTTACCTCTTCCAAAATCACATCAAACCCCCATAAGCGGTGTAAATGTTTCAGTACTTCAGGGTAACTGTTGTTAAGTGGGATCCTATCTTGCGGAATATGTTGCAAGGTGAGTGAGCGGTCGCCACGTACATTCACATTCCACACTTGAATATTCGGCTCTAAATTACTGAGGTTGTATTGAGAGGCCAATTTTTCACGAATCGCTTGGTAGCCGGTTTCGTTATGAATGGCACTGATTTCAACATAATTTTTTCTATCATCATCTAAGACCGAAAATAACCTGAAATCACGGATAACTTTGGGGGATAAATATTGGCTGATAAAGCTTTCATCTTTGAAGTTATGCATGGCGAAGTGCAAGGTGTCGAGCCAATTACTGCCAGCGATTTCGGGAAACCATTCTTTGTCTTCATCGGTCGGGTGTTCACAGATGCGGCGAATATCTTGGAACATGGCGAACCCGAGTGCATAAGGGTTGATGCCGCTGTAATACTTACTGTTGTATTCAGGTTGTGCAACTACGCTGGTGTGGCTGTGTAGAAACTCCAATATGAAAGAATCCGTTACGACGCCTTCATCATATAGATGGTTCAAAATGGTGTAGTGCCAGAAAGTCGCCCAGCCTTCATTCATGACTTGGGTTTGTTTTTGTGGGTAAAAGTACTGGCTGACTTTACGAACAATACGAACCACTTCACGTTGCCATGGCTCTAGCAGTGGGGCGTGTTTTTCGATGAAATACAACAGGTTTTCTTGTGGTTCGCTTGGAAAACGTTGGCTGTCATGATGCTCATCTTGCTTAGATTTAGGCACGGTTCGCCACAATTCATTCACTTGTGATTGCAGATAAGCCTCACGAGATTCTTGCCGTGCTTTTTCTTCTAAAATCGAAATCTTTTCTGGTCGCTTGTAACGATCGACGCCGTAATTCATTAAGGCATGGCAAGAATCGAGAATTTTTTCCACTTCAGCTATTCCGTATTTTTCTTCACATTGAGTGATGTAATGTTTAGCAAACAATAAGTAGTCAATAATCGAGCTGGCATCAGTCCATGACTGGAATAGATAGTTGCCTTTAAAGAATGAATTATGCCCATAACAAGCGTGCGCCATAACAAGCGCTTGCATGGTGATGGTGTTTTCTTCCATGAGATAGGCAATACATGGGTTGGAGTTGATGACAATTTCGTAGGCTAGCCCCATGTGACCATGTTTGTAATTTTGTTCCGTTTGAATGAAACGTTTACCGAAAGACCAATGGTTGTAATTGATGGGCATGCCGATACTGGAATAGGCATCCATCATTTGTTCTGCGGTAATCACTTCAATCTGATTTGGATACGTATCTAAGCGATAATGTTCGGCCACACGTTTAATTTCAGTGTGGTAAAGCTCTAATAAATCAAATGTCCAATCCGGGCCTGTCGGTAATGGGTAGCCTGGATGGTGTTGTTCTCGCTCAATGGTATCTTGTGTTTTTGTGACCATAACGTATCCCCTCAAGATTGAGCTTGCTTTTGAAAGAGCTCGCGGAAAATTGGGAAAATATCATCCACAGATTGAATGTTTTTCATGGCAAAGTTTTCGTAGGCTTCATCGATTCTTTCATATTCACGCCATAAGGTTTGGTGTGCACGTTTGGTGATTTCGATGTACGAATAATATTGGCAATAAGGTAATAGGTTTTTGACTAATAGATCTTTACAGCGGGGAGAATCGTCAGCCCAGTTATCACCATCAGAGGCTTGCGCTGCATAGATATTCCATTCGTTAGTGGGGTAGCGGTCTCTAACGATATCGCTCATGAGTTTTAAGGCACTGGAAACAATGGTGCCACCTGTCTCTTGAGAATAGAAGAACTCGTGCTCATCCACCTCTTTTGCCTGTGTGTGGTGACGAATAAATACCACTTCGACATTTTCATAGGTACGAGTTAAGAATAAATAAAGCAGAACGTAGAAACGCTTAGCGATGTCTTTGGTAGGCTGGTCCATTGAACCTGAGACATCCATCAAACAGAACATCACTGCTTGGCTCGATGGAATCGGTTTACGCTCGTAGTTTTTATAACGTAGGTCAAAGGTGTCGATAAATGGCACGCTGGCAATTTTTTCGCGAAGTTCCGCGATCTCGGCTTTTATACGTGTTTCTTCAAGTGGTTGCGCAGGCTCCGACATTTGAATTTCATCAAGTAGGCTTTCAAGATCACGTAAATGTTTACGCTTTGCGGCCGTCATTGCTGTGCGTCGAGCGAGTGACTGTTGTAATGAACGCACAATTGCTATGTTTGATGGAATACCGGCAGTTTGATAGCCCGAACGGTGGGATTTCCACTCGGTAATTTTATTGACTTGGTTTTTCTTCAAATTAGGTAGCGCAAGATCTTCAAACAGAATATCTAAGTATTCATCTTTTGAAATTTGAAAAATAAAGTCATCTTGTCCTTCGCCATCATTACTGGCATCACCTTGACCCGAGCCACCACCAGAACCGCCTGCTGGTGGGCGATCGATTTTATCTCCAGTGGTGAATTGATCATTGCCTGGATGCACGCGTTCTTTAGTGCCGCCTTTGCCTTGATGAAATGTTGGCTCAGTAATGTCTTGATTGGGAATCGTGACATCTTCACCGGTTTCAGTATTGGTGATAGAACGTTTTTTAACGGCTTCTGCGACAGACTTTTTGATCTGCTCTTTATTTCGACGAATAAACCGCTGCCGGTTGACGGTACTCTTATTTTTCCCATTCAAACGTCGGTCGATAAATTGTACCATAGCGCCTCCCCAAACTGCCTCATGAATAGCGGTTAAAAAGTAACGAGAAACACTATCTCGTCACTCTTTATTCTAGGTATTAAGAGCTAGGCTATGAGGACTTACGTACACGCAAATACCACTCTGCAAGTAAACGAACTTGTTTCTTGGTGTAACCTTTCTCCATCATGCGCGCCACAAAGTTGTCGTGTTTCTTTTGATCATCGTGCGAGGTTTTTGCATTAAATGAAATAACCGGCAGTAGCTCTTCGGTATTGGAGAACATTTTCTTCTCGATAACAGTGCGAAGTTTCTCGTAGCTGGTCCATACTGGGTTTTGTCCATTGTTATTAGCGCGAGCACGAAGAACAAAGTTCACAATCTCATTACGGAAGTCTTTCGGGTTACTGATCCCTGCGGTTTTCTCAATCTTTTCTAGTTCTTCATTTAGGGCAGAGCGGTCGAATAATTGGCCCGTTTCTGGGTCGCGATATTCTTGGTCTTGAATCCAAAAATCCGCGTAGGTGACATAACGGTCAAAGATATTTTGCCCATATTCAGAATAGGATTCTAAGTAGGCGGTTTGGATTTCTTTACCAATAAATTCCACATATTTTGGTACTAGATAACCTTTCAAATATTCAAGATAGCGTTCAGCGGTCTCTTGAGGAAATTGTTCGCGCTCGACTTGTTGCTCAATTACATAGAACAAATGGACAGGGTTTGCCGCCACCTCCGTTTGATCGAAGTTAAACACGCGAGACAAAATTTTAAAGGCAAAGCGGGTTGATAAACCGGACATACCTTCATCAACGCCCGCGTAATCGCGATATTCCTGATAGCTTTTGGCTTTAGGATCGGTGTCTTTTAATGTTTCGCCATCATAAACGCGCATTTTGGAGAAAATGGACGAATTTTCAGGCTCTTTTAAGCGAGACAAGATACTGAATTGTGCCAAAATATCGAGCGTGCTTGGTGAACATGGCGCTTCGGATAATTCACTGTTAAGTAATAGTTTTTTGTAGATTTTTTTCTCTTCCGATACGCGTAAACAATAGGGCACTTTGACAATGTAAACCCGGTCTAAAAAGGCTTCGTTGTTTTTGTTGTGACGGAAGGTCTGCCACTCAGATTCATTAGAGTGCGCTAGGATCATGCCTTCAAATGGAAGAGCAGAAAGCCCCTCGGTACCGTTGTAGTTACCTTCTTGAGTGGCTGTTAATAGTGGGTGTAATACTTTAATCGGCGCTTTAAACATCTCCACAAATTCCATCACACCTTGGTTAGCACGACAAAGCGCACCAGAGTAGCTGTAGGCATCGGGGTCATCTTGTGAGAAATGCTCCAGCTTACGAATATCAACTTTACCGACCAAAGAAGAAATGTCTTGGTTGTTTTCATCACCCGGTTCGGTTTTAGCAATAGCAACCTGGTTGAGAATGGACGGGCGTACTTTGACCACTTTGAATTTAGTAATGTCACCACCAAATTCTTTTAAACGTTTGGCGGCCCAAGGCGACATGATGGAACGTAAGTAACGAGGGTCGATACCATATTCACTTTTGAGCAGAGCACCATCTTCTTCCACGTTAAATAGGCAGAATGGGTGATCATTGACTGGGCTACGTACCCCATTAGCAGAAAGGACATAAATGGGCATTTGTTGCATTAAGGCTTTCAGTTTTTCAGCTAATGATGACTTACCACCACCCACAGGGCCTAGTAGATAGAGAATTTGTTTGCGCTCTTCTAAACCTTGTGCGGCATGTTTTAAGTAAGACACGATTTGTTCTATCGCATCTTCCATGCCATAAAAGTGTTCGAATGTTTTATAACGTGAAATGACACGGTTAGAGAAAATCCGGCTTAACCTCGGGTGTTTAGAAGTATCGATTACTTCTGGTTCACCAATGGCCATGAGTAGCCGTTCGGCCGCATTGGCGTAAGCACTTTTGTCCTGATGGCATAACGTAAGAAACTCTTGCAGAGACAATTCTTCATCTTTAGCGGCTTCGTAGCGTGATTGGTAGTGGTCAAAAATACTCATAGCGAATCCCCTTGAACATATCGAATGATGGGGTAACTGATGACGTGGTATCCAAGTTACGCAAGATATGGTTTCCAGCTGCTTGAATACATACCCCCTAGAACTAAGACTAGACTCGATTTTGGATTCTGCTTAACAATTATGTACTTATTTATGTCAGCATTTGCTGTGTGTCACGAGTAGCAGGGTGTGAAAAAGGGAAATAGCGAGTAGGACAAAAGAGGCAGAATTAGGTGCTAAATTAAGAGAAATAAAAACAGAAAACGCGGCTTCAAAAATCGTTCCTGTCGCCGCGCTTTATGCTGTAACCTTTTTGCTTTTCGACTTTTTGCTTTATGAGTAGTTAAGCATTAAAAATCTGCGTTAATTCCGTAGCAGAAAGGTGATATTGACGTGGGCAGTTACGCCAAGTGTTTAGCATACGGCGATATTTATCAATCATTGGCATTTGCGCGTTGAAGTGATGGTCTGCTTTATCAAACTGAGGGTATAAGCCTTCTGAATCGACCAAGAAACGAACGTAATTCATAGCTTGGTGTTCGGTAGCAATATCAAAGCCTAGGAACTGTAGGCGACGTTGGTCAACATTGGCTTTGTCTGCATCTGACAGCATGTTATTAGATTCTTGCATTGCATGGTACATTTCCATGATGTCGATGATTTCACGGCATGCTTCTTCTTCCATGTAACCAAAGTTTTTATCTAATTCACGCATTTGCAGACCGTAACCACGTTCTACGATGGTTTGCAGGCGTTTAAATTTCTTAGCTTCACTTGGCTCAAGGCTTGCCATTAGGCGGTATTGGTTTGAAAGGATCAAACGCTGTGCATGTGTCATTTCCATTGTGGACCTCAAAAATCTAATTTGAATTTGGTAAATAAACGAGCAAATATAGTCGAGTCGATAAGGATTAAAACATCACGTTATCGTGGTATTTGCTTAGTACAGAAACCACTTTTTCCATCGTTTCTTTTGATGGTGGATTCACACCTTCCAGAGGATAATCGTGACCAAGTGCCTCCCATTTATGGGCACCAAGTTTGTGATAAGGCAATAGCTCAACTTTTTCGATGTTATCCATATCTTTAATGAATTCACCTAGCATTTCTGCCGCTTCGAGGTCATCAGTATAGCCAGGTACGATTACGTAACGTAGCCATGTTTTTTGACCAATTTTGTGAAGGTAACGCGCGAAATCGAGTGTGCGACGGTTGGATACCCCAATAAAGTCATGGTGAATTTCATCTTTCATGTGTTTGATGTCGAGCATAACTAAATCGGTAGCATCAAGCACTTCATCAATGACATCCGTGTGTTTGCGAATGTAACCATTAGTATCTAGGCAAGTGTGGATGCCTTCGGCCTGTGCGGCGCGGAATAGGTCGCGCACAAATTCCGGTTGAAGCATGGCTTCACCACCAGAGCAAGTGATGCCGCCACCTGAAGCGTTCATGAAGTGACGATAAGACTTCGCTTCGTTAATGATCTCATCTACGGTCACCTCTTTGCCGCCATGGGTATCCCACGTGTCGCGGTTATGACAATACATACAACGCATTAAGCAGCCTTGCATGAAAACGATGAAACGAATACCTGGGCCATCAACAGTGCCACAAGATTCATAAGAGTGAATACGACCAATAGTAGACATAGGATAATTCCTTAGCTTTGTAATGTTTTTATTTTATTACAAAAGATAGGGTTAACCTAGCAGAAGCATGAGTTTTTTGTAGGCAGACTGTTAGGTAAAGGCGATAAAAAAGCCCCACTCCGAAGAGCAGGGCTTGATGGTTCTGATTTCTCTAAAAGATTATAGAGATTCAGTGAAAGTACGTGCGATAACGTCTTGTTGCTGTTCTGTAGTCAGAGAGTTGAAACGTACAGCGTAACCCGATACACGGATAGTTAGCTGAGGGTATTTCTCTGGGTGCTTAACAGCGTCTTCTAGCGTTTCACGGTTAAGAACGTTTACGTTTAGGTGTTGGCCACCTTCAACGCCTGCCTCGTGGTGGAAGTAACCATCCATTAGGCCAGCAAGGTTCGCTTTCTTCGCTTCGTCAGTCTTACCTAGAGCGTTAGGTACGATAGAGAAGGTGTAAGAGATACCATCTTGTGCATCAGCAAACGGTAGTTTCGCTACTGAAGTTAGAGAAGCTACAGCACCTTTCTCATCGCGACCGTGCATTGGGTTAGCACCTGGAGCGAATGGTGTACCAGCGCGACGACCGTCTGGCGTGTTACCCGTTTTCTTACCATATACCACGTTTGAAGTGATAGTAAGGATAGACTGAGTAGGAGTCGCATCACGGTAAGTCTTAAGCTTACGGATTTTGCCCATGAATACAGAAACAAGTTCACATGCGATATCATCAACGCGTGGGTCGTTGTTACCAAATTTAGGGTAATCGCCTTCGATTTCGAAATCGATCGCTAGGCCGTCTTCGTCACGAATTGGCTTAACTTTAGCGTATTTGATTGCAGATAGTGAGTCAGCTGCAACCGATAGACCTGCGATACCACAAGCCATTGTACGACGTACGTCACGGTCATGAAGAGCCATTAGAGACGCTTCGTAGCTGTATTTGTCGTGCATGTAGTGGATTGCGTTTAGCGCAGTCACGTATTGTTTTGCTAACCAATCCATGAAGTGGTCCATTTTTACCCACAACTCGTTGTAATCTAGGTATTCACCTGCGATTTTGTCCATTTTAGGACCAACTTGGATTTTCAGTTTTTCATCGATACCACCGTTGATGGTGTATAGCATTGTTTTTGCTAAGTTCGCACGAGCACCGAAGAACTGCATTTGTTTACCAACAACCATTGGAGATACACAACATGCGATTGCGTAGTCATCAGATTGAAGGTCAGGGCGCATTAGATCATCGTTTTCATACTGGATAGATGAAGTGTCGATAGATACTTTTGCACAGAAGTGCTTGAAGCCAGCAGGTAGTTGCTCAGACCAAAGAACAGTGATGTTTGGCTCTGGGCTTGGACCCATTGTGTATAGGCTGTTTAGGAAACGGAAGTTAGTACGAGTTACTAGTGTACGTCCGTCAAGACCCATACCACCCATTGATTCTGTCGCCCAGATTGGGTCACCAGAGAACAACTCATCGTATTCAGGAGTACGTAGGAAACGAACCATACGTAGTTTCATTACGAAGTGGTCGATCATTTCTTGAGCTTGTTCTTCAGTGATGCGACCAGCAGCGATATCACGTTCTACGTAGATATCTAGGAAGCTTGAAGTACGGCCAAGAGACATTGCAGCACCGTTTTGAGACTTAACAGCCGCTAGGTAACCGAAGTAAGTCCATTGGATAGCTTCTTGTGCAGTTTCAGCAGGGCGACCGATGTCATAACCGTATTTCGCAGCCATTTCTTTGATTTGGCCAAGAGCACGGTGTTGCTCTGCGATTTCTTCACGAAGTTGCATTGTTGCAGTTAGGTCTTCGCCGTTTTCGAAACGCTCTTGTAGAGACGTGAATTGAGCGAATTTATCTTTCATCAAGAAATCAATACCGTATAGCGCTACGCGACGGTAGTCACCGATGATACGACCGCGGCCGTAAGCATCTGGAAGACCAGTCAATACGCCAGATTTACGACATTTCATGATGTCTGGAGTATAGATATCGAAAACACCTTGGTTGTGTGTTTTGCGGTACTCAGAGTAGATTTTAGAGATTTCTGGGTCTAGCGTGCGGCCGTATGCTTTACAAGAACCTTCAACCATGCGAATACCACCGTTAGGGATGATCGCACGTTTTAGTGGCGCTTCAGTTTGAAGACCAACGATAGTTTCTAGATCTTTGTTGATGTAACCTGCATCGTGTGCAGTGATGGTAGAAATAACAGAAGTATCGAAATCAACGGGAGCAAGAGTTTTGTTTTCTTGCTTGATGCCTTCCATTACTTGAGCCCAAAGCGTTTTCGTTGCTTCAGTACCCTCAGAAACTAGGAAAGATTCATCACCTTCATACGGTGTGTAGTTCTTTTGAATGAAATCACGAACGTTTACTTCGTTTTGCCAATTACCGTTAGCAAAACCTTCCCAAGCTTTAGCAAATTGCTCTGCCATGACATACCTACCTTTTTAGTAGAAAAAATACGTACTGTTGTGAGCTACCAGTTTTAGTCGCCACTGCTATTAAGCACAGTACACTCAGATTAATAATACTGATGAGCTATAAGCTAACCCATTAGTATTAGCATTCAAAGCCGCGACATCGTATCGCACTCAAATGAAATTAAAAACCGAACCCTCATTTCACTCTGTGCTGGGTTTAAGTTTTGGACCAAGAGATTAGTCCGTTCATACCAGTTCGTAATATGAGTTATCGACGTTCTTCTCAGTATAATCAAAATTGATACTTATGATTTACTGTCGTCAAAACTTAACAATAGACACACCCAAATGTGTTGATCTCGATCATTTTATCTAAACAATTTGTGTAAATTTAAAAATCTTTTTATAAATTCTATAATTTTTTTTGAAATGGATATTTTGGCAGGTTTTATGCTTGTTAATGAATAAGGTTCTTACGGGAGTGGGGATGATCATAGTGGAAGAAAGTGATTGTTTAGGCGTTTCGACGAGTGTTGAGATTGTGCTTTTATTTTGAGCGATCAGTCAATAGTAGTGATATCCAGACTTGATGTAGGTGAAAATGTCTATATCATGCATAAAAATTCAAAATAAGCGGTTGTATGGAATTAATTATACGAGGCAGACGGATTGCAAGCCTCTAAAACCAGTGCTAGGTTGATTTTAACCATCAGGAAGATGGACGTTTACAATACAAGGGAGTAATGGCGCATGACGGATGTACCCGCGCTAGATATCAAAGATTTACATAAAACCTTTGGGAAAAACGAAGTTCTTAAAGGCATCTCACTTTCCGCCCATAAAGGCGATGTTATTTCTATTATCGGTTCATCGGGTTCCGGTAAAAGTACTTTCCTTCGCTGCATCAACTTACTTGAAACGCCAACCTCGGGTGATATTTGGGTCAATGGTGAATTGATCGAAATGAAAACCAATCGACGTAATGAAACCTCTCCGGCTAATGAACAACAAGTGCAACGAATTCGTTCACGTCTGGCGATGGTTTTTCAAAGTTTTAACCTTTGGTCGCATCTCACGGTACTCGAAAATGTGATCGAGGCTCCAGTTCACGTATTAGGTGTGCCAAAAACTCAAGCGATTGAAAATGCAGAATTGCTGCTTAAAAAAGTAGGCTTGTACGAACGTAAAGATTATTACCCAGGTCATTTGTCTGGTGGTCAGCAACAACGTGCTGCTATCGCTCGTGCATTAGCTGTTGAGCCTGAAGTGATGTTATTTGATGAGCCAACTTCAGCTCTTGACCCTGAATTAGTGGGGGAAGTGCTCGGCGTGATGCGTGATCTGGCAGAAGAAGGCAGAACCATGTTGGTGGTTACGCACGAAATGGCCTTTGCTCGCGATGTCTCTACTCATGTGATGTTCCTGCACCAAGGAAAGGTGGAAGAACAAGGCGCGCCAAGTAAACTATTTAATAATCCAGAATCAGAAAGGTTTAAGCAATTTATCTCATCGGTGTATTGATACCCTTGAAGATAGGTTTAAGTAGCTAGGTTTAAGCAGTCAGGTTCAAATTTAACTGTGGCTTATTATTTTTAATAGCAGCAGTTAATCCAAACACTTTGCGAGTGGATGAAACAAAATAATTTAGACAAAGCTGGCAAAGTAAATAACAACAAAACAAAACACAACATAACAAAAGTCATAATCACAGGAGTATGGATATGAAAAAGTGGTTTTTAGCGGCGACATTGGCAGCAACAGCGCTTTCTGGTGCGGCACAAGCTAAGGATTGGAAGACAGTACGTTTTGCAACAGAAGGGGCTTACCCTCCATTTAACTACACTAATGCTGATGGCACGCTCGCGGGCTTTGATGTGGATTTAGCGAACGCATTATGTAAAGAAATGCAGGCGAAGTGTCAAATTCTTGCGCAAGACTGGGATGGCATCATTCCGGCACTACTTGCTCGTAAGTACGACGCTATCATTGCTGGCATGTCGATTACTGAAGAACGCAAAAAGAAAGTCGCTTTTACGCATAAGTACGCTCTTATTCCAAACAAGTTTATTGCGAAAAAAGGTGCGAATATTGAATTTACCAAAGAAGGGCTGAAAGGCGTGAAAATTGGTGTTCAGCGTTCAACGACGCATGATCAATACATTGAAGATAACTACAAAGGCATTGTTGATGTCTCTCGCTACGGTACATTCGACGAGGCTTATCTTGACCTAGAAGGTGGCCGTATTGATGCGGTATTTGGTGATGCATCTGCACTACAAAGTGGCATGTTAGATAAGAAAGAAGGCTATGAATTTACTGGCCCATCTTTAACGGATGAAAAATGGTTCGGTGAAGGTTTTGGTATTGCAGTGCGTAAACAAGATCAAGATCTTGCTGAGCAATTAAACAAAGCGATTGATTCACTTCGCGCGAAGGGCATCTATCAAGAGATTGCCGCTAAATACTTTGCTTATGATGTTTACGGCGAATAATTCGCAGTATTAAGAGCTTGCTCGAGGCAATATTTTTCTGCCTCGAGCTAAGAAGTAGAAATGACGATGTTAGATTTTTTACAAGGCTATGAAACCACCATTTTACAAGGTGCACTTCTTACCATAGAGGTGGCCGTTCTTTCTTTGGTGGTAGCAGTAATACTCGGTATATTGGGCGCATTAGCGAAACTATCGCCGTATCGATGGGCGCGTGCCATTGCCACAACGTATACCACTATCATTCGCGGGATCCCTGATCTGGTGTTAATGATGCTGATTTTCTTTGGTGGGCAAATTTTGCTCAACAATTCTTTATATGCGCTTAATGAGCAATTCAATGCGTGGATGACGAGCTATGATCCGAGTCATGAATGGACATCGTATTTACCCGACTATATTGATGTTAGCCCATTCAGTGCCGGCGTATTAACTATCGGCTTTATCTTCGGCGCGTATATGGCTGAAACCTTTCGTGGTGCGATTATGGCTGTCGATAGGGGAGAATTAGAAGCCGCAAAAGCTTATGGCATGAGCAGCGTATTGGCTTTTCGCCGCATATTATTACCGCAGATGATTCGTCACGCTATCCCTGGGTTTGGTAACAATTGGCTGGTGCTATTGAAAACCACCGCATTGGTTTCGATCATAGGTTTAGATGACATGGTTCGAGTCGGTGCATTGGCGGCGGGTTCGACTAAAATGCCGTTTACTTTTTATATGACGGTGTCGGTTATCTTCTTAATTTTTACCAGTATTTCCATTGGTCTTCTTAGAGTGTTGGAACGTAAATACACATTACATACGAGGTAAGCATGGATTTTTCAGTTGTATTCGACAGCTTGCCTTTATATTTCGAAGGATTATGGACCACATTTTGGCTGGTGGGGCTGTCTTTGATTATTGGACTTGGTATTGCTATTCCTGCTGGCATTGCACGAACCAGCAAAAATCCGGTAATCAATTTCCCCGTATGGTGCTATAGCTACTTTTTCCGTGGCACGCCATTATTGGTACAGCTTTATTTGATTTACTACGGCAGCAACCAGTTTATGGAAGTGCGTGATACCTTATGGGAACACGCTTGGTTTTGTGCTTTAGTGGCCTTTGTATTGAATACTGGAGCGTACACAGCAGAAATCTTTGCGGGAGCGATTAAAGGGTTAGACAAAGGTGAGGTGGAGGCTGCTAAAGCCTATGGCATGTCTAAACGTAAAATTTATCAGCGCATTATATTGCCAAGCGCCTTACGTCGTGCATTGCCAGCATATAGCAATGAAGTGATCTTTATGCTGCATGGTTCAGCGGTGGCTGGGATAGTAACCGTCATGGATATTACTGGTGTAGCTCGATTAGTTAACTCAAGAACTTACGCACCGTTTGAAGCTTTCTTTACCGCCGGTATCTTCTATATGATATTGAGCATGGCGATTATCTTTGCCTTTAAGCAAGCGGAAAAACGTTTTCTAGCATACGCTAGACCATTGAGCTAAATGAATGTGAGATAAACAAAATGTAACGCCAGTGATTGTGAAGTCACTGGCGTTTTTATTTGTTGCGCTTACTGTTTAAAATGCTATTTAAACACTGACCAAATCGGTGCATGATCGGAAGGCTTTTCAATGCCACGCAATTCGTAATCAATGCCGGCTTCAACACATTTTGCCGCTAGGCTAGGGGTCGCTAAAATGACATCGATACGTAGGCCACGGTTGTCATCAAAACCGCGTGAGCGATAATCAAACCACGAGAATTGATCATCAACCGTTGGATGTAAGTTACGGAAAGTGTCCTCAAATCCCCAATCTAATAAGGTTTTCAGCCATTCACGCTCTTCTGGTTGGAATGAGCATTTACCAGTTTTTAGCCAGCGTTTAGCGTTAGGCTCACCGATGCCAATGTCTAAATCAATCGGGCTGATATTGATGTCTCCCATTACGATAATCTGCTCACCGCTGCTGTGGTGCGTGTTGAGGTGAGTCATTAAGTCCTTATAGAACTGGCGCTTGTATGGGAATTTGGTTTCGTGATGAATGTTATCACCTTGCGGAAAATAACCGTTCATCACTGTGGTTTTTTGTCCATTTTCATCTTCAAACGTCGTCATGATCATGCGGCGTTGATGTTCTTCAGTATCGGTTGAGAAACCGCGCTGAACGGCAATCGGTTCTTGTTTACACAACATTGCCACACCGTAATGGGCTTTTTGACCGTGAAAATAAACGTGATAACCCATGGCTTGTACATCTTCCAGCGGAAAGGCTTCATCGTGTACTTTGATTTCTTGTAAGCCAATCACATCCGGTTGATGCTTATCAATGATGGCTTGCAGTTGGTGAAGGCGGGCGCGTAGGCCATTAATATTGAATGAGATCACTTTCATTATCAGTTATTCCAGTCCGTTCGTATTGAGAATGTCTACCATCATACAGAGCATTTTAATGATAGGGTATGGTATGGGCGCTGTTTGTTGGAATTGTATTCAGTAGGATTAAAAAAAATAGGCGCTGAGTATGGACAATCAGCGCCTATATATCGACGTTACATGGGTGTGGAATGGGTTATTAGGCGGTTATTCTACGAACCAATAGCCTTTATTCATGAGCTGAGTAAGTAAGTTCATTGCAGCTGGAATACTGGTCAGAGACGCTAGGGTCTGTGGTTCAATATCGTCATAATCACATAAGATTTGCGCTAATGGTTCTAATCCCGTTTCTAGTTCAAATACCTCTCCATTGATGTACAAGGTATTCGGGTTGTGTTCATGATAAACCGCTCGTAATCCGGCCACTTTATATAAAGGCTGTTCTGTTTGAATGTGCTGCATCAGTTCATCGGCATCGAATTCTTCTTCAGGTACGATGATATTAAGCTGATGGCGTGATTGGCTTAACATACAACCTAGAAAGTCATTAATACGGGCCTGATCTTGCAATGCTGAGGTGAGCATCGACGTTAAATGCTGAGCATCTTGGGCTTGGATCATACCAAATCCGGTTTGCGTTTTTTGCTCAGGGTTATGTAAATGCACATCGCCAATATCATGCGCCAAAATGTAGTCGGCAAAGTTACTGAGCAGTTCTTGTTCTTTGGGGGAGCGGAAGCCAACCGAATAGCTCATTGATGGCTCTAAGGCATAACCATCGTGAGGGAATCCTGGTGGAATGTATAAGATGTCGCCTGGTTCGAGTACTTCATCAATAATGGCATCAAACTGTTTGATTTGACGCAGTGCTTGCGCTTGAATGACTTCTTCATATTGGCCTTCATCTTTGGCGCCAACACGCCAGTGACGTTTACCCATACCTTGGCAAATAAATACGTCATATTGATCGATGTGTGGCCCCACGCCACCATGTTCGACGGCAAAACTGATCATCACATCATCAAACAACCAACTCGGCATGGACTGAAAAGGAGACACCAATTGTGCCACTTCTGGATGCCAATGATTCGCCGCTTGCACAATTAAAGACCAATGACTTTCCGGTAAGTCAGCAAACTTATCTTCTGCAAACGGGCCATGCTCAGCGCGCCATTGCTGATTTTTGTTAGAGACAAAGCGAGAGTCGACCACTTCCTCCATCGCAAGGCCCGCTAATTCATCAGGAGACAGCGGATCAATAAAGCCTTGTTCAGGCGATTGTATGAAAAAACCACCTTTGATAACCGTGGGTTTCTTTTGCCAGTATTCAGCAAGAAATTGTTCAAGCGAGAAAGAGAGTTGGTACATGTGGTGCCTACATTGAGATGAAACGGAACAGGGCTCAGAGTGTAACAGAAAGCACAGATTAAAGGGAAATGAAGCAATAGCAAGGGATGAGGTTGAATACAAAAAAAGAAAAGGGCTAGCCGAAGCTAACCCGTGGTGTATGCTTATGAGTGAATTAACAGCGTCATCCTGAATAACGACGAAGGAGTGTAGTTCAGGATCTCCTAAAGCTATCGACTTCACAGCTTAACGTAGGAGATTCCAAACAGCTCGTACCTCACTTTTGGAATGATGAGCTTTTGGAGTGACGAGTGTTAATCTTTTCGAAACTCGAGCAGCAAAGCGCCCGAGCCTCGATAACCGTTAGATTACTTCAACAAATCTGTCAATTTAACAGCATCACCGATGTAATTTGCCGGTGTCATTTGCTTCAAGCGATCTTTTTCTTCTTGTGGAATCTCAAGACCGTCGATAAATGCACGCATGCCTTCACCATCAACACGTTTACCACGAGTTAGCTCTTTTAGCTTTTCGTATGGTTTTTCAATGCCGTAGCGACGCATCACGGTTTGTACTGGTTCGGCTAGTACTTCCCAGTTTTTATCCAGTTCTGCTTCTAGTGCCGCTTGGTTCACTTCTAACTTACCGATACCACGCATCACAGATGAATAAGCGATCATGGCATAGCCACAACCTACGCCCAAGTTACGTAGAACCGTTGAGTCGGTTAGGTCACGTTGCCAGCGAGAAATTGGCAGTTTTTGCGCAAGGTGAGTGAAGATAGCATTCGCTAGACCTAGGTTGCCTTCTGAGTTTTCGAAGTCAATAGGGTTCACTTTATGAGGCATGGTTGAAGAACCGATTTCACCCGCAATGGTTTTTTGTTTGAAGTGGCCAAGAGCGATGTAGCCCCATACGTCACGGTCAAAATCGATCAAGATAGTATTGAAACGCGCAATTGCATCAAACAATTCAGCGATGTAATCGTGTGGTTCGATTTGAGTTGTGTACGGGTTCCAGTCTACGCCTAGAGATTCGGTAATGAACTCTTCGCTGAATTTGTGCCAATCAAGCTCAGGATAAGCAGAAAGGTGAGCGTTGTAGTTACCAACAGCGCCATTGATTTTCGCTAGGATTTCTACGTTCGCGATTTGCTTGAATTGACGCTCCATACGGTACGCCACGTTAGCCATTTCTTTACCCATTGTTGATGGAGACGCAGGCTGGCCGTGAGTACGAGATAGAAGAGGGATGTCACGGTATTCAACCGCTAGGCCTTTGATGGCATCGATGATTTCGCGAATCGCTGGCAAGATCACTTCATCACGTGCTTCTTTTAACATCAAAGCGTGAGAAGTGTTGTTGATGTCTTCAGAAGTACAAGCAAAGTGAATGAACTCGCTCACTGCGTGAAGTTCTGGCAATGCTTCTACTTTTTCTTTAAGGAAATACTCAACCGCTTTTACATCGTGGTTTGTCGTACGTTCAATCGTTTTGATGCGGTTTGCATCTTTTTCGCTGAAGTTCGCTGCGATATCGTTTAGGTATTGATTCGCTTCTGCGCTAAAAGCCGGTACTTCTGCAATTGCAGCTGTTGCCGAAAGCTTTTGTAACCAACGGATTTCAACGATAGTACGGTACTTTAGGAGGCCATACTCACTAAAGATGCTGCGTAACGCAATCGTTTTACTTCCGTAGCGGCCGTCTACCGGTGAAACAGCAGTCAATGCTGACAGTTCCATGTGTATCTCCTGAATTGAATTTAACTAAAAAAAGAGGGTGAAATAGGTTCGGATCGTATTACCACGATCTCGCGAGTAAAATTTTAGCTTGTTCGAGCATTTTTTTACGACCAAGCAATAAGTGACGACGACGTCCACCAACCTGGCGCCACAGTACCGCACAACGTACGCCTGCCAATAAGAGAGCTCGAACTTTATGTTGATTTAATGTTTGTTGCAGTACCGCTGGCGTACCAGAGACTTGGATGCGAGGGCCGACTGGGCTAATCACATCGAGGTAGACGCTGGCTAAGTTGCTGATCATTTGTTCATCAAGCAGGTCATAGTGATCCAGTTGACGTTCAATGGTAGTGAGGCGATCACCAAGCTGTGACATTGAGTCAGAACGAGCGCTGAGTTTACGCTCTAAAGACATAATACTGATGATGTAGCGAGTCACTTCACTGCCTTTTGGTGTGCTATCAATCCCTTTCACCATGGTTTCTAAACCCAGTTTAAGGTTTGATTCGTCGCCAAATACATCCAGTGTATTGCGAGGATTCATATTCACAATTGTATTCAAGGTCGCTTTAAGCTCGGCGGAATCACAATCTCCGTTTCGCGCTACTTGTTGAACAAGCGCAACAGCTTGGCAGATACCTGCAAAAGCGATAGTACGGTCATATAGATTGTTTGCCACGTTTGATTCTCCTGAAAACTGACCAAAAACAATGAAGTGTTACTATAAATGAAATCTAACTATAAACAAAAGGGCCACAAAGAGCCCTTAATTATGATTACATTCTTTCTTCGATGATGCCGCCACCTAAGCATACATCGCCTGAGTAAAATACCGCCGATTGCCCAGGTGTCACGGCAACTTGAGGTTCATCAAAAATCACTTTGATATTTTCGGCATCAATTGGCTCAATCGTGCAGGCAATATCTTGTTGACGGTAGCGCGTTTTCACACTGCAACGTAATGGCTCAGTAATGGCTTTACGATCTACCCAATGAAGTTGAGAGGCGATCAAACCAGTGGATTTCAATAGAGAATGTTCCGCACCTTGCACCGCGATTAAAACATTACGTTTTAGATCTTTATCGGCAACATACCACGGATCTTCGTTACCGCCACCGCCTTTTTGACCACCAATGTGTAAGCCTTTGCGTTGGCCTAAAGTGTGGTACATCAAACCTTGGTGCTCGCCGATCACTTTACCCTCTGGTGTTTCAATTTTACCAGGTTGAGCAGGTAAGTAACGCGATAAGAAATCAGTAAATTTACGTTCACCGATAAAGCAAATACCGGTGGAGTCTTTTTTCTTCGCTGTGATTAAGCCTTGTTCCTCGGCAATGCGGCGAACTTCAGGTTTTTCTAAATCGCCCACTGGGAACAAGCTGCGCGCCACTTGCTCATGACTTAATGTGTACAAAAAGTAGCTTTGGTCTTTATTGTTATCTAAGCCACGCAACATTTGAGGTAATTCACCCGCTGCCATTTGTTCAGGCGTTGGGAAAGTACGACGAACATAATGGCCCATAGCAATGTAATCGGCATCAAGTACTTCATCAGCAAATTCTAAGAAGGCTTTAAACTTGATTTCTTTATTACACAGAATGTCTGGGTTCGGTGTACGGCCAGCTTTGTATTCAGCTAGGAAGTATTCGAACACATTGTCCCAATACTCCGCAGCAAAGTTGATGGTATGTAAGTGGATACCTAGCTTGTCACACACAGCCTGCGCATCAGCAAGATCTTCTGCTGCTGTGCAATATTCTTCGTTATCGTCTTCTTCCCAGTTTTTCATGAAAAGACCTTCAACTTGATAACCCTGCTGTTGGAGCAAGTAAGCTGAAACGGAAGAATCAACACCACCGGACATTCCGACGATGACTTTTTTATCGCTGTTATTACTGTTTTGGCTGTTATCTGACATGCATGAATTACCACAAAATGAATCTGCTGCGGATTCTAACAGAAAGTTATCGGAGGCAACAGATCCGTGAAGGAGTTCACATTCAAATTACGGTGGAAAAATACCCCATTAGATTACAAATACGTGTGTTTATACCCAAGTAACCTCAAGATGCGAGTTTCAGCAAGAATAAAACAAGTTTTAGGCAAGGCAAATTGACTATGATCATAGTGATTCTATCTCTGTTCAATTTAACGCAGCATAAAGCTTGTTTTAACTTGCCCTTCGGGAGCTTCATCCAAGCCCTCAGCCTACGTCAGATTTAATTGAAAGGTGTTTATTCCGCATAAATCTTCCTTGTCTAAGAACTTGGATGATAGCTCTGAATTCTGCATCTTGAGGTCACTTGGGTATATATTCACCTGGCTGCAGATCGCCTAAATTCCACTCACCAATGGCGTAGCGAATTAAGCGTAGGGTGGGAAAGCCGATGTGTGCCGTCATGCGTCTTACCTGGCGATTTCGGCCCTCAATGATGGTAATGGCAAGCCAAGTAGTTGGGATATTAGCGCGAAAGCGAACCGGTGGATTTCTTGGCCACACATTGGGTTCTGCCATTATTTCCACTTTGGCGGGTAGCGTCATACCATCTTTGAGCTCGACCCCTTGACGTAATTTATCTAAATCGGTTTCACTTGGAGCGCCGTCGACTTGCACCCAATAGGTTTTTGGCGACTTCGACTGCGGCTGTGTGATTTTAGCCTGCAAAATACCGTCATTGGTCAATACCATTAAGCCTTCGCTATCTCTATCTAATCGACCCGCTGCATAGACATCTTTTACATCAATATAATCGGCTAAGGTTTTACGTTGTTCACCGTCAGTAAATTGACTCAATGTGTCGTAAGGCTTGTTAAATAATAAAATAATGCGTTCGCTGTCATTGATACGCTTTGTTGGCTTGTTTTTTTGTGACTTATTTGCCTGTGAATGCGGCTTATTTTTAAACCTAGACGACTTACGCGCTTCATGGTTTGCAGTGTGTTTTCTGGTCGAACCTGTTTTAAACCGATGACGTGATTGTGGCTTTTTTGAAGAAGACTTTGTCGTCGACATGTTAACTACCTTGCAAAAATGTAAACAAACGGAGTGGCTAAGTTTTAATAAATTAAGAATTGATCTAGTATGGTGCCGCTAAAAGAACAAGATAATAGACCAATAACTCGAATTTGTTTAATTCATTTGGGAATTTCTTCCCCATAAAGAGTTCTCACAATACCCGCGATTGACGGTTGCTTGCTAAGTCAATGTACGAATAGAAATACATTGATGAATAAAACTTGGCTAAATCGAAGAATCGTAACAGTAAGAGTGCAACAAATTTGAGTGATCCAAACAGGTATGCTTGAGATGATAGGGTATGCCTGATGAGCTGTTATCTAACAAGAGAGAAAAGGGTGCATACGATGATACCGTTTTCTTGAGCCATACAGCCGTTCTCATCTACTAAGGCTGTTCGATCTATATAGGGAAATTCAATGCCTACACAAAAGCCAACAATTATTTACACTATTACCGATGAAGCGCCAGCACTGGCTACTTATTCATTACTGCCTATTATTCGCGCATACACCGCATCTTCTGGTATCAATGTAGACACTCGTGATATTTCATTGGCGGGACGTATTATTGCAAACTTTCCTGAGTACTTAACTGAAGAGCAACGTATTGGTGATGCTCTGACTGAGTTAGGTGAGCTGGCAAACACACCTGAAGCCAATATCATTAAATTACCAAATATTTCTGCTTCCATTCCTCAGCTACGTGCTGCGATTAAAGAATTACAAGCGAAAGGTTACGCGCTTCCAAATTACCCAGATGAGCCGAAAACGGACGAAGAACGTGCCATTAAAGAAACTTATGACAAGATTAAAGGCAGTGCGGTAAACCCAGTTTTACGTGAAGGTAACTCTGACCGCCGTGCGCCACTTTCAGTGAAAAACTATGCGAAGAAAAATCCACACTCAATGGGTGCATGGGATTCAAACTCGGCTTCTCATGTTGCAAGCATGACAGAGCAAGATTTCTACGGTAGTGAAAAATCATTGACGGTTGACGGTGCGCGTAACGTTCGTATCGAACACCTTGATGCTGGTGGCAATGTTGAAGTGCTTAAAGCGCCATTTGCTTTACAAGATAAAGAAATCATTGATGCTGCTGTACTCAACAAAGCCGCTTTGGTTGAGTTTTTCGAAAAAGAAATCCAACAGGCGAAAGAACAAGGCATCCTGCTTTCTTTGCATTTGAAAGCGACCATGATGAAAGTGTCGGACCCTGTCATTTTCGGTCACGCGGTTAAGGTTTACTACAAAGACGTATTCGCAAAATACGGTGAGCTATTCGAAGAGCTTGGTGTCGATGTGAATAATGGTATTGGTGATGTGTATAGCAAGATCGAGAACTTGCCAGCGGAACAAAAACAAGAGATTGAAGACGCACTGGCTGCGGTTTACAGCACTCGTCCTTCTCTTGCAATGGTGGATTCGGATCGCGGTATTACTAACCTACACGTACCAAGTGATGTAATCGTTGATGCTTCAATGCCTGCGATGCTTCGTTCATCTGGTAAAATGTGGAATAGCGAGGGTCAATTGCAAGATACTAAAGCGATGATCCCAGATCGCTCTTATGCGGGTGTGTATCAAGCGGTTATCGACTTCTGTAAGAAACACGGTGCATTCGATCCAACGACTATGGGTAGTGTTCCAAACGTTGGCTTAATGGCGCAAAAAGCGGAAGAGTACGGCTCACACGATAAAACCTTTATCGCGAAAAAAGCGGGCACTATCCGTGTAGTGGATGACAGCGATACAGTATTGCTTGAGCAAGAAGTTCAAGAAGGCGACATCTTCCGTATGTGCCAAGTCAAAGATGCACCAATTCAAGATTGGGTGAAGTTAGCCGTATCTCGTGCGCGTGCAACTGGCGTTCCAGCAGTATTCTGGTTAGATGAAAACCGTGCTCACGACGCTGAACTCATCAAGAAAGTTAATGCTTACCTACCTGAGCATGATACTTCTGGTTTGGAAATTAAGATTCTGGCACCCGTTGATGCGACTAACTACTCGCTAGAGCGCATCAAGGAAGGGCTAGATACAATTTCTGTGACTGGTAACGTACTACGTGACTACCTAACGGATCTATTCCCAATTCTTGAGCTAGGTACTTCAGCTAAAATGCTATCAATCGTTCCATTAATGAATGGTGGTGGTTTATTCGAAACAGGTGCCGGTGGTTCAGCGCCGAAACACGTACAGCAAGTAGAAAAAGAAAACCACTTACGTTGGGATTCACTGGGTGAGTTCTTAGCGCTAGCGGCATCTTTGGAGCACTTAAGTAGTGTTGCTGGTAATGAAAAGGCGCAAGTTTTAGCTGAGACCTTGGATAAAGCGACGGGTCAATTCTTAGATGAGAATAAGTCACCATCACGTAAAGTAGGTGAACTTGATAACCGTGGTAGTCATTTCTACCTAGCTACATACTGGGCGAAAGCACTTGCTGAGCAAACAAAAGATGCAGAGCTTGCTCAACAGTTCGCACCAATCGCAGAGCAACTGATTGCCAATGAACAAAAAATTGTTGATGAGTTGAATGGCGCACAAGGTGTCGCTGGTGACCTAGGTGGTTACTACTCATTTGATGATGAAAAAGTATCACGCCTAATGCGTCCAAGTGAAACGCTGAATGCCGTATTGGAACAATTGAAATAAAGTTCTAGATTGAGTGAATTAGCATAATAAACACCAGCTGCGAGGCTGGTGTTTTTTTATGTCGATTTCATCGGGCTGTATTGCCATCTAATTAATGTAATAGGTATAAAAGCAAAACAGCAACACCGTTGAAGAAACAGTATTGCTGTTGATAGATAACTGAAAAGTGGTTTGCTAAAAAGGTTCGCTACCTATTTGCTTTGATCACTATCGAGAGGCGTAACTAGGCTTGCATGAGAGCCTTTTGGGCCTTTTTCTACTTCGTAGGATACTTGTTGTCCTGCTTTTAACGTTCTGTACCCATCCATTTGAATTGTCGAGTAGTGAGCGAAGATATCGCCTTCTTCACCTTCTGGACAAATGAAGCCAAATCCTTTGGCATTGTTAAACCATTTAACTGTACCTGTAGCCATGCTTTACATCCCTCATGCTTTTTCAACGATATAACGGTTATTTTTTTAACCACCTCAGAACACAATTTAGACAATCACAGCTGACAGTCAATAGCTGAGAGTGATAATTGTTGTCGAAATGACAAAATAGAGATATGGATTTAACTTTTGCTTAACTACGGGATTGAAAATTACATTTTAAGCTCCCATTTTTGAGATGCTTTGCTTTCTTTTTAGGCGCTTGATGTGCGACTTTTACATAATGGCTATCTTTTATTTGCAGGGATACAATTGGTGCATTAGTCTCTAATTATGAAGACAGATTGAAGTATGAAGACAGATCGTCAATTCGGTTTTCTAGCAGTCCTGTTAAAAAAGTAGAAATAAATAAACATGAATAAGCAATACCAATGGACTTCACCAGATATCGATCTTCTGGAAGATGAGAAGACCAAACTGAAGCCACCGGCGATGTATCATGTGATTTTAAATAATGACGATTACACTCCGATGGACTTCGTGATAGAAATACTAGGTCGTTTTTTCTCTATGGATTTGGAGAGTGCGACACAAGTAATGCTTAAAGTGCATTTTGAGGGAAAGGCAATTTGCGGCACGTTTACAGCAGAAGTGGCTGAGACAAAAGTAATGCAAGTTACCATGCATGCACGTGAAAACGAACATCCCTTACTGTGCACTATGGAGCAAGTATAACCACAAGAATTTGCGTTTTTATACGCTGAGATTTTTGCTGGATATGAACAGAGTAATTGTTCTTTGGGGAGGTAGCTATGCTAAATAAAGAACTTGAAATGAGCTTAAATAGCGCATTTATGCGTGCCAGAGAGAAACGTCATGAATTTATGACGGTTGAGCACCTCTTATTAGCGTTGCTCGATAACAACTCTGCTCATGAAGCATTATCGGCCTGCCAAGCTGATATCGACACATTACGTCAAGAGCTCGAAGCTTTTATCGAGCAAACCACACCACTTATTCCTAGTGCGGATGAAGAACGTGAAACTCAACCTACATTAAGTTTCCAACGTGTACTTCAGCGTGCCGTTTTCCACGTTCAATCTTCTGGCCGCAGTGAAGTCGCTGGCGCCAATGTTTTGGTGGCGATTTTCAGCGAGCAAGAATCTCATGCGGCTTATCTTCTCAAGAAAAATGATATTAGCCGTTTAGACATAGTCAACTTTATTTCTCATGGCATCCGTAAATCCTCGGACGATGAAGTAGGCGGCGCAAACTTAAGCGATGAACAACCACAAGAAAATGGCTCGGAAGAGCGTCTTGATAGTTTTGCAACCAACTTAAATGAAATTGCCAAAAAAGGGCAAATTGATCCTTTGATTGGGCGTGATGTTGAGTTAGAGCGCACGATCCAAGTGTTATGTCGCCGCCGTAAGAACAACCCGCTATTGGTGGGGGAAGCCGGGGTAGGTAAAACCGCTATTGCTGAAGGGTTAGCATGGCGCATTGTGGAAGGCCAAGTTCCCGATGTCATCAAAGACAGCGTGATTTATTCTTTAGATATTGGTTCGCTATTGGCTGGCACTAAATATCGCGGTGACTTTGAAAAACGTTTTAAGACCATTTTAAAGCAGCTTGAAAAAGAAAAAGACACGATTCTGTTCATTGATGAAATTCATACCATCATTGGTGCTGGTGCAGCATCCGGTGGTCAGGTGGATGCCGCTAACTTAATCAAGCCTTTATTGAGCAACGGTAAATTACGCTGCATTGGTTCCACGACTTATCAAGAGTACAGCACGATTTTTGAAAAAGAACGTGCACTTGCTCGTCGCTTCCAAAAAATCGATATTTTGGAACCATCGATTGATGATACGACTAAGATCTTGATGGGGCTTAAGAGCAAATACGAAGAGCACCATCAAGTGAAGTTCAGCAATAAAGCCCTACGAGCTGCGGTTGAGCTTTCGGCTAAATACATTAATGAAAGACACTTGCCAGACAAAGCGATTGATGTGATTGACGAAGCAGGGGCACATTGCCGTTTGGCACCAGAAGGTAAGCGCAAGAAAATGGTGAATGTGGCAGATATCGAAGCCATTGTTGCCAAGATTGCGCGTATTCCAGAAAAATCGGTGTCATCTTCAGACAAAGAAGTGTTGTCTCGCTTAGACAGCCGATTGAAGTTGCTTGTGTTTGGACAAGATCCTGCTATCGAAGTCCTATGTGAGGCGATTAAACTCACGCGTGCTGGGCTAGGTCATGATAATAAGCCTGTCGGTTCATTCTTGTTTGCTGGCCCTACTGGTGTGGGTAAAACGGAAGTCACCGTTCAGTTATCTAAGCTACTGGGTGTTGAGTTGTTGCGCTTTGATATGTCCGAATACGGAGAACGTCACTCAGTGAGCCGCTTGATTGGTGCACCTCCGGGTTATGTCGGTTATGACCAAGGCGGTCTATTGACGGATGCCGTGATTAAACATCCTCACTCAGTTGTGTTGCTGGATGAGATTGAAAAAGCGCACAGTGATATCTTCAACCTGTTATTGCAAGTGATGGATAACGGTACATTAACGGACAACAATGGCCGTAAAGCCGATTTCAGAAATGTGATTCTTGTGATGACCACTAATGCCGGTGTACAAGAAACCGAGAAGCAATCTATTGGTTTGATTCAACAAGATAATAGCCATGATGCGATGTCTGAAATCAAAAAAGTCTTTACGCCTGAGTTTAGAAACCGCTTAGATAATATCATTTGGTTTAATAGCTTAAGTGAAGACATGATCCATCAAGTGGTCGATAAGTTTATCGTTGAGCTTCAAGCGCAATTGGATGGTCGTGGTGTTTCGATGGAAGTATCAGAAGAAGCTCGTCATTGGCTGGCTAAGAAAGGTTACGACAAAACCATGGGGGCAAGACCTATGGGACGAGTGATCCAAGATAAACTCAAAAAACCACTAGCGAATGAATTGCTGTTTGGTTCATTAGTGGATGGTGGCACGGTTCGAGTGACATTAAGTTCTAGCGGTGAAGAGCTAGAGTTTACCTACTTGAACCAAGAAGAAGCGGTACATTAATACAATACCAAACGGTAAAGTCACAGTATTGTATGTAGCTGAAGCATGTAGAGTGAGCTATCACTAATCAGCGCCTATCAACATAAGTTTCATGTTGATAGGCGTTTTCTTTTGCCCTAAATGTAGGCAAGAACTGGGGAAGTAAAGGCATAAAAAAACCGAAACGTTGAGGTTTCGGTTTTTATTTTATCGAAGCGGCGAGTATGCCACTTGAAGGAAAAATATTAACGTGCGCGGAAGACGATACGGCCTTTAGATAAATCGTATGGAGTCATTTCTACAGTCACTTTGTCACCAGTAAGGATGCGGATGTAGTTTTTACGCATTTTACCTGAAATGTGTGCTGTCACTACGTGACCATTTTCTAATTCTACGCGGAACATAGTGTTTGGTAATGTGTCAAGGACAGTGCCTTGCATCTCAATTACGTCTTCTTTTGCCATTTAATCCTCTTACCGAAATTTGGCTTATTCTTAACCGCTGAGTTGAGCAGTAAATTAAGGGGTAATAATGCTCAAGCAGTGAATAAATATTTGCTCGAGTTTAAAGTTGTTGCGTATTCTACCCTTGCCAACGCTGATTTACTAGCTTTTGATGGCGTTGAAAGCGAACTTTGTAGCTCATCGCAGGGCATTCATCAATTTGATAGCCTAAATATAACCAGTCTTTTTGCATTTTCTGACATTGTTTAATTTGCAATAGTACACACAAGGTTCCTAGTGATAGCGGGTGCTCGGGCTCATAGAAAGTATAAAATGCACTCAGCGCATAAGGCACATCATCTGTCACAGCAACGGCGATGAGCTTTCCATCTTCATAAACATGCAGAAGTTTGGGAGTAAGCCAATCGGAAAAGATAAAATCGTGGAAAAGTTTTTGATTGGCAGGGTACATGCTGCCATTTCTATGACGTTTTTCAATATAACGCTCATACAGCTCAAACCAATTCTCATCTAAGTCAGTTTTGAATTCCCAGGTGAAGTGCTTGGTTTTGTTTAATAATCTCTTTTGGCTTTTTGACCATTGAATATCAGCAATAGCGACACGAATCGGTTGGCAAGCCTGACAACTTTGACAATGCGGTTTGTACACCATATTACCACTACGACGAAAGCCATTCGCCAGAAAAACTGCGTAGTTGTCTTCTGTATGCAATGCATCATCCATTAATACGGCAATCCGCTCTTGCTGTTCAGGTAAGTAGCTGCACGGGTGGTTAGGGCTTAGGCCAATTTTAATTCGATTGGTTTGCATATCTTAATCTAGTCTTCAAGAAATGGATGGTCGTTAAAGAGCATTTACGTCTTGGTTATTTATGCGTTAGTAATTTATGTATTGTTAATTTATGTATTGTTAATTTATACATTAGTTATGTGCGTATGACTTACTGTCTGCGTATTGCTAAATAATACTTGTGGCTCCAAAGTGGATGGGCTCGTTGCTTGGTGACAAAGCCGATTTAATTGCTCGATGAAATCTTCACGACGAATTTCTATTACCCCAAGAGTTTCTAAATGCGGGTTCATCATTTGACAATCGATCACCTGCCCATCTATTGATTTAAGATGTTCACACAAATGCCAAAATGCAAGTTTGGATGCATTACTTTCAAGTGAAAACATGGACTCACCGCAGAAAACTTTGCCAAGTTTGAGGCCATACAGCCCACCGATGAGCACGCTGTCACGCCATACTTCAACCGAATGGCAGTGCCCTAATCGAGCCAATTGAATGTAAGCGTCGATCATTTCTTGTGTGATCCAGGTTTGTTCTGGTGGGCGGGTGCTCGCACACAGTTGGATAACTTGTTCTGTGGCTTGATTTAGGGTGATGGTCAGTTTCGATTTTCTAAGGTGTTTACGTAAACTTTTAGATGGCTGAAACTGCGCTGGATGAATAATGGCTCTCGGGTTAGGACTCCACCATAAAATTGGTTCACCATCAGAAAACCAAGGAAAGATACCGTGCTGATAGGCATTAAGAATTCGCTCTGGTGATAAGTCACCACCAAAAGCCAGCAGACCATTAGGCACGGCTAATGCGGAGCCAACATCCGGAAATGCAGTGTTATTATCATCTAAGCATGGTAGGTGGATAGTCATAAAATTACGTGTGTAATGGGCTATGGACTGAATAATAACAATATTTGCACTAGCACCGCATCTCGATTTTCGTTAATCTCAAGCCAATCGTTAGAATCTTGCAAGGAATGTTGTAATCAATGGAAAGCCTTACTCTTCAACCTATTCAAAAAATATCTGGTGAAGTTAATTTACCGGGATCCAAAAGTGTGTCGAATCGCGCGCTTCTTCTGGCTGCATTATCAAATGGCACTACGCGTCTAACCAATTTACTGGATAGTGATGATATTCGTCACATGTTGAATGCCTTGACTAAACTCGGTGTTCAATATGAGCTTTCAGAAGATAAATCTGTATGTGAAGTGCAAGGGCTAGGTAATGTCTTTCAAACGGGAGATGCATCATTAGAGCTTTTTCTGGGTAATGCAGGAACGGCGATGCGTCCTTTAGCCGCAGCATTATGCTTAGGGAAAGGCGAATATGTTCTAACCGGTGAGCCTCGAATGAAAGAGCGCCCAATCGGTCATCTTGTAGATGCTCTGCGTACCGCCGGGGCACAAGTGGAATACCTTGAAAATGAACACTATCCACCACTTAAAATTGTTGGCACTGGGCTTAAAGCCGGTACTGTCAGTATTGATGGCTCGATCTCAAGCCAGTTTTTAACCGCTTTCTTAATGGCGGCTCCGTTAGCTGACGGAGAAGTGACTATTAATATCGATGGCGAATTAGTGTCTAAGCCTTATATCGATATTACGTTAGATATCATGGCTAAATTTGGCGTTAAAGTGATTAACAACAACTATCAATCCTTTGTGATTCCTGCAGGCCAATCTTATCAAAGCCCAGGTCAATATCTGGTTGAAGGCGATGCTTCTTCGGCGTCTTATTTCTTAGCTGCCGCGGCCATTAAAGGCGGTGAAATCAAAGTGACGGGTATTGGAAAAAATAGCATTCAAGGTGACATTCAATTTGCTGGCGCCTTAGAGAAAATGGGGGCAGAAATTGAATGGGGGGAAGATTATGTGCTTTGTCGTAAAGGTGAGCTGAATGCTATCGACATGGACTTTAATCATATTCCTGATGCCGCAATGACGATCGCAACGACAGCGCTGTTTGCAAAAGGCACGACATCCATTCGTAATGTTTATAACTGGCGGGTTAAAGAAACCGATCGTTTGTCTGCTATGGCAACGGAATTACGAAAAGTGGGGGCAGAAGTCGAAGAAGGGCATGATTACATTACAATTACGCCACCGGCTCAACTTACTCATGCGAAAATTGATACTTATGACGACCACCGCATGGCGATGTGTTTTTCATTAGTGGCACTCAGTGATACGCCAGTGACGATTAATGATCCTAACTGCACCTCGAAAACATTCCCAGGTTATTTTAAAACCTTTGCTGAATTGAGCGAAAGCTAGTTGACCCTCACTCAAATGGATACATTAAAGCCTCACATCTGTGGGGTTTTATTTTATGTGCTACTGTCATGGGGCAAATATAATCGTCGTTGAAAATGTGCTGCTATAAGATCTTTTCACGAATAAGTCATGCAACCGAGCTGGTATTCCGATATAATTGCGCGCCGTAAATTCGTCTAATTTATTGAGTCTTTTGCTCATTCAAACCCTGGAGAAAGTGTATGTCATCTCAAAGCCCAATAATCACTGTTGATGGGCCTAGTGGCGCAGGGAAAGGCACATTATGCATGTTGCTTGCGGAAAAGTTAAACTTCCATTTATTAGATTCTGGCGCAATTTATCGCGTACTTGCACTGGCTGCTTTGCATCATGGTGTCGATACAGAATCCGAAGACGCATTAGTTCCTATTGCAACGCATCTTGATGTGCAATTTATCGCTGAAGGTGACTTGGTAAAGGTTATCCTTGAAGGCGAAGATGTATCTAAAGAATTACGTAAAGAAGAAACAGGTACTGCCGCCTCTAAAGTTGCCGCATTGCCAAGAGTGCGTGAAGCGTTATTGCGTCGTCAGCGTGCTTTTAGTGCAGAGCCGGGTTTGGTTGCCGATGGTCGTGATATGGGAACGGTAGTATTCCCTAACGCTGAAGCCAAGATATTTCTCGACGCCAGTGCCGAAGAAAGAGCTCAACGTCGCTTGAATCAGTTGCAACTTAAAGGCTTAAGTGGTAAATTCGACCAACTTTTACGCGATATTCAGGAGCGCGACGATCGTGACCGTAACAGAGCGGTTGCTCCATTACGCCCTGCAGATGACGCGTTAGTGATCGATTCTACCTCTCTTTCTATTGATGATGTGGTAGAAAAGGCACTACAATTTATAGAATCTAAGCTCACTAAGTAGCCGTTTATGATATTCAAACCTTTGCTTTTACAGTAGGGGTTTGTATCGATATAGGCACTTGGTGTTTAGACTGTTGGTCGCAAGGATGATGACTGGCAAATTTATCAACCCCATGCGGTAGGATACCCATGGACGTTTAAACTATTGAAGATCATATATAATGACTGAATCTTTTGCTCAACTCTTTGAAGAGTCGCTAAACGAACTAGAATTCCGCCCAGGTACTATTGTTAAAGGTACTGTTGTTGCTATCGAGAACGGTTTTGTTCTTGTTGATGCAGGCCTAAAATCTGAATCTGCTATTCCAGCTGAACAATTCAAGAACGCTGCTGGCGAACTTGAAGTTGAAGTTGGTGCTGAAGTAGATGTAGCACTTGACGCGGTAGAAGACGGCTTCGGTGAAACTCAACTTTCTCGTGAGAAAGCGAAACGCCACGAAGCTTGGATCGTACTTGAGAAAGCATGTGAAGAAGCTGAAACTGTTGTTGGTATCATCAACGGTAAAGTTAAAGGCGGTTTCACTGTTGAACTAAACGGTATCCGTGCATTCCTACCTGGTTCTCTAGTAGACGTACGTCCAATTCGTGACACTGCTCACCTAGAAAACAAAGAGCTAGAGTTCAAAGTAATCAAGCTAGACCAGAAACGTAACAACGTTGTTGTTTCTCGTCGTGCTGTTATCGAATCTGAAAACAGCGTTGAGCGTGACGAACTTCTTGAAACTCTACAAGAAGGTACTGAAGTTAAAGGTATCGTTAAGAACCTTACTGACTACGGTGCATTCGTTGACCTTGGCGGTGTAGACGGCCTACTTCACATCACAGATATGGCTTGGAAGCGTGTTAAACACCCATCTGAGATCGTAAACGTTGGTGACGAAATCCTAGTTAAAGTTCTTAAGTTTGACCGTGAGCGCACTCGCGTTTCTCTAGGTCTTAAGCAACTTGGCGAAGATCCATGGGTAGCTATCGCTAAGCGTTACCCAGAAGGTCACAAACTAACTGGTCGTGTAACTAACCTAACTGATTACGGCTGCTTCGTTGAAATCGAAGAAGGCGTTGAAGGTCTAGTACACGTTTCAGAAATGGATTGGACTAACAAAAACATCCACCCATCTAAAGTGGTTAACGTTGGTGATGAAGTTGAAGTTATGGTTCTTGATATCGACGAAGAACGTCGTCGTATCTCTCTAGGCCTAAAACAATGTAAAGCTAACCCTTGGCAGACTTTCGCTGAAGCACAAGCTAAAGGCGACAAAGTTACTGGTAAGATCAAATCAATCACTGATTTCGGTATCTTCATCGGTCTTGAAGGCGGTATCGACGGTCTAGTTCACCTATCTGACATTTCTTGGAATGCTCAAGGTGAAGAAGCGGTTCGTGACTACAAGAAAGGCGACGAAATCTCTGCAGTAGTTCTAGCAGTAGATGCTGACCGTGAGCGTATTTCTCTTGGCGTTAAGCAAATGGAAAACGACCCGTTCAACAGCTACGTTGCAGACAACAAGAAAGGTGCTCTAGTAACGGGTACTGTAACTGCAGTTGATGCAAAAGGTGCTACAATTGAACTAGTTGAAGGCGTTGAAGGTTACATCCGTGCTTCTGAAGCAGCTCGTGACCGTATCGAAGACGCATCTCTAGTATTCAGTGTTGGTGACAGCGTTGAAGCGAAATTTACTGGTGTTGACCGTAAAAACCGCGTAATCAACCTATCTATCAAAGCTAAAGATGAAGCTGAAGAGCAAGAAGCAATGGCTACTCTAAACAAAGCTGACGAAGCTTCGTTTGGTAACGCTATGGCTGACGCATTCAAGGCTGCTAAAGGCGAATAATCATTGCCTATAGAAGGGAGCCGCTAATGGCTCCCTTTTTTCGATAAGAAGAGTAAAGTGAGGGAATCACCTATGACTAAGTCAGAATTAATTGAAAGACTCTGTGCTCAGCAAACCCATTTATCAGCGAAAGAAGTTGAAGATGCCGTGAAAGATATTCTCGAGCATATGGCGACTAAGCTGGAAGAGGGGGATCGTATTGAAATTCGTGGTTTCGGAAGTTTTTCTCTACATTATCGAGAGCCACGTATTGGCCGTAACCCGAAATCAGGTGAAAAAGTGGAATTGGAAGGTAAATACGTTCCGCACTTCAAACCAGGTAAAGAGTTACGCGAACGTGTGAATAACAGCATTGCTTAAGTATCTCGATATCGTTTCAACGATGAGAACTCTATAAAAACGGCTTTCGGTTTGAATGCCGTTTTTTTATGCTCAAAATTCACTCTAAATGCGGTTAAATTCAGAATATTTCCATCTTTCAACTGATTGGCAATGGAGTGTCAGGCAAATTTACTGCATAATCTAAACCATGTTTAAACATTGTTTCGCTGTAGGAAGGTGGTAATTATGAAAATAATAAAAATCATATTGGTTATCGCACTTTTTCTTGTCGCACTCGCACTGGGCGCACAAAATCAAGAAACAGTGACATTCAATTATCTAATCGCTCAAAATGAATTGCCCCTTTCTTTACTGCTTGGGATTGTATTTGTTGTAGCCTTTGCTATTGCATGGCTCATTTTTGGTGGTTTATATTTAAAATCGAATCTCACGGTTCGTCGTTTACGTAAGCAGTTAAATAAAGCTCAAAAGTCATCGAAGTCTTCAGAACAGTTACCTGAGACGAAAGGTTAGGTTTATTCGTTAATGCTAGAGCTATTATTCCTGTTATTACCTATTGCTGCCGCGTATGGCTGGTATATGGGTAATCGCAGTGCTCGCCATGATAAGCAAGAACATTCGCATCAGATCTCTCGCCAATATGTGAGAGGTCTAAACCTTTTATTGTCTGAACAATCTGACAAGGCTGTCGACCACTTCATCGAACTTCTTCAAGTGGATGATGAAACCATTGATACTCACCTCGCTTTGGGTAACCTCTTTCGCTCCCGTGGTGAAGTGGATCGCGCCATTCGTATTCACCAAAACCTCATCACTCGTGAAGGCTTAACGGTCGATCAAAAAAACCTCGCATTGCAACAGCTGGCAAAAGATTACATGGTGTCGGGCTTTTTTGACCGGGCAGAAAAAATCTTCGAACAATTGCTTGATGAACCTGAACATCGCGAGCAAGCTCTGCAGCAGCTAGTGACGATTTATCAACAAACTCGAGAGTGGAACAAAGCGATAAAATATGGCGATGCGTTGGTAGCGATGGGGCGAAAAAAAATGCGCCGTGACATCGCTCATTACTGGTGTGAAATCGCCATGTTTGAACTTGGACAAAGCAATACCTCGAAAGCCATTTTGTACTTTAAACGCGCGTTAACCGAAGATCCAAAATGTGTGCGCGCAACCATCGCACTTGGCAACATTTACCTTGAGTCTGACAATTACAAACAAACTATAGATTGCCTTGAAAAAGTGCTTGAGCAAGATATCGACTATATTTCAGAAGTGCTGCCAACGTTAGCCGATTGCTATTATCAACTTGGCAATGAAGCGGGCATGCTTGAGTTCTTGAAAAAATGTATCGCTAAGAAAGCCGGAGTATCGGCAGAGTTAATGTTGGCACAAATGGTGGCGCAGCATGATGGTATTGCAGCGGCACAAACCTTGTTGACTCAACAACTTGTTAAGAATCCAACTATGAAAGGCTTTTACCGCTTAATCGACTATCACATCGCAGAAGCGGAAGAAGGCCGAGCCAAAGACAGTTTAACCACCCTACAAGAAATGGTTGGTGTACAAATGAAAGCTAAGCCACATTACCAGTGTCGACAATGTGGTTTTGCAACGCACTCTATCTATTGGCATTGCCCATCTTGTAAAGGGTGGGGCACCATTAAACCGATTCGTGGGTTAGATGGTGAGTAATTCTTGTCAATCAGAGAGTTATATCTTTAATGACGACTTATCACACATTTAGAGGAAAGCCGATGTTCGATCCAAAAGTAATTGTTGCCCTTGATTATGACAACCAAAATGAAGCGCTTGCTTTTGTGGATAATATCGACCCGGATCAATGTCGTTTAAAAGTGGGTAAAGAGATGTTCACCTTCTTTGGCCCTGAATTTGTGCGTCAATTGCATCAACGTGGCTTCTCGGTGTTCTTAGACCTCAAATTTCACGACATTCCTAATACCTGCTCGAAAGCGGTGAGAGCGGCTGCTGAAATGGGCGTGTGGATGGTGAATGTTCATGCTAGCGGTGGTGAGCGAATGATGGCGGCCTCTCGTGAAATTCTAGAGCCTTACGGCAAAGACCGCCCACTGTTAATCGGTGTGACCGTATTAACCAGTATGGAACAAACCGATCTTGCAGGTATTGGCTTAGATATCGAGCCGCAAGAGCAAGTGAAGCGTCTAGCTAAATTGACACAACAAAGTGGCTTAGATGGCGTTGTGTGTTCAGCACATGAGTCTTCAATGTTAAAAGCAGAGCTTGGTAAAGAGTTTAAACTGGTCACTCCTGGCATCCGCCCTGCAGGAAGTGCAGCAGGCGATCAACGCCGCATTATGACGCCAGCAGAAGCCATGCAAGCTGGCTCCGATTACTTAGTGATTGGTCGTCCAATTACACAAGCTGAGCAGCCTAACCAAGTTCTGATTGATATTAATGCTTCATTAGCTAAATAACCTCAGCTAGAATCATTAACGACAAAAAATTAAAGCCAGTGCTGAAATCATCAACACTGGCTTTACTTTTATATTTGATTCGATCTACAAGAAGCGCAAAGCCCGAAATTCTGGCTTAGGGAAAATTAATGCTTCGACGATTGCGCCAATTGATTACCGCGTTGAGACAGCCCACACAACATCACAGGCATTGCATTATAAATCTCAGCAAATTCATCTAAGCCCGTTAAGCCTTGTTCAGACAGGGTCATGATCGCCGTTTCCGGATCGTACAGCATGCTCACTGAAAGCAGCACGCCACCCAATAGTGCATTATCTTCACTGTCTTCTGGCATTAAGGTTTCCCAATCATCGCGGCTTAGCTGCCAGCCTTGTAACAAGCCTTCAGCAAAATCACGCACCGATTCTGTCACCACTTCTTCTTCATCTAAATCATAACCCTCAGGCCATGCCCAAGTGCCTTCTAATAAAGCTGCATGGGTTTGGTTCCACTCATTCACAATCAGCCCTGCGTATTGCTCAAATTGCTCGGCAGATTCAAACGGCGCGGTTTCTTCACCACCCCAAAGATACGGTAGCCATTCAGATGGGTCTAATACATGCGGAGCCGCAGCCATCGCAGTGACAAAGCCAAGCGTTTGTTCGGCATTGAGTAATTTGTTTTCTAATTCAGGCTGGCTGAGCAATTCATTTAAAGTCACGAGAGTTACCTATAGGGTTCCGGTTGTGTATCAAAAAAAGAGGCGCTAATGATAGCAAGCAGGTGAGTGCGCGAACACCTTAAAGTATCAGTTTAGCCTCATTTCGCATGCCTAAAACTTTTTGGTAGTTAAAGTGACTGAAAGGTTGACTTTATCTAGTTATTCGGGCTGGTTATCCATCAAATATATATAAAATAAGACTAATTAATTTTATCTATATGGTGTTTTGTGCTTTGATTTTGTTGGTTTATTGTCTATATAATCCGCGTTAAATGAGTAGGGTAGTGAACACATGCAACACTCATCTAATTTTCTAGCGGTTTATTTTTTGAATTTTATTCTCTTTTATGGCTCCTTTTTACGAATAGGTGAGTGAATGCGACGTATTGATTCTGCACGTTTTCGCCAGGCAGCGGCGGACATGTTTGCCATGGTAGTCTTTGGCTTTGTTGCCGGTATGGCGATTGAAATATTTGTCTCTGGTATGTCATTTCAGCAATCGTTAGCATCACGAACCCTATCGATTCCCGTTAACATCGCGATAGCGTTACCTTATGGTTTATTTCGTGACTGGGTGCTACGCTCAAGCCAAAGAGTCTCCAGCCAGTTTTGGATGCGTAAAATTGCCGATATGTTCGCATACGTTACCTTTCAATCACCCGTATATGCGGTGCTGCTTATGATCGTCGGCGCAACGCCGCATCAAATCGTAATAGCTGTGATTAGCAACGCAGTAATTGCCGGAGGAATGGGCGTAGTCTACGGCGTTTTCTTAGATGCCTGCCGCAAATGGTTTCGCGTTCCGGTTTACTCATAAATTAAAAAAGCGCCGATATCAGTTAAATATTGACCACTTAACCACAAAACGAAGGAAATTGGCCCAAAGCGCTTGACCAAACCCCGTAGAATCATTAAATTAGCGCCTCGTTAAGCAAAGCCTTAACCCACAAATTACGGTGAGTTGTCCGAGTGGCCGAAGGAGCACGCCTGGAAAGTGTGTATACGGAAACGTATCGAGAGTTCGAATCTCTCACTCACCGCCAACTTCAAGTTTAAAGACGTCCTAGGATGTCTTTTTTCTTATCTAAAAAACATTAAAATCAATAACTTACATTCCAATAACGTCCTGTAGTGTCTTTTAAAATCCAAGCTATCATGTAATACCAAAAGTAATACCAAGAATAAATTTACAATGCTAGTATTACTTTTTCAGGGTTGTTAGGTATTACTTTACTATCTTTTTTATTGGATTTTGTTTTTATAACCAATTGAAATAAAATACAAAACTCACAAAAAGTAATACCTGATTTTCTATTGTTTTGGTTCAGATTTAGGTATTACTTGAGAGATGCGTATGGCTTATAAATTAACAGCGGTCCAAGTGAAGACGGCAAAACCCAAGGATAAGCTTTATCGCCTATCTGATGGTGGAAATCTCTATTTTTGTGTTCGACCTAATAATTCCCGTTCATGGCAATTTCGCTATAAACGTCCAGCACAAGATAAAGTGACTTATTTGTCTTTTGGTACTTATCCAGATATGACATTAGCTGAAGCGAGAGATAAAGCGTTAGAAGCTAGGAGAATGATTTCTGAAGGAATAGATCCTCAATTGGCCAAAGCTGAGCAGAAAGCTATGGCAATTGTAGAGCAGAATGCCACATTCTTATTTGTTGCTGAGCAATGGAAAGCAACGAAGGAGGGAAGGATCAAAGAAAAAACACTTCACGGTAACTGGAGGAAATTGGAGTTGTATGCTTTTCCTAAGCTAGGAGCAATTCCTGTTACGAAATTAACCGCACCATTAGCCATCGCTGCATTAAGACCGATTGAAGAGCAAGGGTTACTTGAAACAGTAAAACGCACAGCTCAATTGATGAATGAAATCATGAACTATGCAGTGAATAGTGGCTTGATCATGGCGAATCCATTGTCTGGTATACGTGATGTGTTTAAAAAGCATAAAGTTGTTCATATGAAAGCATTACAACCACATGAAATGCATGAGCTAATTAAAACTGTTGCAACTGCGAATATTCAAAAAGTGACACGATTTTTGATTGAGTGGCAACTCCATACCATGGTACGTCCAAATGAAGCTTCGGGAGCGAAGTGGAATGAGATAGATTTAGATAATAAAGTGTGGGTTATCCCCGCTGAGCGCATGAAAATGAGCCGTGAGCATGTGATCCCTTTAACAGACCAAACAATGGCTATTTTAGAGGCGATAAAACCGATTAGTGGGCATCGAGAATTTATCTTTCCATCAAGCCGTAATCCTAAAGTATCAACAGATTCAGAGACAGCGAATAAAGCATTGAGTCGAATGGGGTTCAAAGATAGAACAACTGCTCATGGACTGCGTTCGCTTGCAAGTACTACGTTGAATGAGCAGGGCTTTGATTACGATGTAATTGAAGCAGCACTTGCCCATACAGATAAAAATCAAATTCGTGCGGCTTATAACCGTACAGATTATCTCGAACGCCGCCGAACTCTAATGAGCTGGTGGAGTGAACATATCGAAAAGTCGAGTTATGGAAGTTACAGTGTTACAAATCTGAGAAAGGTGATGTGAGCACGGTTTAATAAATTATAGTGGCTGTAAAGCCACTTATCTATTCAGCAATCTGTTTGCTTCATTTTTTATTAGTATTTCTAATATTTCGTTTCGATGGAATACTCTCGTATCCCAAGGCTCAGTGCTGTTTTTATTCGCCATCTCTTCCCAGTGTAACTTAATATAGTCTAAATTTTCTTGGACATCCTTATTCATTATAAAATTATAATTTTTCTTTCCTTTTTTATCTAAGTTATTCCTTTGTATTTTTTGATTCCAACTTTTCTTTAAATTAATGATCCATTCAGATTTAATCTGTTGAGGTATCGTGTGACTAATATCAAACATTAAAATTATTATATTTTGTTTGTCATAGTTTAATAGGGCTTGAGGTAAAAACCCTGAATGAAAGTTTATTTTTTTAAATTGGTTATCGATATAATCGATAGCCCATGAGGTTTCAATTTTTTTTCCTAGCCAGTTAAAAGGTTCAAACTCACTGGCTATGGCGAATTGTTTATAAACAAAGTTAATAAAATTGAGTTTTTCACTTTTTATAACATCTGAAATACTTAAGAATGCTAAGGATTCATCAAAACAACTTTCACGTGTAGGGCTAGAATTTGGCAATATGTATCTAAGGTAATAGTCACTGAATATTTGTAGTGCCATAGGATCTGTTACTAGCCTTTGAGGCAAGGTTGGTGAGTACAGCTCTGGTTGAGATTTTATGCAGTTAATCCAGATAAAAAAACACATCCTTGAGTTTGTTTTATCGAGCCAAGGAACCTCTTCAGGTCTAATGATCTTTGAGTCAATATAGACATTTATCTCTTTTTCGACTTCTGAATACTCCAAGTGTGCAGCTTGAAGAAACTGGTTTAGTTCTTCTTCTAATTGGATTGCAGTGTATTGATTAAACCAAAAGAGTCCATGCGGAGCAGGTCGGTTACATTGCTTGTTGTTATATAAATACTCGAGTGCTAAATAGAGTTCTATCTGTGATTTATTGAGCTTTCTTGTACTATCAATGAGTCTAGCCACATGCAATCCTGTAATAATAAAGTAGTAAAAAAGTTGATATGTTAATTCATTAAAGGTTATATATAGATAACTTAAAGTCATAATAAATTGCTTATAGTTTATTGTAATCGCTGAAAAATAGCCACCTTAATGACTTATAAGCTAGGTCTTTATGTCAAAATATGCTTGTTTGTATAAATTGCGAGTCTGTCGGTAATGTTGGCATTAACACATTGTTAGTAGCAGTGCACCAATCCAATCTATCTAATCAGATATCTAATCGATAAACCAAACAATGCATCACCTCCTATGAAATTAATCACAGGAGAGTGCAAATGAACTCATTTCAAAACCTTCTTAAAAACCAAAAAAGCGACTTTCATGAATGGCAGACTTTAGACAAATATGCAGCTAACAGTCACCCCGATCACTTACTCTCGATTGAACATGTTATGAGGCGGTCGATGCATAATCATTCCGATTCGCTAATGGTGAAATTTGACCTTCATTTACCCGAAGGGGGCCAAGATGATAGCCGATTGTTGAGTCGATTTTTTGAATCGTTAAAAGCAAGGATTAAAGCTAGAGAGAGCCGAAATCAACGAAATAAAATTTGTGTTCACAAGTCTCAATTAGCCAATGTTTGGTGTCGATAAATCAATCTCAGTGATATGCGCAATTACCATGTGTTGATATTTATAAATCCAAATGCTTTTTAACATGTCGTCATCTATCGACTATTTAAGGTAAGGCTTATCAGGGATAATTTATAAGTATTGGCTAAGTGTGCTTGGTATTAATGATTTGAACTATGACACCTTGGTGTAACTTTCCGATAGTTGTCATGATCAGTGGAATGCATGGGGCATGATTATACGGAGTAATGTAATTCAGCCTTTCAGCGATTACGTTATTTAGCTAAATCAGAAACCAAAGGGTATGGCGATAATAAGCACAACTTTGGCACCAGTCATATCTCTCCGTGTATAAAAAAACAAATCACTCATTACTCATGAAATAAACCTTACGAGGAAGAAATCATGAGATTAATTCGATTAAAAGAAGTCATTAACTTAACCGCTTTAAGCCGTTCGAGTATTTATAAAAAAATGAATGAAGGCACCTTTCCTAAAACGGTGAGTCTAGGCGATAGAGCTGTCGCTTGGGTAGAGAGCGATATCAATGAGTGGATTGACCGTATGGTCCAGCAAAGCCGTCAAGATTAAGTTCAAAATCATTTTATATAGCCAAATATGAATGTGAGCCGATGGTTCTTTAACAAGCTATCGGTTCAATTTGGTCTCTCAACGCTTCCCATCAATTTAGAAAGAAAAATACAATGAATATGCCATTCGCTATCAAGCAATTATTAATCAGTAATTTAAATCACAGTACTTACAGTGCGCATGCCTACAGAGGAAAGTCATTAGCCTACCCATTAGCGCAAGCAAGGCTAGGGGCGCTATCGATTTGTAGGCATGCATTAGAGCATACTCTCCAAGTGCACCCATTACGTTTAATGGTTTGTGTTGCATTGTCACATCCATCTCGGCAAGGGCCACTCATTCATCATTTAGGGCATAATCCCAAAGCGACCAACTTGAAAGCGCCCACAGCAGATTCCAAGACCGAAGACGTTTTAATGAGGGCTTACTTTGATAATCTGAATTATCGATTAGAGAAAGAGTTCATCTTCAGGCGAACAGGTAAATTTGGCTGCAAGCCTTATCATGCTTTGACAATGAATGTAGGGAATTATCACACGCTGGTTATTTTCGCTTTTAATCGCTCTGAATACCGAAAGCTAGGAAGAGCAACTTCACACCCGAGGTATTTACAAACTCAGATACGAAATGCATGGGCTGATACGATAGGTTTGAACCACTTTCAATTCGATTCTCTGAAAGCTTGGGCTGATGTGGGCGAGCAATGGGAAGTCAATATGAAACATGAAGACAAACAATCTGAAGTTAATGCTATGCACTATCAACTGTCATGGCTTGCGCATCGCTCATTAGGTGGCAATCCCGTTATTTATTGGAGATATTAATTTTAAAGGAGGGTTTAGGAAGTAAGAACGGGGTATTTTACTTCCAAATAATCCTACTTTTTGGCGGGTAATCAGAAACCTTTATTTTATAAGGTTTGATTAAAAAAGCGTGCAGTTTGAAGCATTGAAAATTCGAGTGATTTAAAATCCGCATTCTCGGTATTAGTAGTATACCCTTGGAGTAATAGCAAGGTATAGCCAGTAACCGATAGGTATACACTAAGTAACTAGTATCAGTAGATAAATAACCTAATAGGTAATAATTAGATAAAAGATCAAGTTAAGTAGGGCTATCTATTAAGCAATGTCCTGAAGTGATTCAATCAGTATCTAAGCAAGAGTCATGGCCTTATGACATGACCCATCGGATAAAATAAACAACATCACCTTGTTCTATGAAAAAACAACTCATAGGACAACAACGATGAAAAACAATACCCCGAAAAACTTTTCTTTGTATACGGCCAATCAATATCAAGGTTACTCTGTATATACCCGTAAAGGCCCACTGGTGAGACAGTACTTAGAACGCACTTTTGAAACCATTGCTCATACGCTAAAGCGGCACCCTAGAGTCTTTGCCGTGCGTGTTGATTTACGCTTTCCTGTAAATGGCATGCAGCAATACGATAATCAAGTTATCAATAAATTCTTTAAATCTTTACGAGAACAAATCAAACATAATCGAGCGATGGCGATGAGAAATAACCCTTACGCTCATCAAACTAAAGTTTCTTATATCTGGTGTAGGGAGCAAGATACGAGTAATGGGCCACACTATCACGTATTGATAATGTTTAATGGCAATGCTTACACAAGTCTAGGTAACTATAAAGAAATAAAGGGGAATATGGCAGCAAGGATAAAAAAGGCATGGTTAAGTGCGTTAGGTTATCACCCTCTGTACGATATGGATATGTATGGTGCATTGGTTCACTTTTGTAAAAATGGGGTATATCACATCAATACAAACTACGATAACGATTCATTAGCAGACCTACTTTACCGGGCCAGTTATCTATGCAAAGTGGATACAAAACGCTTTGAATGTTATCAGCATGTGTTTGGACGCAGTAATGGATAGAAAGTAGACCGTGAGGTGACCATGCCGTTAGCCATATTTTTCATGGCTACTTTTTGCTTACTGAGGTAATAAACACTTTACTGTCGTATTTCATGATATTTAATCTGTGATTTAAATCACAAGTTTTCCTATCTATGCATACTTTGCATATAGTGCAATTTCTATCATTAAGATGAAGCCATTATTCAACAATAAGGAATTAACATGGCTTCCATTTCAATCATTATTCCAAATCCAAATACGGCGTTAAATACCGTACTGTGCAAAGCCTCTAATGACGACTTAAGTCCATTAGTGGATTATCTGAAGAAGAAACTATCCGAAGATTTAACCTGCCATGAAGCGTATAAAAAACACGCCCCTAATCATCAAAAATACTATGGCGTTATCGCCAAAGAAATTCGCGATATGGGTGGTAATTCGTTTGCTAATGTGTGGCGAAAAGAAGGCCCTAACTATCATGAGATCGTTTATGACGTTGCTAAGAAACTGAAAGCGACGGTCAGTAAAAGCGATAGTGTGGTGGAGATGGAAAACGCCATTTTAGAGAAGTTGCTGACTGACGCTATCGGTCACATGACAGAGGAAGATCAACTCGAAATCTTAAAAGAGGTCGGCCATGGCGATGTGTCATTAAAAGGTAGCGTGACCAGTTTGGCTATTGCTGCTTTTCGTGCTGGTGGTTTTAAGTCGTATCAACTGACTCTTATCATTGCTAACCAAATTGCCAGAGTAGTACTTGGCCGAGGATTAATGCTCGGTACGAATGCTGCCTTAATGCGCTGGGCTTCTATATTAAGCGGCCCCATGGGGTGGGTGATAAGTGGGGTATGGACGGCAGTAGATATTGCAGGCCCTGCATACAGCGTCACTATTCCTTGCGTTATTCATATTGCCATGTTGCGTAAAAAGCAAGATACCATTGTTTGTAAAGCATGTGGGAGTCTATTGGGGGAGGTCAGTATCAAGTTTTGTCCTGAGTGTGGTGCAAAGCAGCCATTAGATACCGAGGAATAACTTATGGCTCTATTTAAAAGAAAGCACAAAGCTAAGATTACACAAGAAGTACGCAAGCTGACGTTTGAGGATTTGTTGCCAGAGAAGTTATCTAGCCTGGTGAAAAGCGGTGAGTCATTTGAAGTGATTGCTTTAGGTGGGAATATGCTCGAAGCCACTAAGCGTATTGAACATGCGATTGAAACTGAAGGGCTGCGTTGTCGTGTTTATACCATTGGTCGAGTTGCCGCTTGTGGATTAAGCCTTGCTGGTGGTGTAACAGCGTTGGTCGGTGCTGGTGCAATAGCTGGGATCATGTATCACAACCTTTATACTTATAACCCAGATTATAAGATCGGCAAAGATTTAGTTAATAATCAGTTGCTGGTTGAGTTTAAGAGTAATGGCTGAGTGGGGTCAACGTGATTCGTAGGATTCAAGTCAGTGTAGCGCTGGCTTGTTTTTTTACCCCTTTATAATTTAGAGTCCAATCTGAGCATATGCTTATTCGCGTGGATTTCCCTTATCCAAAATAATTCCAAAAGTGGTGTCACCTGTGTATTAAAGAGTCTGTACTCGTTTATAGATTTGCAGTGCGGTATTTTCTTGGTGTCTGATTGAACAGCTTTTTAAAAGCCTGTACATAGGATGAATCAGATGCGTATCCCAACTCCATAGCAATTTCCTGTATGCTCATTTTCGAGCTTAATAATGGCAGAGATAAAACCAGCCTTATATTTTGTCGCCACAGAGCAAATGATTGAGAGAACTCTTTCGTACATAATCTGGATAATGTGCGCTCAGATGCTCCGACTTTTTTTGCCCATTCTTTTAACGTAAACGGTATGTCAGGTTGCTGTTTAAGCTGTAGAAAAATAGATAAAAGACGTTTGTCCGTAGGGATGAGAAGTGGTATTTCATAACTTTTTGCTGCCTCGATTTGATCTCGTAAGACCGTCAACAAATGTACCAAGTTGGATTCCGATTGTGAGAGCGTATCGCTTTCAAATAAAAGTAGTATCAACTCTTTTAGGAAAGCGTTTACCTGACAAGATTTAGGCTCACTTCCATACTGCACATGCTTGTTAGGATTGAGGTAAATCGCTAAAAATTGTGTGTCTGTAATTGCAACAGATTTATGAATGGTATTGGCGGGGATAAAGAGCATCCCATTATGAGGGACTATTGCACTTCTATTAGCTATATCTGATTGTAATAAACCTTGACGAGGAAAGACGATTTGGTGCCATGAATGCAAATGGAAATCATCAATATAACCAGAAGGCATGATGGTCTTTTTCGTTATAAATTGTGTATTCGGACAATCTCTAATTAAATCGTTAGCTTTCATAATTGGCGACTTATCTACATTATTTGTCAGTTATTATAAATTACGCCATTTGGTTTTGATATAACATCGTCAGTCAATTGATAGCAAAAAACCAAAAGGCCAAATAATGCACATTCACTTTATCATCCATGAACATTTTGAAGCTCCGGGAGCTTATGAGTCCTGGGCTAAAGCTCGCGGTTACACCACGACTTATTCTCGAGTCTATGCTGGTCAATCTCTTCCAAAAAAGGTAGATGATATCGATTTTCTGATTGTCATGGGTGGCCCACAAGATCCTGTGACCACTATCGAGCAATGTGCTCACTTCGATGCCAAAGGTGAACAGGCGGTAATTAAAAAAGCGATTGATGCTGGAAAAGTCGTACTTGGTATTTGTTTGGGCTCTCAACTCATTGGTGAAGCATTAGGTGCTCACTATGAGCATAGCCCTGAACGTGAAATTGGTAAGTTCCCCATCACGCTAACCAAGGACGGCATTACACATCCACTGTTTGACCATTTTGGCACCGTTCTGGAAGTGGGCCACTGGCACAACGATATGCCGGGACTAACTCAAGATGCAAAAGTCATTGCGTACAGTGAAGGCTGTCCTCGACAGATCGTTGCTTATAGCGATTTGGTGTTTGGTTTTCAGTGTCATATGGAATTGACTAAAGAAGTTGTAACCTTGCTCATCGAAAATGATGATCTCAGCGAGGCAGTAAACTACCGTTTCGTTGATGAGCCCCAAGTGTTACTGAATCATGATTATGATGAGATGAACCAAAAGCTACATGAATTTTTGGATAAACTAGCGAAAGCCTATCAAGCATAAAGTTAAGTTTCTGGTTGGGTTTAAGAATCATGGCAGAGTAGGGTCAAAGTGATTAGTGAGATTCAAGCCAGTGTGGTGCTGGCTTGTATTGACTAATATACACTCAAATATTTTAAGAGTGCTAGTTACGCTAAAACTCAGAGCATTTTAGTATGGAAAAAAACTATTTAGATCTGAATGCAATAATTTCTGTAGCTCATGCAATCCATCTCTTAATCTTTCTTTACTGCCAATCGACATTAAGGATAATCGTATGTATTTTGTGCTTTTATTATTTGCGCAAAAATAGCTACCACTGGTAATTATGATCCCTCGGCTTTTAGCTTCCATGGCGAATCGATCCGGTTGCCAGTGTTCTGGTAAGGGTAGCCAGATGTGGTAGCCGGAAGAATTGAATTCTATCGAAGGATATATTTCCCTGACCATCTTTTGTCTTTCATTTGCAATTATTCGCTGTTGGGTAGCTATTTGAAAAGCATCGCCTGACTCAATAAGTAGAGTTGCGACTATAAAATTAATTGGTGATGCTAACCAAATATTTGTTCTGATACTCGCGTTGAGGGCAGTTACTTGACTATCTGGAGATTTTAAGTATCCACAGCGCATAGCTGGACTAATCGCCTTAGATAAAGATGAAATATGAAAAGTATAATCTGGAGCAAAGTTTGCGATAGGGGCTACAGGTTCATCGTCTAAGAAGCAGTAAATATCATCTTCAACAAGCCAGATTTTTTTTTCATTGATAATTTTTGCTATCTCTTTTTTTCGTGATTCTGGCATTGAAATGCCAGTTGGATTTTGATGGCTAGGAATAGTAATTATCATTGTCGGGCTATATTCATCGATAGCAGAACTTAAAGCATTTGGGCATAAGCCATATTCATCTAACTCTACACCTACCACACGACGATTTGACAAGTTTGCTATTGCTAGAATACCAGGATAGGTAAGTTGTTCGACTAAAATGGTATCACCAGGCTTGGTTATAGTCTCAATTATTAAAGATAAAGCGTGCTGTGCACCATTAGTCAACAGTATATTTTCTTCAGTTGCACCTTTTAAGCCGTATTTATTAACCCATTTTATTCCAGCTTCTCTATGTGCCTTGTGGCCAGAATGTTCTGCATACCCGATTACGGAGGGGGTCAGTAATTCAGCCGCTTGTTTATAGGCACTCTTCAATGCTGATAGGTTCTTTTCTAAACAAGGTTGAAGTATCGAGAAATTAAAATCAGTTTCTTGATCGGTTGCTTGAATAGCTTTATCAAGCTTTGAGCTGGCTCGAACAAAAGTGCCGCGACCAATGAAGGATTCTAAACACCCTTTGTCACTGAGTAACTTATAAGCTTTTGCAACAGTTGCAGGTGTGGTTTTCAGATCTTCAGCAAGCAATCTATGAGTTGGTAACTTTGAACTTGGTGGGAATTCACCGGACTCAATTTTTTGTTCGATAACTTCTGCAATGCGAATAAATTTACTATTACTCACCAACAACTACCTCTCTGAATTAGTCTGTTTTTATTTGATTATAACATATGTCCTTTTTATTTGATTGTTTTCATAAAACGGAAAAAATTCAAATTGACATATTTCAATTGCGTATTGTATCCTTGTGGTTATGATATTGGTGTATGTCATTTTGTTTTTGGTATAATTTTTTAGGATTTTTAGATGGAAAGTAAAAAAGTAGGGATGCTTGATGAGGTGAGAGCGGTTCAAGAAGTGCATGTATCCTATGAGGCTGCAAACAAACTTAAAAGTGCCTTTAGTAATCTGCGAATAAGTGATGATAATGAATGGCTTAACATACGAGAGTGGCTAGGGAATATAGTGAAATTTAGCTTGGAAGAGGATGTACTTCAAAGTATTCAAAGCTTTAAATCAGATAATGCCCGTAGTGCCTTGATTATTCGAGGCTTACCTGTTGATAATAATTTATGCGCGACACCTTATAATGGTTATATTCCACCATCAAAAATTCCTTTAGCTAGCGCTATACATATTGGCATATATCAATTGGCAGGAATTGAGCCTGTTTCATATCAAAGTGAAAATAATGGGTTTTTATTTAGGCATGTTGTACCTGCATTAAATGCTCAAAATGAAAAATCGTCGCATGGTTCTACTTTTACCTTTGGTCATCATGTTGATAATCCTGACTTACCATTAGCCTGTGAGAGGATTACGGATAGAAGTGGCTGTCCCGAATTTTTATCTTTAATGGCCTTACGTTCCGACCTTAAGGTTAAATCCAATTTTATCTTACTGGATGACTTAATTGGGTATTTAAGTCATGGTGTGGTGAATGAGTTATGTCAACCAAACTTTTGTATTAACAGACCGGATTCATTTTCGCAATCGCGTTCTAGCCGCCTTCCTATCTTAGTTATTGATCAAAATGGTTTGATGCTATGCCGTTACGATAAAGAAAATACAACGCCACTTACAGAAAGTGCCGCCGCTGCGTTAGTTATGCTAGAAGCACAGTTACAAAATGAATCCTTAAAGCATTATATGGTTTATCAACCTGGTGACCTATTAGTGATTAAAAATCAGCGTCTTTTACATAGTCGAGAAGGGTTTAAATCTAGATCTGATGGTTCAGATCGTTGGTTAATTCGTATGTTTGGGATGAGCACATTAAAACGTATGGTTCCTGCTACACCAAAATTTCAGCATATAGGAAAGGATTGAGGGATATAACATGAATGTAAATAACGTAGCCTTTATAGGCTTAGGTGTAATGGGATTCCCTATGGCTGGTCATCTCTCTGATGAAGGTTATAAGGTTAAAGTGTTTAATCGTACGGAAAATAAAGCATGGCAATGGCTTGAACGGTACAAAGGTGAATATTTATCAACACCTAAATTAGCAGCGACTAACTCTGACATTGTTTTCTTGTGCGTAGGAAATGATGACGACGTTAGGAGTGTGGTATATGGAGAACATGGGGTGCTTGCTGGCATGCAGAAAGGCTCTATTCTTGTTGATCATACAACAACATCGGCTGAGCTTGCAGAAGAGTTGGCTATAGCGTGTATGGAAAATAATGTTTCATTTATCGATGCCCCTGTATCTGGAGGTCAAGCGGGTGCTGAAAATGCTGCTTTAACGGTAATGTGTGGTGGAGAGCAGGATGATTTTGAACGAGTAACACCAGTAATGAAAAGTTATGCTAAGCATTTGTCTCTAATGGGAGGGAATGGGCAAGGACAACGCAGTAAAATGGTCAATCAAATCTGCATTGCAGGTGTATTAAATGGATTAAGCGAAGGTCTTTTTCTGGCCCAAAAGGCTGGGCTTGATATTAACGAGTTGGTTGATGTGTTGAGACATGGTGCAGCTGGTTCGTGGCAAATGGAGAATAGAGCTATCACTATGTCCCAAAGTAAATTTGATTTTGGTTTTGCTATCGATTGGATGCATAAGGATCTCAGTATTTGTTTAAATGAAGCAACAAAGATGGAGATAGAGCTCCCGTTAACAAAGAAAATAGATGGAGAGTACCAATCTTTGCAGCAAAAAGGTTTTGGCCGTATGGATACCTCTGCGTTATTTAAAATTTACGATCGATAATTTTAACAGGAAATGTAAATATGGAAATTTTTGGTAATGATATTACATTGTTGATATTAATTGCGCTAATGGTATCAGCTTTTGCAGCTGGTTTTATTGACTCAGTGGCTGGTGGTGGCGGGCTAATCTTAGTACCTTCTTTTATTCTTGCCGGATTACCGCCTCAATTAGCTCTTGGTCAAGAAAAAGTGGTGAGTACATTAGGAACAATAGCTGCAATTCGAAATTTTATTTTAAATAAAAAGGTAATTTGGAGTGCGGTAGCAACTGGCATCCCCGCAGGTTTAGTTGGTGCGTATGCTGGAGCGCAAGCAATTTTGTATTTTGATCCAGAGACAATAGGGAAAATAATTCTTTTTATGCTCCCCTTCGGAATTATTTTATCTTTCCTTCCAAAGAAAAATAGTAATGTAAAGGACGTAGAACCAATCAATACATCCGTCATTCTATTTGGCGTTCCAATTGCTGTATTTGTTATTGGCTTTTATGATGGATTTTTTGGTCCTGGTACAGGTAGTTTTTTGATTTTAGCTTTACATTACTTACTGAGATTTGATTTGGTTTCTTCATCAGCCACATCGAAATTATTTAATTTTTCCTCTAATATTGGAGCGTTAATCGCTTTCATGATGGCTGGTAATGTCTTGTATATGTTAGCGATACCTTTAGTTGCAATGAATTTATTAGGTAATCATGTCGGGAGCTCATCAGCTATGAAGTATGGTGAGAAATTGATTCAGCGAACTATTTCGATATCACTTAGTATTCTCATGGTTTCACTTGGTTATAAATTTTTATTTTGAGATGATACAGGACTATAGCTACTTTATTTATTCTGGTTTAAAACCAAAAATCTACACATCTATATTCTCCTCATGAACCTGCCCGTGAGCCTTGTGCTTGCGGGCTTTTTTCATTTTAGGAGAACGCTAGATGAATACATTCATTATTCCAACCCAAGGTGATAAGCCGGTCTATTATCATTTCCCAAAACCCATTACCGCTATGGAGCTACTTGAAAAAGCTGCCGAAGTTATTGGCGAGACGTTAATCGGACAAGATGCCTACACCAATCCTTCCGTAACCAAGCAGTTTTTAAGCTGCAAGTTGGCAAAACAAGAGCGCGAAATTTTTGCGGTGATGTTCTTGGATAATCAAAACCGTTTAATTGAATACCAACAATTATTTTATGGCACGGTTAATGCCGCTTCGGTTTACCCTCGTGAGGTGGTGAAAGCAGCACTGGCGCTAAATGCGGCAGCTCTCATCATTGCTCATAATCATCCCTCAGGTGAGCCAGAGCCATCGAGCGCGGATATCACCATTACGGAGCGTATTAAGGCCGCTTGTGAGCTGGTGGATGTGCGTTTGCTTGACCATATTGTGGTGGGTAATGGTTGTGTGTCATTTGCTGAAAGGGGGAAGATATGAAGGCATTATCCATTCAATCTGAGTTGTTGCCGATATCTGATGCATTAGTGACAGCATTAAATAACGTTGTCACTTGTGTTCAACCCTCGTCTGATTTTGAAAGCGAGTTACTTCAGGCTAAATCCATCACATTTAATTTTCGTGATGAAAGTTACAGCGCCGAGAATGGCGGTTTTCATCCAGTTGAAATTCAACTGCAACGTGCTTCAATCAAATCTTCGAGCTGGCAACTGGCCTACATTACTACGTTTGCTTATATCGGTAATGTTTATCCTGAGCTTGAGCGTAACCTGGATTTTGATTGTCAATCTGGGCGCTGTTTGGTGCATCCGCATATTCAATGGGAACCCATAAAGGGCAATCAAGAAGTATTGAACATGTACCAGCTTTGGGAGAGCAGTTTTCTTTCTTACCTTGAGATGGGGAGTTACTGCACCCACCAGGTTACGGTGAACGATAACGCGTATTGCGCTAACCCCAAGGAGCGTCTATGAAATCATCCAGTCAACTCAGAAGTGCTCAGCCAGATTGGGGTAACACTCTTGGGCAAGTTATCACTCATACCACAACCATTGCCGGATTGATGACCGCATCCCCTTTATTTGGTCCTGTGGGGCGTTTAAGTGGAGGCGGGGTGATGGCCTCCATTGCGATTGGCTCAACCATGGCGGTGTTGGGCATGCGTGAAGACCGCCATCCATTTCTCTGTTATCAAGAAGAGGTAATGGTCGTAGAGCCGATTCAAACCAAGCACGAATGAGACGGTGCATACGCTTTGCATACACACCTTACTAGCCAAAAGCCCAAGATAGTGAATGAGTATCTTGGGTTTTTCTATATTGGCTTATACGGTTCATCATAACAATATAGGGGAAATGATGCGTCAATTTGAATCCATGCTCAGGCTTTATCATGTATTGCCCAGGCGGTCTTGGACAACGTTACAATCCCTGCATGGGCAATGCGTATCGATTGGAATAATTTGCTCGAATCATACCTTGCGCCGTTGGTTAAAGGCATGGGTGACGGCGGGGTTTGTTGAGGAGAGAAAAGGGGAGAAACAGTACTTATATCGACAATCGAGCCACCAGCTATTTGTTACTTATCATCAAGATGCGCTGCTGTATTGGCTGTCTCGTTACTTTTATCCCTTACTGCCTGATGGCACCTCCCTGCAATTAGCCACCCGATTGGAAGACAATCAAACACGATTACTTTCATCGGCGTTTTGGAAGAATTACCTGGAGCATATTGAGATTGAGTTGCCTATCTTGCCTAAGCGATACCTCACCATATTAAGTCCGATAAAGAAAGCCATGCTGAACCAGCGGGAAATAGATTGTGTGTTCATCGGTCAATCACTGCGTTTAATGCCGCAAGCCTTGGTGCTTAACAGTCAAGGTTGGTGGTTGCGCTATCAGATAAATAAGTCTGCTTTGAAAGAAACCGATGCAACCTTATCCGTTATGCGATTAGTGGTGTGTTTGTTGTGGGTGGATGAGTACTAGCGGTCATCATTATCCATAGCAAAAGTGTGACTAAGCTCAATATCCATACAACTTTTAAGACAATAATTTTTACTTTGCACCATATGCAAAGGTCGTGTTTATCCTCGGGTGTCATATTAAATAACGACAGGCGACGCCTTGCTGTGCCAAAACATCAACTTAAAACTATCGAAACCTTATTGTGCTTAGCCGAGGTGATACCACATCCGCCCGCGAAGCCAATCACTTACCAAGAGCTGGCCGATGCGGTCATCGATAGAGGCAGCTCGACCGATTACCATGCCGTACGTCGCATTTTAAATAATGAACGTGTCCGAAACCTACTGGGCATTGAGCAAGTGTTGCTTGGTCGAACCCATGGCATTCGCTACCGGGCCTCATTATTAGAGCGGTTCTCACACACCGAGCTTGTGGCTTATCTAGTAGAAGCTCACCTTAACGCCTTACTTCCCAAGGAAATTCGTCATCGTTTGAGTGAGCACTTAAAACCTCACTATGAGCGCTTTCAGCTTTTCAATGAATACATGCGCGATAAGCATTGGCTCAAAAAACTCACCATAGCGCCTGAGCGATTAGGTCATTGGTTAACTGAGCCGCTTAGCCCTACGGTTGAGCTTATTTTATCGGCGTTATACCGAGAGCAACATTTACTGATGCGTTATTACGTATCCGGTTGCGTAACTTCGCGTGAACAAAAAATCATGCCGATTGAGCTGCAAGTTAAAGAGGAGGGCACCTTTTTACTTTATCAAACCCGAGAAACCCAAAAATACGGACAGGAGGCTAAATCCATCTCTATTCAATTTATTGAGGCGCTGCAACTCGTTTATCAATAAAGCAACAACACTCACCATCACATTACATTTACCAATTAAAGATTGGCATCATAACTGGAAAGCATTATGAACATTCAAGCAACGTTATTATTCATCACCTCGTTATTAACACTTACCCCTGAATCAGCATTAGCTCAAGGCGGTAGCTTAGGCGGCTCTAACATTGAAATGTGTCAAAGTGGCGCGATTAACTGTGGTTACCCAGCAAATCATAAAACTGATAAATCCGAGAAGCTCACGGAGAAAGAGTATAAGCCAAAAGCTGAAACCACTCAGCAAGGTTCGGATAAGAGCAAAAGCAGCGCCAGTAAAATCGCCGTTAACGAACACTAAAAAGCGTTCTACTTTTCCACTCACTCAGCCGCCAATTCTGGCGGCTTTTTCGTCGCTTACGATGACTCACCAAACATGAGGCAGTGCATGTGCATTATGACCATTAATCCTATTTCGTTTATCGATATTCACCATGACTTAAAAGGGGCCATTATCAAATCTGTTCATGAGCACCTTACGAAAACATCAAGGCTAACATTAGACAATATCCATTACGTAACCATCCGCATTAAAGATAGCCAATACAAGGCTGAATTAGGCGGTCTAAGGCCTGTTGAGATAGCGCTAAAGCGAAGAGATATTCATCAATGGGAACTGGCTTACATTAGCGTTTATGGTTATTTAACCGCTCAATCTATCGCATTAACACGCTGGCTAGATTTTGATTTTCAATCCGGTAAATGCTTATTAACGCCTAAAGGGGATTGGCAGAAAATGGAGGATAACCCAAAGGCGATTAAGCTCTATCAGCAGTGGGAAGGCGCGTTTTTAAACGCCATGAACGCTAACCAGTTTGATGACATTAAAGTCATGCTGATTGGTTAACACCATCTATCCTCACTGCTTCAAGTGCATCCACCAGCAAGAAAACCCCAGCCTGCATCATTAACACATAAACCAAGGTACACCAGATTGAGCGCCGTCTATTGGTAGTGATTTGTTGTGCCTGTAGCTCTTGCATTCAAATAATAAAAAAGGAATACATCATGAAATCATCTAATAGTGAACCAGCATCCAATAAAAAGATCACTCCGACTACCGTATTCATCCACGGCTCTGAATCTCGCCAGTTTCAAACCGGTGATGTTTGGGACTTTGAGGATTTTGAGCAAAAAGCGCTAGAAGTGGCGTTAGATAACCCTAAAGGTGGTTATGATAAGACCTTTGTCACGGTCACCTTTAGTGATGACAGTGAGCACAAGTGCCGTTTGGACTTAGGCTGTAACATGAATGATTTAGGGTTTAGCGACCATTGCTTGTCGGTGTATGACTACCACCAGCAAAATCACGATAAACCTGAAATGACCTGGATGCGAGAAGAGCACCAGCTTGAGTTGATGAAGCTTATCTCGACATACCAACTCGACCGAAATCAAGTGCAACAAGCCAGAGCGAAGGCAAATCACATCATCGAACAAGTCAAGCGTGAGCAAGAAGCCCAAAGACGCGAACAGGTCAAAGCCCGAGAAGAAGCCATTCGTCTCCACCAGCAACAGGAAGAAGCCTTTCAACAAAGCTTAGATATTCCCAAATGGGCAAAGGCCGCCATCATAGCTACTTTAACTGAATACGACAGTGAAAACAGTTGTCCACATACCGGTGATTATGAATCCAAAACCATTAAAACTATCATCTTATCTTGGTCTAAACACACCCTGCAACGCTTCCCTGAGATGCGTAAAGCCTGTTTAAATCATCCTGATACGGCGTTCTTGCATGACAAAACCCAAAGCAAGGAACATCGAGAAAACTATTCGATGGGGGCTGGCAATTACCGAACGGAAAATAACTATCTGTATCATGGCTGGAAAGTACGCAAACAGCGGTTTTGGGATGAAGACAATAAGGCTAAAAGTGTGCCTTTGGGGGAGCTGGCTGTATGTCGCCAGTAACCTCAATCTAAAAGGCACAAACCGTGTCTTTTTTATTTTAAGGGACTAATAAGGCAAATATGGTTTGAGTTCCTGTCTATTATTTATTTCGAGTTGCTGCCCTTCAGGAACCGCATTCTGAGTGTAGATATTGATGTTATAAGCATCGAGTACGTATTGAATTAAAGAGGCATTAGTCTCAATTGTTAGTAAACCATTGTTCATAGCGAAATCATATTCGATCACCTTTTTTTTCTCATCCTTAAGTCTAGAATCGGCTTTGAGTTCTATATTAATAGCAGTATTCCAGAGTACATCTTCACTTTTACTGTACTGTGCTTTATCGTTCAGGTCGGGCACCCCACGAATTCGGCTTAATACAAAATCGCGATAACCATTTGAGTGCTCACAATAAGCGCGAACGTGCCATCGCACTGGGGTACAAACGAGAGTATGAGGAGATATGATCCGCTCTTCTTCAATTCCATTCTTTAATGACATGTAGCATATATCGACACGTTTTTTCTCTCGTATTGCTTGAACTAGTGGACGTAATATATCTGGGGAAATATTTCGTGCGATAGGGCGAACAGAGGTGGTATGGTCAAAACCCATATCAAGCGAATCGAATGTTGCCGCCATATCTTCACTGCGTGACAAGATGTGCAAGTATTCATCAGCATGGCCCGTGGTGAGTTTGGGTTCAAAGCTCTCACTAGGTTTATAGCCTTTTAAATACTTATCGTACACCAAATTACCAGGTGCAATATCCGAAAGGTAAGAGTTGATATCTTTAGAAGCTTGCTGCCGACCAATGCCAAAGTTTTGTATTAAATGGTTGGTAGTCAGCCTGCCTTCCCATAACGCGATAATTTCGATCACTCGGTAGCGAAACAATAAATCCCAGCGTATTGGCCATTTCTTCATATTGCTTATTTCCTGTCCATTTTTGCGACGTGTGCATGTATTCAGTATTTACCTGTCGCTACTGACGTCATATTATTGAAGGGGTATCTAAGAGTCAACGTAGAGATAGGTTTGTTGGGATTTAATTTTACAAATAAGGCAATGACAGATGGCGGCACCTAAAAGTCTCACCTTTCAGCTACACCAACATTGGGAGGTGGTTGAGCAGTTAACTCGGCTTTCGAGAGAGTTTCCGGCGTTTGAGCTGAGAATACTTGAACAGGTGATCAATCAGTACAAAAGCAAAAATGCGGAAAGTAATACTGTGCTCACCAGTCTTGTTAATGCAGACATATTGCAGCCTATCAATCGCAGCAGCGACTATCAGCTAAACACTCTAGTTGTGGACTTTGTCAGAGGCTTAACCCAAGAGCATGAGTTAGGCCTATCAGCGGTACTTAAAGCGCGAGTTGATGCGATTAAAGACGCCACCAGCCAAGTGTTAGAAGGGCTTGATTTGGCGGACAACGATTTACTTCGTACTGGCGCGAACAGGTTGTCGGAACTGGTTAGAAAAATTACCCAACAGTTAACTCAGGACAAACAAGCCATCTTTGAAATAGCAGAATTGGCAAAATCAGCTGATACCAATGTGCCCATTGAACGGCGTTACCATGAAGTGTTAGAAGTGTATGACCAATACGTAGAACCAATGAACGAAATGATGGATAGCGGCCTTGGCGGAAGTTTCTACCCCTTATTAGAAAAGGCGGAAGAAGCATTGGATACTGCCGTTGACATACTTTCCATGCGTGGATCTTTGTATCAACAAAGGTTGGCAATGCGTCAGATAGCTTATCAAGTCAAAGATCTTCGATACCAAGGACGAGTCATTACTCAGCAATGTGCCGATACTTTGTTTCCATTAAGAGAGGAAGCAAGGCAGCACAACCAACTTTCAGCGGTGATCAGCAAGCAACTAAGCCAAGTTCGTAAAAAGGGTTTAGCGCGAGGGCTGAATGCCGAAGGTTTGCCAATGTGGAAAAGTAGCCGCGTGACTAAAATTCAATTGGGTAACGAGGTACGTGAGTTGATGGCAGAATTCTTGGACTTTGAACCTAGCTCTATGCCATTCCCGGAAGAAGAGGAAGCGCCAATCAGTCCAATTATCAACTGGGTTGATGAAGAGCTTCTGAGGGAAGAACTTGCTGACTCGCTACCGGTCACGAATCTAATGACGTGGCTCAGAGAAAACTACCAGCGTCTACCAGATGCGGAGCTGTTGCGACTCTACCATGAGCTTGTCCGTGACCCTCAGTGTCAAAGTACATTAGCGACGAGCTCAAGTACTACAGCGTTGAACACAGTAGCCGTAACCTACCACCCTCACGAAATAAAGATGTTAACTGGTTCAACAAAAGCAAAGGATGTTGATAATGCAAACTAGCAAAATCGATTTAAATGAGCTGGCTCATCTGACTGAGCTATTTAACCTATTTAATTCTGGCAGGCACCTAAATCGCTCGACGGATGCAGCTCTATGGCATGAGTTAGAACAGCAATCAGGGCAGTACCAGCACCTATTTACTAGCTTCGGTTTTGACTTGCGTATTGATGGGCGGGGTTTTGCTTGGTTTAATGATGAAGATGGTAACCAGAACATCAATAAACAATCACGCCAGCTAGCACTATTGCTGATGGTGATATTTGACCATCAAGCTGATAGCGGTCGCTCCCTTGGTCAGTTCTACCAATGGAGGATTGATAATGTCTTGCTAGAGGAGGTTTACGAAAAGCATCAAGAGCTTTTGGATGCGGAAGAGCTCGACCAAGATGGACTAGCAAAGATATTCGACAACGCAGTGCGAAAAGGCTTTGCCGCTCAAGAGAACAATCATTGGCGTTTACTGCCTTCGGTATATCGCTACCTTGATCATTTCGAAGCCATTACAGAGCAAGCATCCGAAAGCGATGCGGCCACTTATGAGGAAGATGAATCATGCTAAGTTACGGTTTCCAACGTTTAGCGTTAATTGGCAGTGCTGGATACCAGCGAGCAGAACTTCCTCTAGATGACTCTGTTTCACTAATTGCGCCCAATAACCATGGCAAAACAAGCCTAATCAACGCACTCCAATTTCTTCTGATCATAGATCAAAGGAGAATGGATTTCGGCTCTCATTCATTAGAGAAGGCTCGCCGTTTTTACTTCCCAAATAACAGTGCTTATATCTTGCTAGAAGTCATCCTGCCACAAACCGGCACCGTGGTGTTTGGCTGTGTTGGTAAAGGGGTAGGTTATGACTACGAATACTTCGCTTACAAAGGTGAATTAAACCTAGATGATTTCCGTTTAGATGATGGCAATATCGTTGCCCAACCAAAGTTAGTCAACCACTTAGCGACGAAGAAGCATCGAGTCTATAAATTCAATGATAAAGAATTTCGACACTCGCTTTATGGTGGTTCAAAAAGTAAGAAGGCTAGCGACATCGACTTTACGGTATTTAAACTTGAACACGTAAGCGACGCTCGTTCGTTCCAGCAGGTATTAACCAAAACGCTCAGGCTCGATAAGCTCAATTCCAGTGATGTGAAAGACTACTTGCTGAAGATATTTAGTCGAGAACTACCCAATTCCAGTATTGATTTTAAGCAAGAATGGGAAAAAGCATTTCAAGACATAAATCTAGAACGCGAACAGTATCTAGCAGCCGTAAATAATATCGAAACGATTCAAGAGCTTGAACAAAAGTTTGAGCGTACCTTGTCGTTACGAGGAAAAATCTCCGCATGCCAGCCGAAGGTGAATGAATTGCTGCAGGATTGGCATGGTCATGTTCAAACGCTGACTAAGAATCTATCAACGAAAAAAACTGAGCTTGAGCAAACACAACGTGATCTCCGAAGCCAAGATATTGCCCGTGCAGGAAAGCGTACAGATTTAACCAATAAACTGGAAGAATTAAACCGTATAGAGAAGCAGCAACAAGAGCTGGAAGAGCGGTTTACCTTGATCCCGGAACAATCATTTTTAGAGCGTCAATTGAAAGCTACGGAGCAAAAATATGATGCTCAGGCTGCCTTGTGTGTTCAATCACAGCGGTCTTCTTCTGCCGCGATTGGCAAACAGTTGGAAGAGAAGCAAGATCAGCTGCAAAGGTTGCACTCTCAACATCAAACGTTGGGCGACAATTTATACCTTCATCTTTCTAAGGTGCTTAGTGTAGATGAATTAGAAAAGCTGAACAAAGTACTTAGCCAACGAGTAATGCAACTGCCACCTTCGAAGTATTCGTTTGACATCAATCAGCTTCGATACATGCTCAATGGTGAATCGTCTGAGCAACTCTGGTTTTCAGGTTTAAAACTTTCACTTGAGGCGCTTATTCCTCAGCATGTTCAAAAAACAGAACAGGAGCTGGTAGAGGAAATAGGTGATGTTAATAAGCAAATAACGGAACTAAAACAACTGCTTGAAGTAAGTAGAGAAAGCGAAACTGCTGAGAGGAAAAAGAGTGAATTAAATAGCGCAGTCAAACAGTGTGAACAGGATCTTGAGGATTACCAAAAGCTTCAACAGTTAACAAAAAGTCAGGCTCAGCGATCTGAGCAAAAAGAGACGCTTGAGCAAGAGCTAAAAACCATTACTGCTGAGCTAGATAATGCAGAACAAAGGCATAAAACGATAACGACTCAAATCAATGAAATTGCAGGTAAGCTAGCTCAGCTTAAAACGGATAATGAAAATGTTGAAAAGCTAAAAAATCAAAGAATTGATGATCAATCGCTGTTTAGCATGCTTTCGGATCAACCACATACCCCATGGATAGTGATGGATGAGTGGTCTCTTGAGTATCTACCTGTTCGCCTCGAACAGTTTATCGAGGATTGCAAAGACTTCGATAAATTGTCCAAAGACTTGCGCCACATAAAAAATGAGTTAGCTCAGAAGGGGCTTACAAAGTTCCAGATGGCGCAAACTCAGGATGAAGAGTTAAAAGGCATCATTCAATTCAGTCATTGTTTAGATAATGAGAAGAAAGCGTTGGAAAGACGTGCCCGCTCGGCAGTGGTAAACGTCACAGCGAGTCTAAGAGAGCTACGCGGTGGACTCTATGCTCTACAAAGTAAGATGAAAGAATTTAACAGGCTAATCAGTCACAGGCAGTTGTCTGACCTTAAAATTTTCAAAATTGAACCCGTTGAGGAGAATCAGCTTGTCGATGCGATGAATGTACTAATACAGCAAGCAGAGCAAACTGAAAGTGGTCAGAGTTTCGAGCTGTTTGATCAAGGTAGCATTCTTGATGATGTAGAGTTAGACCGAGCGAAGAGCCTTCTGATAGAAGAAGGCAATGCACGCCAAGGCTTAAGAGTGGCAGACTTGTTCAGACTTGAATTTGTCGTCGCTAAACAAGGGCAGCAACAAGAGTCATTTGAAGATATTGATAGTGCTGCTTCTAACGGAACAGTATTGATGGCTAAGCTTGTTACTGGTCTGGCAATGCTCCATCTAATGCAAGATAAACGTCATCAAATGAAAGCGGTATGTTATTTGGATGAGGCGTTGGCCCTGGATACCAAGAACCAAGCTAACTTGATAGAGATTGCTAATCAGTTCAGTTTTGCACTGATTTTTGCTTCACCAGCACCGTTAACCACCGCTCGTTATTGTGTGCCTATCCACCAGGCTAATGGTAAGAACCACATCAGCAAAAATAGTTGGCAGATTTTCGAACCAATTGAGAGCCAAGAACTGTCGCAACCACAAGTGGAGCCATCACTATGAGCCAGGTATTGGTTAAAGCACTAACGCGACTAATCGAGGTGTACCCTGATTCCATTGCCGGAAGCACATTGGCGCCATCTCAGAAGAAGCAGCTTGATGAGTTCAGCCGCAAAACTCAGAGTGTACAAGTTACTCCTAAAGGCCGTGGCGTTGTCTACGGCATTCTAGATATGGATGTCGTTAAAGTCACACTGGAGCAGTTGGCACCAAATCAAAACGTGTCTCCATCAGCCCCGCAAAGAGCCGTAAACATAGCCTCCACACGCAGCAGCAAACAAGGAAGAGTAGGTCACGATGTGACTTACGTGCTGGCTAAAGCGGTGGCGAATCCGCTATGGGAGTCTTCCGGAGGGCCAACTGAGCACTTAAATGTAGCGACAGAAGAGTTTGGCGTTTTTTCCCTTGAAGTGGGTGGAGAAAGAAATAGGGATCTTAACACTCATCATTCTATTTGGTTGGTGGAAAACCAAGCATTGTTTGACCGTCTAGATTGGCTACCCAATAACGAACCCACTACCGTTATTTGGTACCGAGGGCAGTTACACAACAAACTGATTGATTGGCTATCGGTGCGTGAAAGGGCGCCGATGGTCTACTTTTTTGCTGACTATGATGGAGTCGGGCTGAATAACTTCCGACGCCTGAATGAGAGGCTTAAAGAAAGAGCAGAGTTTTGGATGATGCCTAACTGGAAGGAACTTTTGAACCGTTACGGGCAAAACCAGCTTTGGGTTGATACCGCAAGAGAATTCAACTCATTTCTTGAGAATAGTAGCAATTTGTTGGCTCAATCCTCTCATCTACAAGCGCTAGTTCTAGAGATGCAAACGAACGGGTTAGCACTTGAGCAAGAGTCCATTTGGCTTAGTAAGAAATAGGCTAGTGAATTGAGTAGGACACTAATGAGTGAAAGACGTTTGTTTTAGAACGCCATCCTATTCAAGAGTTGTTTCATGAGCTAATATACAAAAGTTACAAATTGTAGGGATAGCAAATTGCATGAAAGACTCAAAACTAGATCCTGAATTACTTGAGAAGGCGACAGAAATTTTTAGCGAGCTTGGCTTACCGGTCGAGCTCGCTATCAACGTATTTCTTGCAAAAGCGGTTCAAGTGCAAGGTTTTCCATTTCCAGTTGCCCTGGATGGGGATAGCGCAGTGACTCAGCAGGGAGCGAATAGGATCTCAAATGCTGAAATAACAGAATCTATACAACATCTGGTAGAAGTGAGATTACCTTTTTCAGAGATTAACAATCTCACCCAGCTAGAGTATTGCAAAACCACATTTGGTCTATCATTCCCTGTTCTGAAAATATCAAAAACGGCTAGGCCAGAAGATGTAAGGCTTAGCGCTAAAGATGCCAAAGGCCGCAACCGTTACTCTACAACTAAAGTTGCTCAGCGTGATGGACAAACGTACTTGATTTGTACCCAATGGACTGATCGTCATCGACCTGCCTTTGTTCGTTGGCAGCAGACATTTGGAGATAATTAATGCGTATCATCGACAATATAAATGATCTGCTTGGTGACGACTTAAAAAGCACAATAAAGCCAGGAGCAAAGCTTAAAATTGCAGCATCCTGTTTTTCGATCTATGCGTATGAAGCTTTAAAAGAGGAGCTCGAACAGATTGAGTCACTGGAGTTTGTCTTTACCTCTCCTACATTCGTTGAATCAGAAGTAACGGATAAACTGAGTAAACAGAAGCGAGAGTTTTTCATTCCGAAAGAGCAAAGAGAAAAGAGCTTTTACGGAACTGAATTTGAAATACAGCTAAAGAACAAGCTTACTCAAAAAGCGATTGCTCGAGAGTGCGCGGACTGGATTCGTCGAAAGGTGGAGTTTAGGTCAAATACTACTGGTGCACCAATGCAGCAGTTGGCGGCAGTGCAAGTAAGTGAAGAACAAGCGGTATATCAGCCGCTTAATGGTTTTTCAGCGGTAGATCTTGGTTACCAAAAGGGTAATGCAGTTTCCAACATTGTTACCTGTATGGACGAGCCCTCGTCCACCCGCGTTTTCATGGGTATGTTTGATCTATTATGGAATGATGCAGAAAAAGTGCAGGATGTGACGGATAGACTGGTCAATCACATATCTACCGTATATCAAGAAAACTCTCCTGAACGTATCTATTTTCAGTTGCTATACAACATCTTCAGTGAATTCCTCGAAGACCTTAACGAAGATGTCCTCCCGAATGATAAGACGGGCTACCAAGACAGTTTAATCTGGAATAAATTGTTCAATTATCAGAAAGATGCTGCTACCGGAATCATCAATAAGCTGGAGACATACAATGGTTGTATCCTTGCCGACAGCGTAGGTTTAGGTAAAACATTTACAGCCTTGGCTGTCGTTAAGTATTACGAGCTACGTAACAAATCAGTGTTGGTCTTGTGTCCTAAAAAGCTGGCAGATAACTGGCTTAACTACAACCGTAACCTGATTACCAATCCTTTTGTAAAAGACAGGTTCAATTTTGATGTCTTGTGCCATACGGATTTGCAACGTACGAAAGGAGAGTCCTTTGGGCTCCCAATGGATCGAGTTAATTGGGGCAACTACGATCTGGTTGTAATAGATGAGTCGCATAATTTCAGAAACAATCAGGTATACAAAGATAAAGAAACTCGCTACCAGTCACTGATGAACAAAGTCATTCGTGCTGGGGTGAAAACGAAGGTGTTGATGCTGTCGGCAACACCGGTAAACAACAAATTCTCAGATTTACGTAATCAGTTAGCATTGGCCTACGAGGGTGATTCACATGTGCTTCGAGAGCAGATAGGTACGCAGTTCAGTATTGAAGAAATTTTTAAACGGGCGCAAAAATCATTCAATGCGTGGGCAGATCTCGCGCCTGAAGAACGTACTGCTTCTGCGTTATTAGAGACGCTAGACTATGACTTTTTCCAACTGCTCGATAGTGTGACTATTGCTCGCTCTCGTAAGCATATACAAACGTTCTACGATACGGCTGATATAGGTCATTTCCCTGAACGAATGAAGCCGAAGTCTTTTCACCCGGCGTTGACTGCGCGATCTGACGTAATTGGGTTTAATCAGATATTCGAGCAGCTTTCGAAGTTAAAGATGGCTGTTTATGCCCCAATTAGCTATATCCTACCTAGTCGTATCGCCAAGTATGAAGAGATGTACGATACCGATGTAGGAAGTAAAGGTAAGCTGCGTCAGGTTGATCGAGAAAAAGCACTGCAACGTCTGATGACCATTAACTTACTAAAACGTTTAGAAAGTTCCGTCCATGCATTCCGATTAACGTTGCAAGGGCTACAGTCAATACTTGATGACGCATTGAGTAACATCGCAGCATTTAAGAAAAGTGGATTAGATACTGGCTATCTAGATAGCGCAAATGATTTTGATGGTATTGACTGGGATGAAGATGTAACAGAATACCAGGAAGGCTTTTCAACCGGCGGAAAAGTAAAAATCAACCTTGCTGATATGGATCTTCCTTCGTGGGAGCACAACTTAAGTGCCGACCTAGAAGTGATATGCAAACTGCTTGAGGAAATGGATAAAGTGCTACCTGAGCAGGATGCTAAGCTTCAGCATTTACGACAGCATATCTTTGAAAAGTGGCAACATCCTCTTAATCCAGGTAATAAGAAAGTTCTTATATTCACAGCTTTTGCTGATACCGCTGATTACCTTTATGAGAACTTAGCTCAAGAATTTAAAGATAAGTATAAAATTCACACCGGAAAGGTAACTGGTAGCAGTGCAGCAAAGTCGACGATAGGTAAGAGCTATGATTTTCAAAGCTTGCTTACGCTGTTTTCACCTGCCTCTAAAGAAAAAGCCCAGATACTTCCAAATGAACCTGTTGAGCTTGATGTTCTAATCGGTACAGACTGTATTTCAGAAGGTCAGAACCTACAGGATTGTGACTATCTGATTAACTACGACATTCATTGGAACCCAGTACGCATAATCCAGAGGTTCGGACGAGTAGATCGCATAGGGTCAGCAAATCAAGCCATTCAGCTAGTCAATTACTGGCCAGATATAAGCCTGGATGAATACATTAACCTTAAAGAGCGTGTCGAAAACAGGATGGTAATATCAGACATTACCGCGACTGGTGATGATAACGTGTTAAAGGCTGAAGCAAACGATGTTGCCTATCGCACAGAGCAGCTCAAACGTTTGCAAGAGGAAATGGTAGATTTAGAAGACGTCAAAACTGGCGTGTCCATAACTGATCTCGGACTCAATGAATTTCGCATGGATCTTCTGAATTACATCAAAGCGAATGGGAATATGAACACCACACCAAATGGGTTGCATGCAGTAGTGGCGGCAAAGCCGGACATGGGGCTCGTACCAGGCGTGATTTTCTCATTACGTAATCGTAATCATAGCGTCAACATCAATAAGCAGAACAGACTTCACCCATACTACTTGATTTACATGGCAGAGTCGGGTGAGGTTGTGATTAACCATATGCAGGTAAAACCGCTGCTCGATCAGGTACGGGCTGCATGTAAAGGCAAAGATGGCCCAGACACGCTAGCATGTACAAACTTCAATAGAGATACTAAAGACGGTCGTGAGATGAGTTTCTACTCTGAATTATTGAACCAAGCGATAGGCTCTATTGTGGAAGTTAAACAGGCTAGTGACATCAACAGCCTGTTTAGTGGAAAACAGACATCAGCATTGGCTAATGAGATTAAAGGGGTGGAAGATTTTGAGCTGATTAACTTTATTGTCGTAAAGGCGGAAGGCTAATGGCATCAGCCCAACAACATGTATTCATTCCTTTCAGATTTCCTCAAGCTGCTGCATTAGGAAGTCAAAAGCAAGGGCAGAAAATTCCCAAGGAAACGATTTATCAGCAATCAAATCTTCCGCCGGCGACTAAGCAATTATTTGTTAATCAAGTCGAGCAAATAATCTGGCGATACAAATTGTCTCCAGATACGTTGAATGTCGCTGAAAGTGAAGATGTGGCTGAGATACAAGTTTTTGATATACATTTAAAACCGAATTGTAGGGACCTTGATGCCACGGTACTGGAAATATTAGATCGTGCAGTTCCCTCGAACATTTTGTTTCGTATCTTCAATGGCCTCCCGCATAGGCCACAAGTGCAGCATGCGATGGCTTGTAAAAGAGAGAGCAAGCGAGATGCTGGAAGTATGGTCATTAAGGAACATTTTCTATCTGATTGGGTCGCTATCTCTAAGTTAGGTGAGCTAAATTATGCCGAAACTAAAAAGCTTCCAGTTATCATTAACATGGCAACACTGTACAATGAGCTGTTACGAAGCCTACTGGCAGAACCCCCATTAGAAGGCGAGTCTATAGACGAGCAAATGAAGCGGATAGCGATGCTGAATGTTTGCAGAGATAAGTTAACCAAGCTTCAGGCAAAGCAACAAAAAGAAAAACAGTACAATCGCAGGGTTGATATGAACAGTGAAATCAACCGACTAAAAGAACAGATTAGCTCGCTAAGTGGCCTGTGAGTGAACACTCAGCGAATCGCGCAGAAACAACGAATTAGACAACAGAGAGCCTCCAGATATGGAACAACTAAAAATGCACAGCCCGAATATGGTTGACCAAAATATCGAAAAACTAGCGGAGCTGTTTCCAGGCTGTGTGACAGAAGCGCAAGGCGAAGATGGAAAACTACGCAAAGCGATAGACTTTGATCTTTTAAAGCAGGAGTTGTCTCGCAACATAGTCGAAGGCCCTCAAGAGCGTTATCAACTTAACTGGCCTGGTAAACGTGAGGCTCTACTAACGGCTAATGCCCCGATTGCGAAAACGCTACGTCCTTGTCGTGAAGAGAGTGTGGATTTTGATACGACTCAGAACCTTTTCATTGAAGGGGATAACCTAGATGCACTAAAGCTTCTTCAGGAAACATATCTTGGAAAAGTTAAGATGATCTATATTGATCCTCCTTACAACACAGGTAATGACTTTATATATGAAGATGATTTCGCTGAAGACGTTGATTCCTATATTGAGCGTTCGAATCAGATAGATGAGGAAGGGAATCGTCTTGTTAGCAATACCGAGTCTAACGGCCGTTTCCATTCTGATTGGTTGAGTATGCTCCTTCCTAGGATCAAGCTTTCTTATAACCTTTTAAAAGATGATGGCTTTTTGGTAGTCAGTATTGATGATGCAGAAGTTAAAAACTTGATCTCAGTTCTTGATGAAGTCTTTGGAAGGGAGAATCAAATAGCTACTCTGGTATGGGACAAAAATAGAAAGAATGATGCAAAGTATTTCTCTGTTGGTCATGAGTATATGCTTATATATTCCAAAAGTAAGTTATGTTTACAAGCTAGTAAAACCATCCTTAGAGAGCCTAAACCCGGCATAGATGAGGCTAAAGAACGGTTCGATAAACTTATGCAGAGCTGTGACGGTAATATAGAGAAAGTACAGAGTGAATGGAGAAAGTATTACAATCAGCTTTCAAAAGACCATCCTCACAAACAAATCGGAAGGTTTGGAAAAATTTCTGAAAAAGGCCCATTTCGTGATGATGGTAATATTTCATGGCCTGGCGGTGGCGGTCCTAAGTATGAGGTGCTTCACCCTGAAACCAATAAGCCGTGTAAAGTTCCTGATGGTGGCTGGAGATATTCAAAGCCAGAGAAGTTTTGGGAAGAAGTAGCTTTAGGTAAAGTAGTATTCGGAGAGGATGAAACGACTCTTCCTAGACAATGTCGTTATTTATTTGAAGGTGAAGGGCAAGTAATGACTTCTGTTCATTATAGCTATGCTCAAACCTCAGCGGTAGAGTTTGAAAAGCTAATGGGTGGGAAAGTTTTTGAGAATCCCAAAAATTACAGAGATATTGAACGGTTAATTCGTTATCTAGGTGTTGGTAGTAACGATACGGTTTTAGACTTTTTTGGTGGCTCGGGAACTACCGCGCACGCTGTATTGACAGCTAATGAAAACGACAATGGCACAAGAAGGTTTATTTTAGTGCAGATACCTGAGTTGGTATCTAAAAAATCAGTAGCACATAAGCACGGCTATAAGACAATTTCTGATCTCTGCATGGCTAGAATTAAGAAAGTATCTGGTAGGTATTTAGGTTCTGAGAGCAAATTGGATCATGGCTTTCGCGTATTGAAAGTTGATAGTTCAAACATGGCTGACGTTTATTATCAACCAGACACCATGACTCAAGAGGACCTGTTTGCACAAGTAGATAACGTCAAAGAAGGTCGGACTGAAGAAGACCTACTATTCCAAGTCATGTTGGATTGGGGCGTAGATTTAACTCTGCCTATTCGTCGTGAAATTGTGGATGGAAAAACAGTATTCTTTGTTGCGGATAACGCGCTCGTGGCTTGCTTCGACAAAGAAAGTGGCATCAATGAAGCCTTTGTTAAAGAGTTAGCAAAGTCTGAACCGTTACGCCTGGTGTTCCGTGATGCTGGCTTTGCCTCAGACAGTACCAAGATCAATGTCGAACAAGTGCTAAAGCAGCTATCTCCAAATACTGACGTGAAATCAATCTAGAGGAACAACGATGAGTACTCAGCTTGATAAGCTCACTATAAAGGGCTTCAAATCGATTCGTGAACTTGAAGATTTCGAAATGAAGAATCTCAATGTGATCGTTGGTGCCAACGGGGCAGGTAAAAGTAATCTGATATCATTTTTTAAGATGCTACGCTCCTTGATCAATGACAACCTAAGTAATTATGTGTCTAACAATGGTGGAGCTAGCGATCTCCTGTTCAATGGTGAAAAAACTACGCCCAAAATGAGCTTTAGTACTCGTTTTGGTACTCGTGGATTTCGCTTTACATTAGCTCCGACACCCTCGGACAGCTGCTCTATTGAAAGTGAAGCTCGATATTATTCAGGTAGTCAGTACGGCTGGTGGGAGCTGGGCGACAGTCATGACGGTAAGTCCAAGATGGTTGCTGAGGTGAGAGAAAAACGCTCGGATGCGCGTTACTCGCAACCTGTTTATGACGAAATAGCGTCTTGGATGATCTATCACTTCCACGATACCAGTGCAACGGCTCCAATGCGTAAGTACGAGATCGTTGAAGATGATGCGGTGTTACGTACTGACGCGGCGAATATTGGTCCGTTTTTGAAAAAGCTGAAAACAGCCCACGAAACACAGTATAAAGAAATCGTTAATGCGATTCGCTTGGTTACGCCATTCTTTGACGATTTTCTATTAAAGCCTCGAGAGTTTGGCGTAAAGCAAAAAGTGAATATCAGCTGGCTCCAGAAAGGTTCTGACTACCCGATGCAGCCTTATCACCTATCTGATGGCTCAATTCGCTTTATCTGCTTAGCGACGGCACTTTTGCAACCTAACCCACCTTCGACAATCATCATTGATGAACCTGAGTTAGGGTTACATCCAGCGGCAATTGATGTTCTAGCTGAGTTAATCCAACAAGCTTCACAGCGTACACAGGTAATTGTTGCAACTCAGTCGCCAGCGTTGATCGATCAGTTCGCAATTGAAGATATTGTGGTGGTGAATCGCAAAGATGGAGCATCAACGTTTGAACGTCTAAATGCAGAAGATTTCTCACAATGGTTAGAAAGCTATTCCGTCGGTGAGCTTTGGACTAAGAATGTCATAGCAGGGGGACCTCGCTATGAGTAAGTTCATCTCGGTTATTGCCATCGTAGAAGGGAAAACAGAACAAGTATTTATCGAGAAGGTACTCGCTCCATACTTAGCATTGAAGAATATCTTTATTTCAGCAACGCAAATTACTAAGCCGGGACAAAAAGGCGGTGATGTTCGTTTTGTGCGAGCCCAGCAGGATATCGGTAACCATCTTAAGCAGCGTGGCGATACGTTTGTAACGACCTTTATTGATTATTATGGAACGAAGGAGTGGCCAGGGTTGGACACTCTTGCTCCGGCTCAAACTCCAGCGCAGATATCTGCACATCTGCATCAAGCGACTAAGCAAGCGGTCAATGAGCTATTTGGTGGTCATCGCTCAGATGGGCGCTTTATTCCCTATGTTGCAATGCATGAATTTGAAGCATTACTGTTTTCAGACAGTGAAGTGCTCTCGGCAGAGATGAACATCGACTCGGAGGTGGTTGATGCGGTTCTTACCGAATGTGGGGAACCAGAATTTATCAATAATAGCCCAGAAACAGCACCATCTAAGAGATTAGATGGATGGGCTCCTTACGGAAAATTTGCCAAAACGACAACAGGTATTGCCATTGCACAGCGCATTGGTATCCAAAAAATGCGTGAGATGTGTCCGTTGTTTAACGGCTGGCTAGAGCAACTAGAAGCAAAGCTTGAGGAACAAAATGAAGCTTAAATTTAAACATCAAAAATATCAGGCTGCTTCTGTTCAAGCTATTGTGGATTGTTTCAAAGGTCAGTTACCCAATGATGCAGCTAGCCGCTATCGCATGGATCCTGGTGTAGAAAAGGCCGACCACACAGGTGCTCGTCAGCAAAAGCAGGATTTTGATGAAAATGCATTTAAAAATGCTGAAATTCAGCTCAATGAACAGCAGCTACTTGCCAATGTGCAACAGGTTCAACGTCATCAAAACATACCTCAGTCAACAGGTCTGCTTGATTTCAAAGACGTGGACGGTAACTCAGTCAAATACTTCTCCGGCGCAAATCTCAATCTAGATGTCGAGATGGAAACAGGTACCGGTAAGACCTACTGCTTTGTAAAATCGATATTTGAGCTCAACAAACAGTACGGCTGGACCAAGTTCATTATTGTTGTGCCGAGCATTGCAATTCGTGAAGGGGTCTATAAGTCGCTGGAAATCACTGCTGAGCACTTTCTAGAGGATTACGGTAAGCGAATTAGGCCTTTTATCTATAACTCGAAACAACTCCATGAGATTGAAAGCTTTTCATCTGATGGCGGCATTAATGTAATGGTCATCAACGTTCAAGCCTTTAATGCTCGCGGAAAAGATGCTCGTAGAATCTACGAGGAGTTAGACGATTTTCAAAGCCGTCGACCTATCGATGTCATCAAAGCCAACCATCCGATCATGATTATGGACGAACCGCAAAAGATGGAAGGTAAGAAAACTCTAGAGTCCCTAGCCGAGTTTAACCCTCTGTTTATTCTCCGTTACTCTGCAACACACCGTGTCGAACGAAATAAAATCTTCCGTCTTGATGCTGTTGATGCTTATAACCAGAAGCTGGTGAAGAAAATTGGTGTAAGGGGTATTACCACGAAAGGCCTCTCAGGTACTAATGCCTACCTTTATCTGGAAAATATCGAAATTTCGCCGAAGAAACCTCCGGTCGCTCGTCTCGAGTTTGAAGTTAGGAATAACTCCGGCATTAAACGTGTTGTCCGCAAGTTGGCTAAGGGCGATAACCTTTACGATCTGTCTGATAATTTAGAGCAGTACAAAAATAACTTTGTTATTTCGGATATCAATGCTGTAACAGATACTGTCAGCTTCTTAAACGGTGTAGAGCTGACGGTTGGTGATGCGATAGGTGATGTGAGTGAAATTGCATTACGCCGAATGCAGATCCGTGAGGCGATAAAAGCTCACTTAGACAAAGAAGTTCGGTTGTTTGATAAGGGTATTAAGGTGTTAAGCCTGTTCTTTATCGACGAAGTTGCTAAATATCGCGACTACGAGCAGCCAGATGAAAAAGGTGAATACGCGCGAATCTTCGAAAAAGAGTACCAACTACTCGTAAACGACTATATCCCTCTTGACTCAAAAGGAGAGCATGCGGATACGGCATATGCTCGTTATTTGAAGCGAGACTTGGCATCGGGTATCCACCAGGGGTATTTTTCTATCGACAAGAAGAAGCGGCTGGTTGATCCCAAAATTAACAGAAGTGGCGACAACAAAGGGTTGTCTGATGACGTAGATGCTTACGATCTGATTTTGAAAGATAAAGAGCGCCTACTTAATCTATCTGAGCCAACAAGGTTTATTTTCTCTCATTCTGCTTTGAGAGAGGGGTGGGATAACCCTAATGTATTCGTGATTTGTACTCTCAAACACAGCGATAACACTATTTCACGACGTCAGGAAGTCGGTCGAGGCTTGCGCTTGGCAGTAGACCAAGATGGAGAACGTGTCGATCATCCATCCATAGTTCATGATATCAACCACTTAACCGTAGTCGCTAGTGAGAGCTACAAAGACTTCGTGAGTGGATTACAGCACGATATAAGTAGTTCGCTATCGTCAAGACCAAGACAGGCAGATGAAAAGTATTTTACTGGTAAGGTGTTAGGTACACCTGAAGGTGATATTGAAGTGACGCCAGAGATGGCAAAACAGATATATCGTTACCTGGTTAAAAACGATTATTCAGATGACAACGACAAAATTTCCGATACCTATCATGATGCCAAGCGTGAGGAGCAGCTAGCTGATCTTCCAGAAAGCCTGCAGCCTTATGCGGAGCAGATCTTCCATCTGATTGATTCGGTATACTCTGATGCTCAGCTTCCTGACATCGCAGATGATCGGAAAGCGAAAAGAAATGAGCTTAACAATAACTTTGATAAAAAAGAGTTTCAGGAGTTGTGGGGGCGTATCAATCACAAAGCCATTTATAACGTTGAGTTCGATAGTGGTGAATTGGTATCAAAGGCTATCCCTGTTCTTGATAGTAAGCTACGAGTTGAAAAGCTTCACTTCGATATCGTCCGAGGCGAACAGATAGCACATGTTGATGCTGAGCAGGTGAAGGCTGGTCAAAGCTTTAAAGTAGAAGAAACGGAAAGTGCTGAGTACCATGCTTCGGTTAAGTCGAATGTTAGATATGATTTGCTTGGCAAGGTAGCAGAGCTAACCAAACTAAAACGTAGTACGGTAGCTGATATTTTGCGTGGTATCGGAAGTCATGTTTTTGACCAGTTCAGAAACAACCCTGAAGATTTTATCGCAAAAGCTGCACAGTTGATCAATGAGCAGAAGGCGACCATGGTCATTGAACATTTGGCATATGACACCTTAGAAGAGAAGTTTGATGCTAGTATTTTTGATGCAAATAGCTCAGAAGATTTTGCTAAGGCTGGTGAAAAGCTTAAGCGCCATATCTACGATTACGTAATTACAGACTCGAAAATTGAGCGTAAGTTCGTTGAAGAATTGGATACTCGAACTGAGGTTAGCGTATACGCAAAACTGCCAAGAGGCTTCTTTATCCCAACTCCTTTGGGTAGCTACAATCCCGACTGGGCTATTGCGTTTCAAGAGGGGGCGGTTAAGTATGTTTATTTCATTGCTGAAACGAAAGGCTCAATGCAGTCTCTTCAGTTAAAAGGTGCTGAGCTTGCCAAGTTAGATTGTGCAAGAAAGTTCTTTGAAGCAGTGAATGAAAAGTTCAGTGAAAATAAAGTTAGGTATGATGTTGTAGATAGCTATGAAAGCTTGAAAACGTTAATTCATTAAGGTGAAGGCTCAAAGTTATGCTTTGAGCCTTTTATGGTCAAAGGGAATATAAACATTGACAGAAGTTTCCTCTCAGATAGTTAATAGTAGCGCCATTCCTGCTTGGAGTGGGTTTGTATATCAGGGTAAAGTTGCCTTGTATCACGCGATACGTCTTCTTACGCAAGGGGATTCCGAAGCTCATTACCTGAATGTCGAGCACCTAGATGATTTTGTGATCCACGATTGTAACGGTAACGTTCTATCTCTTCACCAGGTCAAAGCTATGAAGAGTGATAAGCGCTATTCTTATAGCCCTGCCTTGCAACAGGCATCAAAAGTATCAGAGAGATGCAATGAGAGCACTGTTAGATGGTTTCACGTTTCAGTGAGGCTTGATGATTTTTCTGATAGGGCTGCTAATGTCGCTAATGGCGAGCATCTTGTTCAGTTTTATCAGTACCATGATGATCGTTGTTATGTTGAAACGAACTCTATCGATACTAAACTCAATGAAATTGTTGAACAGTACCTTGGAGCATACGGACTGCCATCCACAGAATTACTAATTGCGCATAAATTGGCTAAATTGCATGTATTGTTAGCTGGGCGAGTGAATTTAGCTCACTATCGAAACCAACATGAGTCGATGAACAAGTTTGAAGCGGCAGAATCTATTCCAATTTATTTTTCGGAGATAGAGGATTGTTTACATTCTGAAGTAATTCACAATGATGATCATGCAGCGATTCTATTTGAGTTTAGAAGGACTCTTTTGGATAGAACCGACCAAATATTAGATAGCCTTCAGGAAGGTGAGTCTATTGATTTGAATGGTATTTGTAAGTGTAGATTTGCAGTAGCGAATATGGATATTCCAGCCTTAACTCGCCTCTACTATTCAAAGAAGCCAAATCAAAAGGGAATCACTTTAGCTGGTTTTAGTAATGATACTGTAGATCATTATTTAAGAATAATTCTCAACATCATGGGGATTAAAATGTCTGAAGACTTACCACACTACTTCAAAAGCGGACTTGGTTCGTACCTTCCTACTGCGATGAAGTTTGATTTTTTAAATAAGAAATTAGACGTAAAGCAAATTCAAGAAAATGTTGATGGTCTGCGTGGAAACCTAGCCGTACAAGATGTGCTCTATGATTACGATAATCTAGTTGTACATATGGATAGTGCTCCATTTCCACTTAGTAGTGAATCTAGTTCTACTGGTAAATTTACAGAGATTTCTGAAAACGATAAAAACCGAATTACAAAAATAAACAATGTGAGGTTTGTGTCAGTTCGCGACGCAAGTGATGAAATTAATGATTAATCGAATAATTACAACATTATCAAATAACTCTCCTTGTAAGTTTGAGTTAGTTGAACAAGAGGCAGAACAGTTTTCTTTTTATCGAGCAACATCACCGGATTACCAACGGTTTTTGGTTGTAGTACAAGTTGCGAAATTAATGAAACCGAGTGAACTTAACCAATGGGTGTTGGCAAATACTCCGGATGAGCTAAGGGAATTACCAGCTTTTGCTAAAAACACAGATGTTCTGGTTCTTTTTAAGTTAGATCGTTTAACGGATATCGTTGGTTATGAAAGCGAAGTCTTTTCTCTGGAAGAGGATGGCTATAGCTTTAAAAAACATGTGTTGTATTACTCACAAGGAGAATTGGCCCTTTTGAATGATATGGATGTGAATAGCATTGCAAATTTAATAAAAGATCAAAGTAAATTTAGTCTATATAAAAAGTCACCTTTGGCCGAGTCTGAATACGGTATAGCTAGTCGTATTTTTATTAAGTTGCCTTTTTTATCTGTTCCTGTAGACGAGTCTGAACTAGATGATCCTTGTCAGTTGGCAGACGACTACTTGAAGAAATTAGGTTTACTGTCGATTAGTAATGAATTTGAAACGCTAATCACAAGCAACGGTAATAATTACAAAGCAATAGTTGAGGGGTACATTCGTGGTAAGATGGCGAATTCACAAGCTGAAGATTAATGGCTTCAAGGTTTTTACAGAGTTCTCAGAAAACTATTCGTCTGATCTAGTTGTTTATGATGGACCGAATGGCTTTGGTAAAACCTCCTTATTTGACGCCAAACAACTGCTTTTTTGTAGTGAAGTCCCGAGAATCTCAGCGAGGCATCGTGCTCTCAAAGGTGGGAACAAAAAGTACAGCCGTAGTATATTCCAAAACCATAACAGCCAAGATGGAATATCTATTATTGCAGAGCTTAAAAAGGGTAGTGAAACACTTTATGTGATGAGGTGGGCTAAGCAAGAAGATTTAGATTCAAGTGGGAACAAACCTAATAGCTTTAATGAATTCAAGCTTTATGAGCTATCAGGTTTCGATGGTACTGCAAGCCCTCAGTTAATAGACGATGAGGAAAAGTTTTGGTCGGAGAAACTTGGCGATAAGTTTCTAGAAAACTTTCCAGTGCTTAACTACTTACAACAAGATAGTAAATCAATTGTTATTCCTGATGGTTGTAATAGTGATAAAAGAACAGATCAAATAAGCCACCTACTCAACCTTGATGAGCTAGATACAAAGATTGATAATATTGGCAAGTTAAGAGCGGAATCCAAAGCGCAGTTTAAATATGCTGGAGATGAATATGCGAAGCAAAAACTTCGACTAGAAGAGCTACAGCAAACTTTAATGGTCAGTGACGTGGCTCCGGTAGCTTACACTAAATTAACTGAGTCGAAGGTTACTCCTCAATGGGACCTTGAGGTTCCATTTTCTGTTGATAGCTTAAAAAGCTTGGAACAGCTACAGGAACAACTTGATTTGTTAAGTAATGTCTATGCTGGCCGGCAAGAGATTGCTAAGAGGGTAAGGAATCAACTTAAAATTGATTTCACTAAACGAGCTGAGTTTGGTTTGGCCGTTAGGCTCTTTCATCATTTCGATAAGCTACCTAGCTTAAATAAAGAGAAAGCGGAGCTAGATAAATTAGACAAAATTTGTCGTGCGTTGGAGGTTGAAGTATCAAAGCTTACTTCATCACATGGTTCACTTATTTCAGCTTGCCTTGACGAGCAAGAATCAGCCAAGCTTATACAATTGCTTGAAGAAAAAAATAAGCTTCACTTAGGCCACAGTGATGTGAGTAAAAAACAAGCAGAAGTGATGCGGCTGAGATTAAAGTTGACTCAAAAAGTTGATATTAGTGAGCATGAATGTCCACTTTGTGGGGTTGATTATAAAGAGAATGAGATACTACTTTCGGCAATTGACGCAAAGACAACTTTGTTAGAGCAAAAACTAAATAAGATCGGTTTACAAATCAATCAATGCTACGAATCGTTAGAGGCGATTTTAAAACCATTAAAAGCTCAGTATGTCCCATTGTTAGAATCAAATAGACGTGAGTTTAATGCAATACTGCATTCTGAATTGGCTAGATATGAGCACCAAATACAGAGATTAGTCTCGATTGGACAAAAGTTGGAACAGCAAGGGATTGAGTTACCAAGGGTATATGCCACAGATCCAGAGGACCAATCGAAACAAGTTTCGGCAGTGAATACCGCTATTCTTCAATCTTTGGAGCCAGAAGATGAGATGTTATCAACTAATGAGTTTGACTTCTTTAAAGCTCATTTTTCTGACCTAAGCAAACTTGAACAGTTGACAGAATCGCAGATTGAACAGAAGAAAAACTACATTAAGCAACAGCATAAGTTGACGGTAAATGCGTCGATTATTGCACGGCAAAAGGATGTAGAGTTTTACCGTAAAAAATCTCAGCATTTAGAAGAGTTATGTTCACAGCTAGAAGGCATAGAAACCCAGCTTAAACGCGCGCGTACAAACTATACTAATCAAACACTTGGTCAGATGGAGTCACTTTTCCATATCTATAGTGGGCGATTGCTACAAAACTATCAAAGCGGGTTAGGTGTCTTTATTGATACACCTAATGGTAAACAACGAAAAACAGCTGCAATGAACTTTACCACAGTGCGTGATTCTGAGCATGATGCAGCGCTGTCGATGAGTAGTGGGCAGATTAGTGCTCTTTCGCTATCTCTATTTCTTGCGCTTAATAAAAAATATGCTAAAACGGCATTTGTGTTCATTGATGATCCAACGCAATGTATGGATGAGATCAACATAGCATCATTGAGTGATTTGCTCCGAGTTGAGCTAAGAGATAGACAAGTAGTGATGTCCACCCATGAACAGGATATCTCAGATTACTTGTGCTACCGTTACGGAAAAGCTGGTCTTTCTAGAAAACAAATAAATTTACTTGAAAAATCTAAGCTGCCATCAATATCACAGGAATAGATGGATTAAACCATGTCGTATACACCACTATTTCAATTAACCCACAACATGATGCGATTAGTGGCCGAGATTTCAGAATCAATCGGTAATTGGACTGCGGTCAATGATCATGATCTTGTTCCACAGTTACGCCGTGAGAACCGAATTCGTACTATTCAGGCTTCGCTAGCTATAGAACAAAATACTTTAACTCTTGATCAAGTTACAGCTGTCATTGAAGGTAAACCTGTACTTGGTGATCAAAAGGAAATTCAAGATGTTCATAATGCGTTAGCGGCTTATGCAGATATGCCTAATTGGAATAAAGCTAAGTCTAATGATGTGTTGAAAGCACATCGTATACTAATGATGGGCTTACTTAATGATGCCGGGCATTAGCGAGCAGGTGGGGCTGGAATATACCGAGGTGATCAATTAGTCCATATGGCACCACCAGCCGGCCAAGTACCAAGATTAATGGAGCAACTCTTAACATGGCTCGACACGACTGATGCACATCCCCTTATTGCGTCAGCTGCCTTTCATTATGAGTTTGAATTCATTCATCCATTTAGTGATTGAAATGGCCGTGAGGGACGATTGTGGCAAACTTTGGTATTAAGCGATTGGCAACCGTTATTAGCTTATTTACTTGTGGAAACAGTGATTAAATATCGTCAAGAAGAGTATTATCAAGCCTTTCGAGAAGCTGATATTAAAACCGACGGTTCAAACTTTATTGAATTTTTACTACAAGCATTAGCTTCTTCATTAGAGGAAGCGATCAATGCATCAAAAATGTAGGTAGAAATGAAGGTAAAAACGCGGGTAAAAACAGCAGATAAGATCCTTGCGCTTTTAGCAAAAGATTCAACCTTGTCACTAATTGAAATATCTGAGTATTTATCCGTTGCTAAAAGTACCGTTGAGCGCACAGTGGCCAAACTTAAAAAAGAAGGAAAATTGACTTATGTGGGGCCCAAGAAGAACGATCACTGGCAATTATTGGAATAAGTAACTTTTATGAATTGAAATTCAAAATGAAGGGATAGGGTTGACGCCTTATCCCTTTGCTTTGTTGCAAAGTAAGCTTTTTCTGTAATATGTATATATACAAATACCAGATGCATTTATTGTGAACGACAACCTTGATTTGTTTGTGGTTTTTAGTAGCGTTTAAACATCTTTCTTTTTTAAGTAAAAATTATGATCCCAAATTATCAAGAGTTCATGCGTCCATTTCTTCGAGTGGTTTATGCAGCGCATGGTCAAGAAGTAAAATTACGAGATGTGATTGAGACTCTGGCTGAACAGTTTGAATTGACTGATGAAGAAAGGGAAGAGCGTCTACCAAGTGGTCGCCAAACTGTCTTGGACAATCGCGTTGGATGGGCGAGAACCTACCTTGCTAAAGCTCAACTTATTACCATACCAAGGCGCGGATTTAGCCAAATTACCGCAAGAGGGAAACAGGCTATTGAAGATCGAGCAGAGATTAATAATGCTTATTTACGTCAATTTGATGAATTTATAGGATTTATTAATGCGAGTAAGAATGCTGAAGAAATCGCTCAGTCAACTGATGATTCTAAATCCGATATTACCCCTGATGAAGTACTACGCAATGCTTATAAGCAGTTAAATGACGCACTCGCTCAGGAGCTGTTAGAAAGAACTCGTAATGTCTCTCCTGCCTTTTTTGAAGAAATGCTGATTAAATTATTGCTTGCTATGGGCTATGGCGGTAGTGATGACAAGATGGGGCACACTTTAGGAAAAACGGGTGATAACGGTGTTGATGGTGTGATTAATCAAGATCCATTAGGAGTCGATCAAATTTATATTCAAGCAAAACGTTATGCTCAAGATAACTGGGTAGGCTCACCTGCAATTCGTGATTTTTGTGGTGCGCTGAGTCAGAAGAAAGCGAATAAAGGGATTTTTATTACCACCTCTGATTTTACAGCTTCAGCACATCAAGCTTGTGCTGAAATGGGAACGAAGATAGTGCTTATTAATGGACGTCAATTATCCCGTTTGATGGTGGATTATGGGGTTGGTTGCCGTAATGAACAGGTACTGACGGTTCGAGAAATTGATGAAGGCTTCTTTGAAAGTTAAGGTAGGGTAATATGCTTGAAGTGACATGTACTCATCCTGATGCAAAATCTTATTATCGTATTGAGCAGTTTTTACAATTAACTGAAGAAGATATTGAACGGTATCGCCAGCATTTAATATGCCCTGTATGTCATGGAAAAGCCTACTTTAGAAAGCAAAGTGTCAATGGACGCTCTGCTTGTTTTGGTTCTAATTATCATGCAAGTGATTGTGGTAATTGGCATCCTACGTTAAAGACGCAACAACAGAAAGAAATCGAGGCTCTTAATCAGCAATTAGCGGAAAGTGATGAGCTGATTTTTGATTTTGTGATTCCAGCTAATTCTAAAAAAGAGGATGAACCTCGTCGAGATAGCTTAAAAGGGAAGCAAAGCCAGGAACGAGTCTTGCGTTCAACTAAAACGCCGTCTGAAAAGTTAATTTCTAAAGACGATACCACAGTAAATGCTAGCCGTAGGCCAGAAGTGCTAACACCCGATAAAATGCTTAATAATTTATTGCATGGTGGTGAGCTTGCAAAATCAGAGACACGCATTGTCCTGAAACTTGGCAATAAAGATTACTCTTATAAGGCCAAAAATTTATTAGTAAACTTTGCAAGTGCAGAACCCGCTAAGAATTTTGAAGAAGCGAAACTCAAAATGTATTGGGGAACGGTTTCTCATACTGATAAAGACTTTGAGTGGCTGAACCCAGCAGATTGTGATGATGTGGGTATTCCACTCGGTAAAGCCAAAGAGGCGATTATTAATCAGTATGGCATTACCTCAAGAGATGAGTTGGAAGGAGCGGGTATTTTGTTTCTTGGGTTATGCTTTTGGAACAAGGATAAAACTCGGAAAATAGTTAAAATTCAAGCTGCTGATAAATTGTATCTATCTTTACTTGGAGATGGCAGAGTTAACTAAGCAAAGAGAAAGGTGTTCATGCTTCGGTATGAAATTCAATGGTAAAAATTAATCGGGGTTTCGCCATAGAGCGATTGTATTAATCTGGATGTAATCATTGAAGGATGTTGGACTTCTTTGTATTGCTATAGTAGCAATTTGCATCGATATATACATTAGTTTGCTATTTTAGTAGCAGTTTCCCGTGTCGTCCGTCGTGACTTTTTATCTCATCCGTTTTAATGAATCAATAATTATCATTACTCATAATTTACTACAATAATATCAATAAATGCGAGATTTTTGCTATTGTTGTTATCATGGTGACAAATTTTGAGGAATGCATGTTATCTCTTTATACCGCTTATGATCTACAAATGGAGCTCAAAGAGTTTATTAAGTCCGCTCGGAAAAAAGATAAGCTCAGTGTTCAGAAAATGGCCGACCTTTCTGGTGTGCCTTACGCAACGATCCGAAAGTTTGAGTCAACTGGCAATATCTCACTGCGTCAATTTCTCATGCTTTATGAGACAGTCGGTGACTTGAAAAAAGTCAAAGAGCTGACAAAGCCGTCTGAGCCGGAATTTAAATCAATAGAGGATGTACTTCGACATACTTAAATTAGCTTTAATTGTAAAACGAACGCTGAGCACCGGTGAAAAAGTACAGGTTGGCAAGCTCGTTGAAAATAGTAAAGGTAGCTTTTTTCAATTTGACGATTACTAGATGCTCCGTTCCGAGAGCCTTCTTTGGACTATGTCGATTTAGTTAAAGCTACGCGTATCATGTGTAGTGTTACTGAATCACAGAAGCTCATTAAACGTTGCATATTTAACTACCTGACGGTCAACCAAGATGATCACAGTAAGAATTTCAGTTTCCTGGCTAGTGATTCTGATAACTGGTCACTCTCACCTTTTTACGACATTGTTTATAGCCCAAGCCCTTACAAAGAGCATATGACGGCATTTAGTGGATATGGTCGAACACCAAAGAATGCGCTGGACCAGTTAGCTGCTCAATCGGGGTTGCCTTCAAAGAAAGCCATTATGTTTATGGCTGAAGAAATATTTGAAACAACTCGCTCGTTTAGCCATGAAGCTAAACATTTAGGTTTGTCATCAAATCTAATCAAGGAGATTGATAAAAATATGGTAGAAAAGTTTAAGGCACTGTAAGCATTGATGAATAAAGGACATTAATAAGTGCTTTGTATCATTTCAACTCTTGGTAGGTGTATATTAAACAGATGTGTTTATTTTAATAAAAGAATGAAAAATATCATGAAAGATTACATGTGGAATATGCAGCCTAATATGCCTCTAACAAAGCAGTTAGCGAAGAGGGATGTACCAGCTTTAGTTTATGATGCTGTAAATCTTGAAGGTGTGGCGATGACATTGCCAGAGGTTCAAACCATTTTAGATGGTATCACTGTTGGCGGTCATCGTATTAGTGACCAAAATATGGCGATGAATCAAGCAAAGACTTGGGAGTATATCTTTGATCTTGTCTCTCAAGGCGCATTCTTTTTTAATAAAGACACGGTATTAAAAATTCATGATATTGCTGGAAAAGAAGAAACATTAGAGCGGGGGCGATTTCGATCAGGTTATGTATCTATTACTGGCTCTGAGTATGAACCAGCAGAACCAACTGAACTTGAATTGAAATGGTATGAAGTTGAGGAACAAGTGAATGCTGAAAAATATGTGTACGATCAAGCGATCACTGCATTTTACAAATGGCTCGCAACCAATTTTTTGGGATGTAAATAAACGCACAGGCCGCTTTATGATGAATGGCATCTTACTTGCTAATGGCTTCCCTATCATTAATGTACGGGCAAAACGTCAGCAAGAGTTCAACACTTTAATGCTCGATTTTTACGCCACAAATGATATGAAACCTATGAACAAATTTTTGCGTAGTTGTTTAGATGAAAGAATCATACGTAACTTTCAAATGAATCTAAAGCTTGATTAATTTTTGAGTGGCTTTGCAAGCCGTTGATCGGATACTCTCAACGAGTAAATCTATTCAGATATGCAATAAAAAAGATGTAATTTTTGGTATAAATTTCAAGCAAAAATTAAAGTAATACAGCTAGTAATACTTGAGTAAAGTCGAATTGAACTTTTGTTTGTTAATCAATGTTATATTGCTTTAAGTGTGCCGTCTCACTCCCGCCACATTCGAAGCCCTAGCAGAAATGCTGGGGCTTTTTTGTATATGCTGAATCAAAACGGCAGATATGCTGGGGCTTTTTTGTATATGCTGAATCAAAACGGCAGATATGGCCTTAAATCTTGATCGTTTTGTAAGACGATTTGCTGGCCTTGCGGTTTGCCATTTTGCGTGTAGATATTCACGTTATACGCATCCAGCACGTATTGAACCAGAGTGGCATTGGTTTCAATATTTAAAACGCCATCCACCATACCAAAGTCATATTCAATCACAGCTTTTTGCTTTTCATCAAAGCGTAAATCTGGCACAAACTGAATCATAATATCCGTGTTCCAAGGACTATCTTGTTGTTTGTTATATTCTGCTTTGCCATTGATATCAGGTATTCCTCGGATACGGCTTAATACAAAATCACGATAATCTTTTGCGTGTTCACAATAAGCGCGTACATGCCAACGCAATGGTGTGCAAACAAGAGTGTGCGGTGAAATGATCCGTTCGACTTGTAATCCATCTTTTGGAGATGTGTAGCAAATATCGACACGTTTTTGTTCACGAATAGCCTGAATTAACGGGCGTAAAATTTCCGGTGAAATGTTTCGAGCGACAGGGCGTATCCAAGTTGTATGGTCAAACCCCATATTGAGATCGGAAAACGTATAAGTCATATCTTCACTGCGAGAGAGTATGTGTAGATATTCATCAGCATGTCCCGTGGTGAGCTTGGGTGAGAATGTACTACTAGGCTTATAACCTTTGAGGTGCTTATCATAAATAAGATTACCAGGCGCAATTTCAGCCAAATAAGAATTAATATCTTTAGAAGCTTGCTGGCGCCCAATACCAAAGCTTTGAATCAAATGATTAGTCGTGAGCCTGCCTTCCCATAACGCAATAATCTCAATTAAACGATAGCGAAATAATAAATCCCACCGTATTGGCCATTTCTTCATATTGAATATTTCCTGTCCATTTTTGCGACGTGTGTATGTATTCAGTATTTACCTGTCGTTAATGAAGACATACTATAATTTAGTCAATAAAAATCAAGATCAGCTGGGGAATATTGTATGAATGTATCTATAGAAGAGTTTACTCATTTTGATTTTCAGCTTGTTCCCGATCCTTCGCCCTTGGAGCTCGTCATTACTGAATCGCTCGAAAATCATACTAAAGTTAATGGTGCTAAATCTGGTGCTTTGCTTCCATTACCGTTTCAGACCGGAATCGGGAAAACATACACGGCATTGAGCTTTTTGCTCCAGCGGATGCTCGAACAAGTGCAAAATGAATTGCAGGAAGAAAAGAGCGGTAGTAGATCCAAGCGTTTGCTCTATTACATTACAGATTCTGTAGATAACGTCGTAAGTGCAAAAGCAGACTTGCTGAAGTTAATTGAGGAACAAACAGTCAAGGGAGTGCCTCGCTTCACTCTAGAACAGCAAGAGTATCTTAAGATGCAAATAGTCCACCTACCTAATCAGTCAGAGCAGTTGTTGCAATGTTCTGATGCTGTCTTGAATCAAGTATTAGTCGGATTTGAGTTGAGCGCCGAGCGCGATGTTAAAGCAGAATGGAGCGCTATATCGGGCCTAAGGCATCATGCGAGCAAGCCAGAAGTTAAAGTTTCTTTAAGTCGTCAAGCCGGTTACTTTTACCGCAATTTAGTTGCCCGCTTGCAAAAGAAACAAAAAGGGGCCGATAGAATCTCGCTGAATGGCTCGTTACTGACTTCTGTTGAAGCACTTTTGCCGGGAGAAAAAATCCGCAATGGAAGCGCTCATGTTGTTTTCTTAACGACGAGCAAGTTTCTGAAAGGCTTCCACAATACCCGCTCGCGCTACAGTCCATTACGCGATTTAAGTGGTGCGGTGCTTATCATTGATGAAATTGACAAGCAAAATCAAGTCATCCTTTCCGAACTGTGTGAACAACAAGCGCAGGACTTAATTTGGGCTATAAGAAATCTGAGAGCAAACTTTCGAGATCACCAGCTTGAGAGTTCGCCTCGCTACGACAAGATTGAAGACCTGTTTGAACCACTGCGTGAGCGACTCGAAGAGTTTGGCACCAAGTGGAACCTAGCGTTTGCGTTTAATACGGAAGGACCTAACTTGAATGAACGACCTGTTCGGTTGTTTTCAGATAGAAGCTTCACGCATGTAAGCAGTGCCACTCATAAGCTGTCATTAAAATCAGATCTATTGAGGCAGAAAAATTTCATATTTAGTGATGAGAAAGTGGAAGGTTCTCTCATTGAAAAAAATGGGCTTTTAACCCGCTTTGTCAATGAAGCGGATGTTATATACCAGTGGTTTCTTGGCACTATGCGAAAAGCCGTATTTCAGTACTGGGAGAACGTTCGTAGCCTTGATATTGAAGGGCGAGAAAATAGAAGTCTAGAAGGAACGTTTCAAGAAGCCGTTCAATCCCTGCTTACTCACTTTAACCTACAAGAATTTGAGTCTGCGGTTTACGAGTCTTTTGATACTAGGGGGCTGCGGCAATCAGCGGGTGGGCAAGCGAGCAAGTTGAGTTCTAGCAATAGCTACCATCATACAGGAATGAAACTTGTTGAAGTCGCCCATAATCAGGGGACTCGCGATACCGTAAATTGTAAAGCGTCATTCTTAAATCTTTCACCATCGGGTGTCTTGGCGGATATGGTTGATGCCGGAGCTGTTATTCTCGGTATAAGTGCAACAGCGAGAGCTGATACCGTAATACATAACTTTGATTTTAAGTACTTGAATGAGCGTTTGGGTAAAAAGCTTTTATCTTTGTCGAGAGAGCAAAAGCAGCGGGTAAATGATTATTATCATAGTAAGCGCAACTATAAAGATAATGGTGTGGTTTTAAAGGTTAAGTATCTTAATAGTCGAGATGCGTTTCTTGATACTTTGTTAGAAGAATATAAGCCGGAGGCTCGCTCAAGCCACTTTATCCTAAATCACCATCTGGGTATTGCTGAGTCAGAGCAGGCATTTGTTCGGAGCTGGCTGTCTAAGCTCTTAGCGAGTATTAAAGCGTTTATGTCAGTTCCTGATAATCGTTATATGCTGTCGCTGTTAAACCGTACTCTTGATACAACCCGTCAGGATATTAACGATTTCATCCAGTTCTGCTGCGATAAATGGGCAAAAGAATATAATGTCCAAACTAGGATATTTTTGGGTGTGAATGCTGATTGGATGAGGTTGGTTGGCTACAATGAAATTTCCAATCACCTAAACACTGAGCCAGGGAAAGTCGTTGTATTTAGTACATTTGCTTCAATGGGAGCAGGCAAAAACCCTGATTATGCAGTTAATTTAGCGTTGGAAGGTGGAAGCTTAATATCCGTTGCCGATGTCACTTATAGCACCCAGCAGCGAAGCGATATAGACAGTATTTATCTTGAAAAACCTACTCAGCTACTCCTGTCAGATGATTACTCGCACACTGCTAACCAGCTTTGTCAGTTCCACCAAATCTTATCTTTGCAAGAGAACGGCGAGTTGTCACCGAAATGCGCTGAAAGCTGGTGTCGACAGCAACTTATGGGCATGAGCAGAGAGCGCTCTTTACAGCAATATTACCAAACAAGTGACTACCAAAGCGCGGTAAGGAAATACATTGAGCAAGCGGTAGGAAGATCCGGGAGAACGTCTCTGAAACGAAAACAAATTCTCTTGTTTGCTGATTCTGGTTTGAAAGAAATTCTGGCAGAAGAGAGTCGAGACCCAAGTTTGTTTTCGCACGAATATATTGCTTTGGTTAATAAAGCGAAATCAGGTAATCAGTCTCTAGTTGAGGACCGATCTGTTCGACGTTTATTCAATCTTGCTCAAAGAAATAATAAAGATGGTATGCAGTCAATCAAAGCCCTAGTTCGCCGTCTACATAATCAACCAGCATCCGATAGTGATATTCAAGAATGGCAAGACATTAGAACTCAGTTGCTTCGCTATCCGACGGTGGCCTATCAACCAGAGCGATTCAATCGATTGTACTTACAGTCGATGACCAAAGGGTATTACCGCTATCAAGGTAATTTAGATGGTGATCCGAATGCCTTCGAGTTCTTTAATAGAGTACCTTCTGGCGATATGGTCTCAGAGGAAGCGTGTAGCCTGGCTACGTTAGTACAGAACCAATACGTGAGGCCGTGGTTTGAACACAAAGGCTTTGCCTGTTCGTGGCAAAAAGAAAGTTACGTGATGACGCCAGTTATGTTCACCAACATTTATAAGGGAGCGTTGGGGGAACAAGCGGTAGAGGCAGTGTTAACAGCATTCAATTTTACCTTTGAAGATGTCCCCCATTCTATCTACGAGCGATTTGACAATAGAGTCATATTTGCAGGGATTGAGCAACCGATCTGGTTAGACAGCAAATACTGGAAGCATGAAGGTAATGAAAGCAGCGAAGGCTACAGTTCGAAAATTTCATTGGTAGAAGAAGAGTTTGGACCTTCGAAGTTTATTTATGTAAACGCGTTGGGGGATGCTTCAAAACCGATTAGATACTTGGACTCGTGCTTCGTAGAAACCTCACCACAGTTAGCTAAAGTTATTGAGATTCCGGCACTAATTGATGATATCAATGCCGACACCAACCTAACAGCAGTACAGGAGTTGATAAAATGGTTACACAACAGCTAGAACCTTCCTCACACGGTCCGTTATCAACCTTAATTGAACAAATATCAATTGATACTGATTGGGTTGATAGAAGCTTCGCGATTTACTGTGTCAGCTATAAAGGCATTGACTACTCAGAGCGATCTAAGCGTTTGGTTATATTAGCGCCTGAAATCTATAAATCCGGAAGTGTTTATTGCTTAGTGAAAGGTACCAATAAGGAAGCGTGTTATTGGGTGATGTTACCAAAGGACACCAAGTTAGACCTCAAAGACACATCTTTGGCCATCAAACCAGTTAGCGCTGCCGAGCTACCTACATGGCAATTGGCTCGTTTACTGATTAAAGCGATACCAAAAGTATTGAGTGGCACTAAGCCAGAGATAAAGCGCTTTGAAAGTGAAGGTTTATATTATCTAGTGAAAAGCAAAAAGTTACCGAAAGGTCACTCTGGCTATGAATTAACGACCGTGGAAATCGATTTAGCACCATGCGGAGCACTTGGATATAAACAAACGCTGTCAATGAGTACTAGAACGTTTTCTCCCTTGTCTTGGTTTACGCTAGAGAGCGGAGAGATACAAAAAAAGGCAAAATTTGCTACTCGTTATCAACTTGATGATGTGGGGATGTTGGTCAGCAAATCCATAAAGGGCGATTACATCAAGAAGCCGCTTTACTCTAATGCGAAGAATCGAATTCAGGCTATTGATATTACCAAAGAGTCTTATAGCGGTTTTCAACTATCTAAGGTCGGTATTCTCGAACAATTCATGCAAGACCTTAAGCAAGCTTATGGCGATGCAGTATTCGTGAAGTTGCATCGGATTCCCGGAGAAAAGCACAGATTTGTTTCAGATACAATTGTCAAAAAATACTATGTAGGGTTGTTTGATGCGTTGAAAGAGCATCGTTTGGTGATTTGTGATTTAACAGAAAACCAAAACACTGATGCAGCATTGACATTGCTTCACGGTATCGAGCATTTGGACATAAATGCCGAGATAGCTGAAGTTCCGATTCGTGGTGCATTGAATATCCTAATTGTTGGTAATAAAGAGGCTTATAAGTCAGCAGAAGAAGACCCGTATCATGTTTATCGCAAAAAGTACCAAGACACGGTTTTCCAGTCATGTTATCCAGAACGATTATGGGATCGAAGAGGACAACCAAATCGGCATGTGATGGAAGTGTTGTTAAAAGAACTGCTTATTAAGTTAGAAGTCCATACAAGAAAGCATTTGATTGAATACCCAAGCCGCCCTGAAGGATGTGTATATTACATGCCTCAGCGACCGCAAGGCGAATTTTCAGAGGTTCGAGACGGGCCGTGGCCAGTGTATGCGTCTAAGTTAGTGGTTGATGAATGGCAATATACACAAGCGACTCAAGAGGAGCTTGAAGATATTGAACTCGATTTAGGTAATGATAAATGGCAAGTATTTCAAGGATTCCAACGTTCCCCTTTTATTTATTGGCCGGAGACGGGGAACTATGCCATTTTCATTGACACTGGCATTCAAATGCTGCCGGAGTTTGAAGCTGTTGCCGAGCGATTGCGTGAACTTAAAGAAGGCCGATTACAAGATGTTCCTATTGCATTGTTGACTCAGTTCATTGAAGAAAACCCAGAGAGTAAAGTTGTAACCAAACTGAGAGCGATATTGTCAGAGTGGGATGATTCGGCCCCTCTACCGTTTGATGAGTTTTCGACAATCGCATACAAAAGCAATGATGAAAAACAATTCTATGATTGGTTGCACGAACAAGGATTCTTCTTAAAAACATCGATGAGAGGACAAAGTGAGGGATTCTTTAATGCATCCTTAGGTTTCTTCTATAACCGAGAGCAAGGGATGTATTTTGCTGGTGGTAAAGGCAGTCCCCAGAGCAAAATCGAGACCTTTAGTCATTTATACCTGATAAAACATTCGTTTGATGCGTTGCCTGAAGAGGTAGAAAGCTTGTTTGATGTTTATCACTTACGGCATCGCCTACCAACCGTAACACCTTATCCATTTAAGCATCTACGTGAGTATGTTGAGACCCAGCGTTTTAAATCTTGATAATAGGTTTAGCTATGTACCTACTAATAGTAGGTAATAAATGCCGTGATTTCGTGTCATATGGGTTTATATCAGTCGACATTGCCCAGAATGGGGGGGACTTGCGAATATGCTGAAGTCAAAAAACACCTGTACTGTATCGCCTAGCATTTAGACAATCGTGTGAATCATTTATTGGCCCTAGCAAAAATGCCGGGGCTTTTTTGTTCTCCCCATCGCCTTCTTTAACTGATTCATATATCATTAATTTCTTTAGCTCATTTGATGACCACCATGTCTAAAACTCTAGATATTTACAACCAAAACGCTGATCAGTTTGCGTCCCAATATGATTCAGTAACGTTTGAATCTGTGCATCAATCTTGGCAGCAATATTGGCCGGTTTCTGGAAATCATGTTTTAGATATTGGTGCGGGCTCTGGGCGTGATTCACGTTGGTTTGTGGAACAGGGCTGCTTAGTGGTTGCGGTTGAACCTTGCGATAATTTACGTGCATTGGGTAAGCAAAACTCCTCAGATTCAATCCAATGGTTTGGTGATTATTTACCTAATTTAACTGGAGTTGAGACCTTATCACGCCAGTTCGACCTTATTTTATTGTCAGCGGTTTGGATGCATATTCCGGTGGAGTTGCGCCCTGCGTCATTACAGGCTTTGACTCATCTAATGTCTGATGATGGGAAAGTTGTGATCACTTTGCGTCATGGTGAATTTAGTGATGGGCGGGAAGGCTACGATGTTTCAGTTCAAGAGCTGACACAACTAGGGCGCGAGGCTGGGCTGGTGGTTTGCTTGGAATCGGGGTCGGCAGATGTATTGCAACGAAATAGTGTTGTCTGGCAGACCGTTGTCCTGACCAAAAAGTAGTGTGAGCAAGGAATAACGTATGTCGCATAGCTATTATCTAAACAAATTTCACAACTTAAATATGAACAGCTCAGGCGGAAGAAAGAGCCCTCATAAAGTTTGTATGTTATTAGCTGTGATGGATTTAATCCAAGCTGGGCATATTTCCGAAAATAAAATTGAATTTAATTCCGCTTTAAAAGATCGTTTTACTCACTACTTCGACACCTTAGCTCATACTAGTGACAAAAATACTCCAGCAAATCCCTACTTTTATTTGAGAAGCGAAGGATTTTGGCATCTCGCATATAATTTGGGCTTTGATGAGGCAAATACAAAAGGTTACTCAGCCAAGGCTATTTCACATGCTTACTTGGACGATGAGCTTTTTGATTATATGAAAAGTTTTATTGTTTCTAATGAACTGAAAGATGCTTTGATTTCCAACCTATCTGACACGGAAGGGCTGTTTTATCAATGGCTACTCGATATCGGAAAATCTGAAAAAACTGCGAAGAATTATCTCGGTGCAATACGTGGGTCTATTTCAACTTGGATGATAGATGCAGGAATGATTTCAGAACCCTTAACTGGCATCAGTTCTTATCAGCAATTTGTCGATTATGAAGAAAAAGCCAAAAACCTATCTGAATTTAAGATCCGAGATTCAAAGGGTAATGGGATGTATAGCGCTGCTTTAAAACATTACCATCAGTTTTTGGCGGACTTAACTCAAATAGATGTGAATGCTGATATACGACAGGTCATGACGGACAAAAAGTTAACTGAGACAGAAAAAACAATCTTAGTAAATACTCGTGTCGGTCAGGGACATTTCAGGACTAAATTAATTGAGATGTGGCAAGGTTGTGCGGTAACGGGCTATAAAAATACGCAAATGTTGCTGGCTTCGCATATTAAACCTTGGCGAGACTCGAATAATGAGGAAAGGTTAGATAGATACAACGGATTGCTGTTGCTTGCGAATTTAGATAAAGCCTTTGATCTAGGTTTTATTTCTTTTGATGATTCAGGAAAAGTGATGATTTCTAAGTATCTCGAAAAGCCAGAAGTCTTGGGTTTAGATGAATCAATGTCATTTGTAGTAAGCCCTGAACATAAACCATATCTAGGCTTTCATCGCGGTGTTTTATTTAAAGGTTACTAGCTCAAACTCTTAGGCATTATCCACATATACTCTTGTGTGAGCTCACAGCGTCACTGCCTATTCATTGGCAGATCACTTTTGGGGGCGATATAGATAAATCAGTGATGTTTAATAGGATTTGGTTGATTTTTTGAGCTTGCTTTAGTTTTAGTTAGTATTACCCGATAGCTCTACTCAAACCATCGGGCTTAATCGTTCTACATTCACCTAATACCTACAAATCATTATTCCTTTCACTGGGAATATCGCTGAGGTATTCAACAAATTCTACTTCAAACCCCGCAGGGTCTACGAAATAGATGTTTTTTCTAAATGGGTTGTCTGTGCCTGGTTTTGCTATGGTGTAGCCTGCGTTTTCTAGGCGTTGAATAACCGCATCAAGATTGTTGACTGCATAGGCAAAGTGGGCGAGGCCGGTTGTGTGGCCGTCTAAGTCACGGTTTTCACCTTCGCCATGGTCACTGATGGCGAGGTATTGATAATCATCACCGAGATGTAGCCAGTGTCTGGGTTTGCCGTTCCAGTCGTCATCGCCTTCGCTGCGTATCGACCAATGCGGAAAGGCAGTTTGATAAAATTTCACCATGGCTTTGGCGTCACTCACCACTAGGTTTACGTGTTCTAAATACATATTCACTCCTTGATAAAAAATGTGCTGTTTTTCTATTGATGACGCTCATGCTAAAACCTCAAGCTAACTTTAGGTAAAGTCTTTTTACACAAAAAATCACTTTAACGAGCGAATCACCGTTGGCATCAATGTTTAGCGGTATTCGTGTGGTATACTTCAGCCCAACCGATAGATTCTCAATGAGTTGTTTTGCATGATGTCTGAGCTTTTGTTCCATAAAACCTATTTACACCCAACCAGCAAAGAGTGGGTGGTATTTGTGCATGGCGCTGGTGGTAGCTCTTCACTTTGGTTTAAGCAAATTAAAGATTACCGACAACATTACAATTTGCTGTTGATTGATCTTCGTGGTCATGGCCGTTCAAATCAATTATTGAAAAACATCATTTCTAAGCAATATTCTTTCCAGGATGTGACGAACGACATCATTCATGTCCTTGATCACCTAAATATAGAAAAAGCCCATTTTGTTGCCTTATCTTTGGGGACAATTTTAGTTCGTAATTTGGCCGAGATCGCACCAGAACGCGTTCATACCATGGTGCTGGGCGGGGCAATTACGCGATTAGATGCTCGTTCTAAAGTATTGGTTAAACTGGGGGATTGGAGCAAAAACTTCATTCCTTATATGTGGCTCTATAAACTTTTTGCCTACATTGTCATGCCACAAAAAGGCCAGCAGCAATCACGCCATTTGTTTATACGTGAAGCCAAAAAGCTGTGCCAAAAAGAGTTTAAGAAATGGTTTAAGTTATCGGCGGATGTGAATCCGATGATGCGTTATTTCCGTGAGCGTGAATTGAATATTCCAACCCTGTATTTGATGGGTGAAATGGACTATATGTTTATCCGCCCAGTCAAAGAGATGGTGAAGAAACATCAATTTAGCCAACTGCTTGAAATTCCTGATTGTGGGCATGTGTGCAATATCGAAAAGCCGCAAGAGTTTAACCACCATTCGCTGGCGTTTATTAAGCAATATAGCGCTTAATCTTGGTTTGGATTTATCGCCTCGCAGTTCCAACAAACAGAAAATTGATTCTCCACATTTTCCCCACACTGCGGGCAAAGCCAATCAGGCCCGCATTCTTGCTGTTCATATTCTGCAATTAATCGTTTTGCTTTCTCTAATTGGATGTCATCTTCCAGCCATACATATGGGTCGCTGTCTTGAGTAAATGGAATTTCGCCTTTTAAACTGAAGGTGTGTTCGGCATGTACTTTCGCTAATACGCCGTGGCTTTTCAGTAGCTCGCATACAATATGGGCTTCAACTGGGTTAGCAGCACTAAAGATCTTCATCCGGACTCCATTTATTTAGGGTTTGCTTCACATCATTGAATTCTGATTTCGAGATGGTGTGGTAACCCGCCCAAATTCGGTTTGCTGTGGTCATAAAGCATAGAATAGCAAATACCGTCGCGAGAGTAGGGAATGCATTTGGCCACAAACAAAAAGCGATAAAAAAGCCAATGGTTTCCGTGCCTTCCGTAATGCCAGCCATGTAATACAAGGATTTGTGTTGATAGATTGGGTTATCGATCTTGTGTTTTGCTGCCACTGAAGCAAAGGCAAGAAAGCTGCTGCCCGTACCGACAAATGACACAATCAACAATGCAGCGTATAAGCCATTTTGTTCAGGCTCGGCAAGTAAAAAGCCAAGTGGGATCAGAGCGTAAAACAGAAAATCGAGACAAATATCCAAAAAACCACCCGCATCCGTGGTTTGAGTTTGTCTTGCTATCGCGCCATCGAGCCCATCACCAATGCGATTAAAAACAATGAACACCAGCGCAAGTAGATAATAGTGCTGCCATAACGCGGGAATAGCGAGCAGCCCAATCGCAAAGCTGGCAATCGTGACTTGGTTGGCGCTTATACCACGTTGAATACAACAGCGAGCACCCTGTTCGAGCGGTTTTTTGATGATGGGTATGACGTAGCGATCAAGCATGTATGTTCTCCGAATTTTTTCTAGTTATCCGCAGCTGAGGTTAGCTTTGGCCATTGAATGAGCTTGCCGCCTTCAGGGACATCTGAGGCATCGTGTGTCACCATCAAAGCAGGAACATTTGCCGCTTGCAGTTGTTCGAAAACCCATTGTCTGAAAACAGGACGCAGTTCGGGGTCGAGCTGGCCAAAAGGCTCATCGAGTAATACTGCGCGAGGTTGAGCACTGAGCATGCGCACCAGGCTGATACGAGCACGTTGTCCGCCTGATATTTGTTCTGGCATCGATTCGGCAAGATGCGCTAATTCGATAGAATGCAGAACTTGTAGAGCTGCTTGTTTGCGTTGCTTACCTTTAATGTGATTGGGCAAAGCAAAGGCGATATTTTCCCAAATGTTGAGATGGGGAAAGAGCATATCATCTTGAAATAAAATTCCGATGGAACGCTGGTGGGGCGCGCGTTCTAAGATGGCCTCACCGTCGAGTGTAATTTGTCCATTTGCTGAAAAGTCTGCACTGAGGTGTCCGGCAATCACAGTAAGTAACGTGGATTTACCACAACCGCTTGGTCCCATTAAGGTGACAATTTCACCCGGTTCAATTTCCAAATTAAAGTCGCCTAATAATTGATCATAAGGGCTGTGCTGCTTTGTAATGCTGAGGTTTTGAATCGATAAGCACATAAGATTACGCCTGCCTATTTTGGGTTGGCACTGAGTGTTTAAATGGAACAGGATGTTTAGATGGATCTCGGTTTCTGTTTCGCTTTAGATCTTCATCCCGATTTTGGTATTTGGCCGGTTTTTGCATAGCATTAGGTTGGGTTAAAAAACGATTAGCGACCAATGCCAAGCTAAAGAATATGAAGGGTACTAACGCTTGCCATAACGCATACAAAGCAATGATACGGCGATCATGGCCACTGGAAAGCGCAACGGCTTCGGTGGTTAAAGTGACAATGCGGCCAGAGCCTAACATCAAAGTCGGTAAATATTGCGCTAAGCTGACACTCATTCCCATCGAAAAAGCAAACGCCAACGCGCTAGCCAGTGTGCGTAATTTGATCATGACAAAAGCTTTAAATGGCGATGCGCTTAAACTGACCGCAGTTTGTGATAAGCGGGTTGGATAGCTTTGCCAGGGCCCATCTAAGCTCAAATAAATATATGGAAAAGCAAAAAACAGATGTGACCAAATAACCCACAGCCAATAATATTCTTGGTTTATCCAAAGCGTTGTGACTTGTAAGCCAAACAGCAAAGAAAGCTGAGGAATGAGCATTGGCAGAGCAATCACATACATGGGTAAACGTAGGCGAAAATGTTGCCGATATTCTTGCGCAATAATGGCAAATATTAACGCGATGATCGTACTGGCTACGGCAAGGCATAGGCTAGTTTGAATCGCTTGTTGAATGTATGGCCATTCGCTTATCCAAAAGCGCAAACTCCAATCTGATGGGAGTAGCTGCGGAAATTGCCAACGTTGTGCGAAGGTCCAAACCAGCAGGGCAGGCAAACATAATAAACTCACCGCCATGAGCACAGGAGCAACCGCTGAAGTCATAGTGGACTGGATAGCCGAGTTGATAGACAGCGGTGAGAAAATGGAAGAGGACGATTTACCGTAAACGCTGTCAGCATTCTTTTTGCCAGAGGTAAGCCAGCCGCGAGCATAATGAAGTAACAGACGTTCGATAAAATACACCAAACCAATCAATGCGCTACAGAGCAAAAACAAACACAACGCTCCGGCAGCAGCGCGAGGCAATAAAGACAAATCAGGCTCGTTAAACCATTGCCAAACCAATACGGCAAACGTCGGTGGATGCGTTGGTCCTATGATTAAGCTGACATCCACCACTGAACTTGAGTAAGCCATAATGGCAAAAAATGGAAAGCGCATGTGTCGAAGCCATTGTGGCAAGATCACTTTCCACCATGTCTGTGCAGCTGAATAACCTAAGCTTTGTGATACCGCTAAGGTTTGCTGAATTCGTAAGTTATTTAAAATGGGTAAACTCATTAACACCAAAAACGGCGTTTCTTTAATCGCAAGTGCCAGAGTCAGCCCAAGGCCAAGATTATCTTGTACGTTCAACCAACCTTGAGTGTTAAAAGTGCTAAAAGCAGAAAAAACACTGTTTAATGCACGTGCGAACCAACCTGTATCTGAAAATAAGAATAAGAAACCCACAGCAAAAGCGACATGAGGCAAGGCTAATAAGGGCGATAATAACTTTTCCACTTTATGCCAAGCAGGACGATTCCAATAGGCTTGCAGTATTGAAAACGCCATGATGGTCGCTAAAAAAGTACTCGTAATTGCAGAGAACATACTCAGACAAATTGAATGCATTACCGCGGGCCAATCCGCCACTTTTTCGAACCCAGTCAGTGAGAACTCGAATAAGCCCAAGGGGGGAATAATGCCGAAGGCAGGGCTAAGCATACCGATTAAGCCGGGAATGATGGGAAAGATACACAGCAACACAACGAAAGCATAACCCAAGCGCAGCGAGACTTTACTGGATTGGCTTTTATTCAATATTCGTCGATTTAATAGAGTGCTATTGAGTCGGTTACTCATTTTAGTATGCCTGCTTTTAATAGGCCTAGCTTCACTATCCCTTTTTTTAATAGACATGGTCCTTTGAATTGCTCCTCGACGTAACGCCATCAATATTTTATTGGCTATAACGTTCAAGCCAAGCCTGTTCTAATGCGGTTTGCCAGCTAGGATGTGGCTCAGGCAAGGACGGGTAGAGTTTGGTCTTTTGTGCGCTGCCAGTTAAGTATTGCGGCTGCAAAACGGATGGATCCCCCCAAATATTGATGTCGCCTTTACGAGATTGCGCTTCAGGGCTGAGTAAGAAATTGATCACCACTAAAGCGCCTTGTTTGGAGTTAGCATTCCATGGAATAGCAAGAAAATGAATGTTCGATAAAGCCCCCTGTTTCCACGCGTAGCTTGCGGTGCTTGAAGCAAGTTTGCCACTGGCTTGCGCGGAGAAAACTTCATTGGGATTGAAGGTGATCGCCAAATCAAGTTGGTCATCATCCAAAAGTTGAATCATTTCCGCTTGGCTAGTTGGAAACTGTTGACCTTGTTGCCACAAGAAAGGCTGCAAAGCATCTAAATAGCGCCATAATGGTTGAGTGAGTTGAGCAAAAGCCTCTGTGGTAACGGGTTGCTGTAATGCAGGATCTTGCTGGCTAAGTTCAATCAATAATGACTTTAAAAAACTGGTGCCATGAAATTGTGGCGGCTTAGGGTAGCTAATACGGCCTGGGTGCGCTTTAGCATACTCGAGCAGATCTTGCGCTGATTGAGGAGGCGAGGCTAGCTTGTCACGGTCATAAATATAAACCAGTTGTCCTACACCCCAAGGCGCTTCGAGCCCGTTGGTTGGTTCGGAAAAATCATCAGTGACAGGTAAAGCCATATTTACTTTTTGCCAATTAGGTAATGTCGATACAAACGGGCCAAAAAGTAATTGGTTGTCTTTCATTGATTTGAAGTTTTCACCATTAATCCAAACCAAATCGACACTGCCTTGCTGATTTTTATTGGCTGTTTTTTCTGCCAGCAAGCGGGCGGTGGTTTCAGAAATATCGGAAACTTTAACATGGTGTAGAGTTACACCATATTGTCGTTTCACTTCTCTACTTACCCAACGTAGATAATCATTAATTTCTTGGCTACCACCCCAGGCATTAAAATACACATCTTGCCCACGAGCTTGTTTTTCAATGGTTTGCCAGTCGCTATCCTGAGAGGCCATAGCAAATAGAGGCAGTAATGAAAGTAAACCAAGGCTAATCCAGCGCATTGTATCTGTCCTTAATATCCATCGTATTTGAAGCTTTAGCTTTGTTGGCAGCTTTTATTCGCTCCGCTAACTTGGGTATGAAAATTTATGTAATTAAGCGTAGTGGAATATAAGACATAACATCACGCGAAAAAATTTCAGGTTATCGCTAAGTTAATCTGAACTCAGGATAAATTAATCAAAATCCAGCGAATAAAAATAAGGCGCATCTAAATGAATAGATACGCCTTGTAAATGTTTGCAGTGATAATACTAGAAATACTATTTAAGCGTTTTCACCGATGAACGTTCTACCATTTCAGGGAACATTTCGAAGGTTTGTTTAGCGTGATTTTTATCTTTAATGCGTTCTAATAAGATTTCAACCGCGTTCTTACCTAAACGACGCTTAGGTTGGTGAACCGTCGTCAACGGTGGTGAGAAATAAGGAGAAATATCAATGTTGTCGTAACCGATCACGGAAATATCTTCCGGTACACGCATGCCTTTTTCTTGCAGACGGCTCATTAAGCCTAGCGCCATGATGTCGTTAAAACAGAATACCGCAGTTGGTTTTTTATCCATTGCCAAGATTTTATCGGCAGCGATAACGGCAGTATCACACTCGAAGTTCCCTTCTAGTAACCACTCGTCTCGTAGTGTTAAGCCTTTTTCTTCTAACGCACGGCGACAACCTGCAATACGCTCTTGGCAAGCCACCTTTTCAAAATGCCCACTTAAACAAGCAATATCAGTGTGACCTCGTTCTAGTAGATAGCGTGTTGCGATGTAACCACCTTCTTCTGAGTTATCGATGATTTTATCGGCTTTGGATGTTTCTGGGCCCCAATCCATCACAACTTTAGGAATATCTGGGTGACCATCAAGCATTTCACGCAATTCTTCATCTAGGTCAGAACACATAACCAATAGGCCATCGACACGTTTGCCAGCCAACATGCGGATATAATCACGTTGTTTGTCAGAGCGGCCACCGGTGTTACACAAAATTAGGGTATAACCTTTGCGGTAACAGTAGCTTTCAACACCATCAACGACTTCGGCAAAGAATGGGTTAGTTGACTGTGTCACTAACATACCAATGGTGCTGGTGGTATTGCATTTCAAACTACGAGCCACGGCGCTTGGGGCATAATTGAGTTCTTTCACTGCGGCCATAACTTTCTCTTGAGTTGTCTCTGCAACAAAACGAGTTTTATTGATGACATGTGACACGGTCGTTGTGGAGACTCCAGCAATACGTGCAACATCTTTGATTGTAGCCATAGTGAATTTCCTTTATGCCGACCATACAGCCGGAACGATGATAGTTAATTGGATACTAAAAACATAAAAGTCGCCATTAATCAGCGACTTAATAATATAGATGCGTAGTTTTGATAAGATTTTAGTCTTAAATGCCATGCCTGACAATCAGATATGGCATTTTTATGAACAAACTTTGCAGGACGCAAACGATAACGTAAGTCTTATTGCGTGTAAATTGCTTTATTCTGCCGGCGCGCTATTTGCCGTGTTTTGAGTGTTAGAAAGTGTATCACGTAAAGATGACCACCAACGACCCAACAATTCATGCCAATAACGCTCACTTTGTTCTAAGTATTGAGCTTGAGGTGAATACTTGTCCCATGCTTGTTCAATGTTATCAAACGCAAGATAGTTGGTTGGGGCTGGGATGGGTTCCAAACCCGCTTTGCGAAACTCTTTCATGGCACGCTTCATGTGGCTCGCAGAAGTCACTAACACCATGCGTTTATTTCCCACGAAACCGGCGGCTTGATGGGCTTCATCCCAAGTGTCTTGTGCATTTTCTAATAAGATGATGTCCGATTTTGCCACACCAAGTGATACAGCAACATTAGCCATCATACGTGCGTTACTGACAGAACTACCCGCACCGTAACCAGATAAAATCAATTTTGCACCCGGGTACAGTCGTAATACACGAATGCCTTCGGCTAAGCGCATTAAACCATTGCGTGAAAGTTCAGAAGTCGGTGGTATGTCATCATCCACCGTGTGGCCACTGCCTAAGACCATGACGTAATCCAAGGTGCCATCAACCGGTAAAAAGGCTTTGTAAGCACGCTCAGTCGGTTTCAATAAAGAAGTAGAAAGAGGTTGGAATGAAAAGAGAAAGATCCCTGTTAAAGAGATAAAAGTGAGAATACAACCCAAGCCTCGTTTATAAGTAAACATGATCAAAAACAAGCCGAGAAAGCCAAGGATTAACATGGCTGGCAGCGGCATGAACAATGCGCCGATTATTTTTTTCAGTTCAAACATTTTAAATAGCCCAAAAATTCATCATTCAGCGGATAAAAGAGAGTATTTGCTTTATTCCTGTAATTGCTGTGACAGAATACACGCAAAATTCAGTTATCTTAAATGAAAAAATATGGCTAACGATCGAAATTTCGATGACATCGCACATAAATTTGCGAAAAATATTTACGGTTCGGATAAAGGAGATATCCGCCAAGTCATCGTATGGCAAGATATAGAAAACGCATTGCAACGCCTGCAACATGCTGACAAACCTTTATCCATCTTGGATGCGGGCGGCGGCTTGGCACAAGTATCTCAAAAACTCGCTCAGCTCGGTCATCAAATTTGCTTATGTGATGTGTCGAGTGAAATGCTGGCTCTCGCTCGGCAAGATGTAGAAAAAAATCTTTTATCTGCCAACTTTCGATTTGTTCATTCTCCTATTCAAAACTTGCATAAGCATGAATCAGAGCCTTTTGATTTCGTTTTATTTCATGCCGTTATGGAATGGCTTGAGCACCCTCAACAGGTCTTGAATGATGTGCTCGATAAAGTGAAACCGGGCGGAATAGTATCTGTGATGTTCTACAATCATCACGGACTGGTTTTGAAGAACGTAACTTGTGGTAATATCCCTCACATTTTGCAGGGAATGCCACATCGTAAACGGTTTAAATTGCAACCACAGAAAGGGTTGTTACCGGAAGATGTGTACCAATGGATCGAGTCTCAAGGTTTCGACATTGTCGGTAAATCAGGCATCCGTTGTTTTAATGATTACATTGGTAATCAACAATATATGGGGGACTACACCCCAGAAGATGTGTTGGCGTTAGAGCAGAAATTATGCCGCACAGAGCCTTATCTTTCTCTTGGCCGTTACATTCATGTATGGGCACAAAAGCCGCAAAGTGAACAAACGGGTGAGAGCTAATAGCAAAACAGGAATGATAATGAGTGAAATAACTCAATCTTCAGCTGGACTGCCTTTTAACCAGCAGCCAACTCAGGAACAGCCCATAGATGAGCTGGTCACCTGGGTAAAACAGCATGATTTTTCATTGAATCTTTCTTCCGAGCGTTTGGCGTTTCTGATTGCTATCGCCGTTCTCAGCAATGAAAAGTTTGATGAAGAATTAGGCGAAGGTGAATTGCATGACGCGTTCAAAATTGTCACGACCATGTTTGATGATACCGGCGAGGCGTCGGCGTTTCGCGCCAACAATGCCATTAATGAATTGGTATCGCAGCGTTTGATCAGCCGATTTGTCAGTGAGTTGAATCAAGGGGCAAGCATTTATCGTATTTCACCTTTAGGCATGGCAATCACAGATTACTATGTGCGTCATCGCGAATTTTCGAAATTAAAGCTATCGATTCAACTGTCGATGGTGGCTGATGAAATGTCAAAAGCGGTTGAAGCGGCAGAACAGGCTAACGATTTAGCGCAATGGCAAAAGCACGTTTATGGCGTATTGAAATATTCGGTCAGTGAAATCTTTGACCGCATTGATTTAAACCAGCGCGTGATGGACGATCAGCAAATCGAAATCAAACAACAAATTGCTGAGCTATTAAACCAAGATTGGCGTGACGCGATCAGCAGTTGTGAAAGCCTACTTACTGAAACGTCCAACACACTGAATGAATTGCAAGACACCTTACAAGCGGCGGGCGATGAACTGCAAACCCAATTGTTGGATATTCAACAAACTATTTATGGACAAGAAGGGCTGGACTTTATCGATGCCATTTTGTTCGCACTGCAAACCAAGCTTGACCGTATCGTCAGCTGGGGCCAGCAAGCTATTGATTTATGGATTGGTTACGACCGTCACGTACATAAGTTTATCCGTACTGCGATTGATATGGACCAAAACCGTGCCTTTAGTCAGCGTCTACGTCAATCGGTGACCGACTACTTTGATGCGCCTTGGTATCTCACTTATTCCGATGCCGAGCGTCTACGTGATATGCGTGATGAAGCCATGATGCTGCGCGACGATGAAGTGGTTGGCCAAGTGCCTGATGAAGTGGAATACGAAGAATTATCCGTTGTTGATGATGAATTGAGTGAACGTGTTGCCTCCATGCTTCAACAACATAAAGACACCGGCGCACCGATTGATTTAGGTGCGGTGTTACGAGATTACCTTGAGCAGCACTCTCACGCGCAACATTTTGATTTAGCCCGAATGGTAGTCGACCAAGCGGTAAGAATGGGGTATTCCGAATCGGATTACCGAGCTATTCAACCGGACTGGAAAGCGATTAACGAATTTGGAGCAAAGGTACAAGCGAATGTCATCGATCAATACTAATTACGATGCGCAAGATAGCGCACAATATTCAGACTCGACTACTCAGGCTGCCAATGAAGCGTACATGCCTGAACAGTTAATTAAAGCGTTAGCGAATCCACTGTTTCCAGCCTTGGATAGCCAATTACGCGCAGGTCGCCATATTTCAAGTGATGATATGGATAACTATGCATTTTTAACCGATTTCGACAGTGAGCTTGGTGCTTTCTACCAACGCTATAACGCTGAGTTGGTTCGCGCGCCAGAAGGTTTCTTCTATTTGCGTCCACGTTCGACGTCTTTCATTGGTCGCAGCGTACTGTCTGAACTCGATATGTTAGTGGGTAAAATTCTGTGTTTCTTGTACCTAAGCCCAGAGCGTTTGGCGCACGAAGGCATTTTTACTAACCAAGAGCTGTATGAAGAGCTATTGAACTTAGCTGATGAAAAGAAACTGATGCGTTTGGTGACGAACCGCGCCACGGGTTCAGACTTAGACAAAGAAAAATTGTTTGAGAAAGTGCGCACGTCATTGCGTCGTCTGCGTCGTATCGGCATGGTATTGACTGTCGGTGATGACGAGAAATTCCGTATCAGCGAAGCGGTGTTCCGTTTTGGCGCGGATGTGCGTGTTGGCGATGATATTCGCGAAGCGCAATTACGCTTGATCCGCGATGGTGAAGCGGTGCTGGATCCTAGCGTGTTAGATAAGAACAATCTTAATGAAACTCAAGATAAAGAAGACGCTTCTGATGAACAAACAGAAGAATCAGAAGAACAACAAGCAGGTGACTTATGAGTGAGCAAGTGATCGAGAAAAGCAAAATGATTGAACGAGGAAAGTATCAATCACTCACTATGATCAACTGGAACGGCTTCTTTGCGCGTACTTTTGACATCGATGGTTTGGTCACTACGCTTTCTGGCGGTAACGGTGCGGGTAAATCAACCACCATGGCGGCGTTTATTACCGCGTTAATTCCAGACCAGAGTTTGCTGCATTTCCGTAACACCACCGAAGCGGGTAGCTCTCAAGCGTCACGCGACAAAGGTTTGTTCGGTAAATTACAACCGGGTACCTGTTATTCGGTGCTGGATGTGGTGAACTCGCGTCATCAACGTTTGTTATTTACCGTTAAGCTGCAACAAGTGGCGGGTCGTGATAAGAAAGTCGACATCAAACCGTTGTTGATTCAAGGCTTGCCAAGTAAGGTTAAACCAACCGACGTGCTGATTGAAAGCCTAGAAAACGGCCAAGCGCGTGTGCGTTCTTACAATGAATTAAAAGAAAAAATTGCCGAATACGAAGGCGTACAACTGAAAGCATTCTCGTCTGTGTCTGATTACCACAGCATGATGTTTGAAATGGGCGTATTGCCGAAGAAACTGCGTAATACCGGCGATCGTTCTAAGTTCTATCGTTTAATTGAAGCCTCTTTATACGGTGGTATTTCAAGTGCCATTACTCGTTCATTGCGCGATTACTTATTGCCGCAAAACGGTGGCGTGAAAAAAGCTTTCCAGGATATGGAATCGGCGCTGCGTGAAAACCGCATGACGCTCGAAGCCATCAAAACCACACAAGCCGACCGTGATTTATTCAAACACCTCATTACGGAATCGACCAATTACGTTGCGGCTGACTATATGCGTCACGCCAATGACCGTCGTATCAAGTTAGATCAAGCTCTAGCGCTGCGCAGTGAAATGAATCAATCGATTTCAACGCTGCATTCGCAAATGAATTTAATCACCGAAGTTCAAGCCGAACTTGAGCAATTGGTGGACCAAGAATCTGGCCTTGAGCAAGATCACCAAGCAGCAGCGGATCACTTGCAATTGGTGCAAACGGCGATTCGTCAGCAAGAGAAAATTGAACGCTACCAAGAAGATTTGGAAGAGCTGAGCGAGCGTTTAGAAGAACAAATCATGGTGGTTGAAGAAGCGGCTGAACAAGTGGCGATGGCCGAAGAGCAGGCCGAAGTGTCTGAGCAAGAAGTCGACAGCCTCAAGTCTCAGTTAGCGGATTACCAACAAGCGTTAGACGTTCAGCAAACGCGTGCGTTGCAATACCAACAAGCAGTACAAGCGTTAGAAAAAGCCCAACAACTTACGGGTAACGACGATCTCACTGCAGAAAACGCACAAGCGCAATTGTCGCAATTAAAGCAGCAAGAGTCTGAAAATACGTCTGCGCTACTATCACTTAAACACAAACTGGATATGTCGTCAGCGGCAGCAGAGCAGTTTGAGCAAGCGCTAAGTTTAGTGAAAAGCATTGTTGGTGATGTTGCGCGTAACGAAGCACTGCCACATGCCAAGCAAGCGATTCAAAAAGCGCAGCAAGCTGAACAATGGCTACAAAACGAATCTCAATGGCGTGCCCAGCAACGTGATTTAGAGCGTAACTTAAACGACCAACGTCAAGCGGCTGAGTTAGTTGAAAAGTACCAAGCACAATACCAAGTGTCGCTTGATGATGAAATGGTGCTTGAGCAAGAACGCGAACGTCACCTAGAACAGCTTGATGTTCTTGCGGGTGAACAAGAAGAACTGCGCGATGTGCGTGGTGATTTACGTCGCAGCCAACAAGATGCGCAAAGTCAAATTGAAACACTGCAAAAGCAAGCGCCAGCCTGGATTGCCGCTAGCGAAGCGTTAGAAAAATTACAGCAACAAACAGAAGCCGAATTAACTGACGGCCATTCTGTGATGGCGCAAATGCAACAAGTGCTTGAGCAAGACAAACAACAATCTATGGCGAAAGAACGCCTCGCTGCGCGTCGTGAGCAATTGGATGCCGATATTGAGCGTTTAGCCTCACCATCGGGTTCAAATGATCCACGCTTGAAAGGTTTAGCGGATAGCTTGGGCGGTGTTCTTTTATCTGAAATTTATGACGACATCACCATTGAAGATGCGCCATTCTTTAGCGCCATGTACGGCCCAGCGCGTCACGCGATTGTGGTGTCTGACCTAGACGGCATTAAAGAAAAGCTGGTGGATTTAGATGATTGTCCAGATGATCTTTACATCATTGAAGGGGACGTTGATGCCTTTGATGACAGCACGTTCAATGCCGATGAATTGGATGGTGCGGTTTGTGTTCAGCTTAATGACCGCCAAATCCGTTATTCACGCCTTCCTGCGATTCCACTCTTTGGCCGCGCTGCGCGTGAACAACGTTTAGAGCTTTTACGTGAACAACGTGAAGAAGTGGCAGAAGAGTACGCTAAAGCGGCGTTTGATTCGCAAAAACTGCAACGTTTGTACCAAGCCTATAACGAATTTGTATCTAAGCACATTCACATCGCCTTTAATGACGATCCAGAAGCGCAATTGGCTGAAGTGCGTGATGAACTCAACCAAATCACACGTCAATTAACGCAATTGGATGAAAAAGAGCAGCAACAACGCAGTCAAATGCAAAGCGCCAAACAAGCGCTCGCTCAGTTAGACAAACTGGCTAACGTGATGCATTTGATTGAAGACGACAGCATTGCTGAGCGTTTAGAAGAGCTCAATGACAAGTTAGAGCAATTGGCGGAATACAAGTCGTTCGCTCAACAACACGGTAAAGCGGCGCAGAAACTTGCGTCGATGGTGTCAGCACTTGAAGCCGACCCTGAGCAATTTGATGCCTTGCAACAACAATACGAGCAAGCGGATCAAAGCCTGCAAACACTGAAAACTCAATTGTTTGCCTTGGCGGATTTGCACGAGCGTCGTCATTACTTTGCTTACTCTGATTCTGTTTCACTACTGGATCAAAGCAGCGAACTAAGTGAGCAGCTAAAACGCAAGCTAGAGCAAGCCGAGCAAGCCAAAGTACGTAGCCGTGAAAGCTTAAAACAAGCGCAAGGTCAGCTAAATCAATACAACCAATTGCTAGCCTCGCTTAAATCGTCTCACCAAGCCAAGCTAGAAACGGTTCAAGAGTTCAAACAAGAGCTGCAAGAATACGGCGTCACGCCTGATCTTGGCGCAGTAGAACGTGCTGAAATCCGTAAAAATGAGCTGTACGAACGTTTGCATACTTCTCGTCAACGTAAGAGTGAATTTGAACGTACGCTTACCGCGACCGATATGGAAATGAAAGCGCTTACTAAACGCGTAAAGAAAGTCGAGAAAGACTACAAAGATTTACGTAAGTTTGTGGTGAATGCGAAAGCGGGTTGGTGTTCAGTGCTGCGCCTTGCACGTCTTAATGATGTCGAGCGTCGTTTGCATCGTCGTGAGCTGGCGTATCTGTCAGATAACGAATTGCGTTCTATGTCGGATAAATCGTTAGGTGCGTTGCGTCTTGCGGTTGCCAACAATGAAACTTTACGTGACGCGCTACGTGGCTCAGAAGACAGCGCTCGTCCAGAAGGCAAAGTGTTGTTCTACATTGCGGTTTACCAGCACTTACGTGAGCGTATTCGCCAAGACATCATCCACACCAGCGATCCGGTTGAAGCCATCGAAGAGATGGAAGTGGAACTGGCGCGCCTAACTGAAGAGTTGACCCAACGTGAAAACCGCTTGGCGATCAGCTCTGGTTCTGTGGCGAACATCATCAAGAAAACCATTCAGCGTGAGCAAAACCGTATTCGCATGCTTAACCAAGGTTTGTCTAACATTGCCTTTGGTCAGGTGCGCGGCGTACGTTTGAATGTCGGTATTCGTGAAAGCCATGAAATGCTGCTGGCTGGTTTGGCTGAAGAGCAGGGCAAACACCAAGACTTGTTTGATAACTCGCGCTTAACCTTCTCAGAAGCGATGGCGAAGTTGTTCCAACGCGTGAACCCGCATATCGATATGGGCCAACGCTCACCGCAAATCTTAGGTGAGGAGCTGCTGGACTACCGAAACTACTTGGAGCTAAGTATTGAAGTTAACCGTGGCTCAGAAGGCTGGTTACAAGCGGAATCTGGCGCACTATCAACCGGTGAAGCGATTGGTACTGGTCAATCAATTCTGTTGATGGTTATCCAAAGCTGGGAAGAAGAGTCACGCCGCTTGCGCAGTAAAGATATTGTTCCGTGTCGTCTACTCTTCTTAGATGAAGCTGCGCGTCTGGATACTAAATCGATCAATACCTTGTTTGAGCTGTGTGAACGCCTAGACATGCAATTATTGATAGCCGCGCCAGAAAACATCAGCCCAGAAAAAGGCACGACTTATAAATTGGTCCGTAAAGTGTTTAAAGATCACGAACACGTACACGTCGTCGGCCTACGTGGCTTCGGCAACGGTCCGAAAGAGAAAACCGACCAAGCACAAGCGCTTGAAACGGTAGAGTAGTAACTCGCTAAGCAAAAGAACAACGCCTCACTTTGTTATGAAGTGGGGCGTTTTTGACTAATAAAGACGTAATTTATTACTAGGTATAGCTTTTAAGATTGAGACTGGAATCATTAAATTTCACCTGACTTGATTTTCGCGTCAGCTTCATTGACTGTTGTCATATTGAATAATAAATCTAGCATCATCAAAATACGTTTACGGTCATCACCCCATTTATCACTATTTAGACTATCTGGTGCTTTGAATTCTACTTCTCCTACCTTACGTTCATCCTTGTAAGCATTAATTCTTGAATCAGAAATGTATGTGCTTAAGTCCCAGCTCCATTGAGAAACATACATCAATGTTAGTTCTGAAGGGTTAGGGAGTGTGCCATCAGCGACAAGTTTACATCTATGAGCATATTCCAAACACCACTCTTGCATGGTATCCAAAAAGATAGGTCTTGTAGCATCATCTTTAACAATTGTGATTTCTTTCGTTATTTGGGGTTCTGGAATAGGAGTTACGGTATATTTTGGTGCTGAACAGGCAGCCAAAAATAAAGTTGTAACTAGTAGAGAAGCCTTCTTAAACATCTTTCATCCTTAATATTAGGTTTCCTTAAGTGTGTTTTCGTGTATAAGTATCATATGTTGCATGTATGTGTTTGGTAAGTGTAATTGCTTTGGTCAATATTCGTCGTTATTAATGATCGGCTTGTGACAAAGGATTAATTTTCCACTCAAAATTTTTAGTTAAACTATTATTTGTAAGTGATTTTGCTGATAGGTGATAAACATGAGTCGCACTCATTTCGATCAAGATATTCAGCCATTATCTGAATTTGGTGCCGGGGTCGCTTCTTATATCAAACAGATTAATGAAACTCGCCGTCCGTTGGTGATTACACAACGTGGTAAAGGCGTTGCTGTTGTGCTTGATGTTGCAGAGTATGAAGTGATGCAAGAGAAAATTGAGTTGTTGGAAGAAATGCTAGCAGCAGAGTCTCAACTAGCTTCTGGCCTTGGTATTTCCAATGAAGATGCACGAATGCAAGTGTTAGGACGTATTAAGAAATGAAAGTAGTCTGATCTCCCTTAGCGCTTGAAAAGCTACTAGTGTGTTGAGTGCCGCAATTGTCGGCAAATCTTGACCGAAGATGACATATAAATCCTAATACCGTTTGCCTAAACACAAAAAAGCAGAGCCTCCATTTAGAAGCTCTGCTTTTGTATGTTTATAACCTAAAAAAACTAACGGATTCTTACGCTTTAGACGACAACACGTTCAATACTTTTAAAGCGTGCTCTGCGAGTTCAATCCCTTCATCGGTTAAGTAACCGCCATCTTGAAGGGTACATAAATTCTTATCAAATAGGCTTTTTGCTGCGGCTTGCATTTCTGGTGCGGCGTCGTTGTGAACTTTGATGCCGGTTTGCATGCTGGTTGGATCAAACTGAAGAAGTAGGTTTAACTCGGCAATATTCTGTGCGGTAAATTTCATAATAGATCCTTATTTTTATCGTTAAACATACAATAGGTTGCAAACTTAAGGTTTAGCAAGCAGCAAAAATGCTTTTTGATAGCCTGTTCACTTTCCGCCGGATTGACTGCGTTTAAAACAGACAAACTTAGGTTTAATGAACAGGAAAATAGTGTTTATATCCGGCAAATTGTTAGTTGGTCGATGACAAATTTTGAAAATCAGGTAAAGTAACGGGCAAAATTTCCCGCTATGGGAATCCGTTTAAATAAACCGTTGTAATAGGAAAACACATGATCCAAGTAGTAGGTCACAAAAACCCGGATAGTGATAGCATTTGTAGTGCATTGGTTGCCACCGAGCTTTTAAAAGCGCGAGGTTTGGAAGCGAAAGCAGTTCGTCAAGGCGAGCTTAACCGTGAAACTCAATACATTCTTGAGCAAGCGGGCGTTGAGCAACCAGAAATGTGTACTGGCGTTGCAGGTCAAAAAATTTGGTTAGTGGACTACACGGACGTGGCACAAGCACCAGACGATATCGCAGAAGCAGAAATTCTAGGTATTGTTGATCACCACCGTTTAGGTGACGTGATGACGATTAATCCGCTTGAAGCATGGATTTGGCCAGTAGGCTGTACTTGTACTATTTTGTTCAACCTGTTCAAAATGGAACAAGCGGAAATCACTAAACCATTAGCGATTTTAATGATGTCAGCTATTTTGTCTGATACAGTAGGCTTTGCATCTCCAACTTGTACGCCAAAAGATGAAGCGGCAGTGAAAGAGTTGGCTGAAATCGCAGGTATCGAAAACCTAGATGAATTCATCAAAAATCTATTGATTGCTAAAACAGACATCGAAGGTCTAACAGCGGCTCAATTGGTTGAGAAAGACTTGAAAGCTTACCCATTCAACGGTCGTGATGTGGTTGTGGGTCAAGTTGAATTGGCAACAATGGAACAAGTTGACGGTATGATCGATGATTTGAATGCTGACCTTGAGCGTCGTTGCCAAGAAGATGGTTTGGCGTTTGCTGCGTTAATGCTGACCGACATTACAACCAGCACCACTGAGCTATTATTTAAAGGCGAGTGGGCTGCAAAACTTGAGAAACACGTAAAAGACGGTTCTTTAGTCATGGAAAACACGCTAAGCCGTAAGAAACAAGGCTGGCCTTGGTTGCAAGCTGAATTGGTCTAAATTTAAGACATATCAATTAAGAAGGCGGGTGTTGACTCGCCTTTTTTATAGCAAATTGACATTAAAGCGGAGAACGCTCATGACTCAAACGTTAGATACAGCAAAGATGGCGGAAATTAACGCCTACGACAGCGAAAAGCGTTTTCAATACTGCATTAAAGAAGTGGTGGCGAACCGTCAAATCTGGATCTTAGTCGATGAAGACGGCTGCGTGATGCTGAACACCGAAGATGAAGATTGTGTGCCAGTGTGGCCGAACCAAGAGTTTGCACAAGCTTGGGCCAATGGCGATTGGGAAGAGTGTAAGCCTGAAGCGATTTCATTAAACAAATGGCATAGCCGCTGGACACACGGATTAGAAGACGATGATTTATCCATTGTGGTATTTCCAAATGCCGACCAAGAAGGCGTGATCGTTTTCCCAGATGAATTTGATTTTGAGCTTAAAAAGCAAGCGCAAAAGCGTTAATTGATAAGGCTTCTAGCCATCTATAACGTAAAGAAAGGCAATCATTTGGTTGTCTTTTTTTGTGTCCAATCACAATCTTTTATCAGGCGATAAATAAGCGAACACTTTATTGATCTAACTCTAAATTGCTAAGCCGAACTCACTTAATAATGGGCGAAATGACAATAAGAGTTCAGTCTATGCGCCAATATCTCCGCTATTTTTTCCCAATCGTTATTCCTTTGATTGTGCTGTTTTTACCGCTTTCAGTTTTTCCTTTTGAAGGGATGACCATTATTCAACAACGCGTTGCTGCCATATTCCTATTTGCAGCATTAAGTTGGGTTATGGAGCCGATCCCAATTTACGCGACGTCAGTTGCGATCATCTGCTTTGAATTGTTGCTTATTTCGGATAAATCTATCGTTTTATTCACTGGGCAGCAGGGCAGTGAGGTTTATGGCCTGGTGATGAACCATGCCGATATCATGGCGACGTTTGCGAACCCAATCATTATGTTGTTTTTGGGCGGCTTCTTTTTGGCCATTGCGGCGACTAAATATCGCTTAGATATCAACTTGGCTCGTGTTTTGCTCAAACCGTTTGGCGATCAACCTAAATTTATGATTCTAGGATTAATGTTGATCTCGGCGATGTTCTCGATGTTTATGTCGAATACAGCGACCACGGCGATGATGCTGTCTATCTTAGCGCCCGTGATGGTGTTACTAAAACCTGACGATCCAAGCCGTACCGCCTTCGCTTTGTGTATTCCATTGGCTGCCAATATTGGTGGTATAGGTACGCCTATCGGTACGCCGCCCAATGCGATTGCGCTCAAATATTTGCAAGGTACATCAACCATTTCATTTGGCGAATGGATGGCGTTTGGCGTGCCATTTGTAATTCTTTTGATGGCGGCCGCGTGGTTGCTGATTTTGGCATTATTTCCCGCTAAGCAAAAAAGTATTTCGCTTGATATACAAGGTCAGTTTTTAAAAACGCCACAAGCATTTGTTGTCTACATTACTTTCATTGTCACTATTCTATTATGGTTGATGGGCAGTACGCATGGCATGAACTCGTATACGGTCGCTATGATTCCTGTCACCGTGTTTTTGATTACCGGTATCATTACAAAAGAAGATCTTAAGAAAATTTCTTGGGATGTACTGTGGCTGGTTTCTGGTGGTATTGCGCTCGGGCTTGCGTTAGATAAAAGCGGATTAGCGGCATTAATTGTGTATAGCATTCCATTTGGTGACTTTTCACCTTATGTCGTGTTGGTTGGCGCGGCTTTATTGAGTTTAGTGATGGCGAACTTTATGTCGAATACTGCCACCGCAAACCTACTGATGCCGATAATGGCGGCATTAGGTATGACAATGACGAGCCTTGCACCGTTAGGTGGGCAAACCACATTAATTTTGGTGGTGACGTTTGCCGCCTCGCTCGGAATGGCATTGCCGATCAGTACGCCTCCGAATGCATTGGCTCATGCGACTGGCCATATACAAACCAATCAAATGGCGAAAGTGGGCATTATTATTGGCCTATTAGGTGTCGCACTCAGCTTTGCGGTAGTGGCGATATTGAATGTGATAACAAATTAACGAATCAATAGATAAAGCAAAGGACGTGAAGATGGATAGGTTTCACATAATCTGTGTTGATGATCAGCCGGAGATGCTGTTTCAATTGGCGCACGATTTAGCTGGGTTCTCAGATTGGGTAAAAATTAAAATTTGCCCCGATGCAGAGGCGGCACAAACATGGATTGAAAAGTTAGATCAAGACGGTAAATACGCTTGTGTTGTCGTCTCAGACCAAAATATGCCAGGACAAAATGGGGTCGATTGGTTACAACTGCTTGCTGCTGATCGTCGTTTCAGGCATACAAAAAAAATCATGCTGTCACAAAACCCAACCAATGAAGTGTTGATCGAAGCCATCAATAAAGCACATATTGACCGATTTTTTGCCAAGCCGTGGGATGCGGAAGAACTGGTGCACGAAGTTCGTGTGTTACTCACTGAATATGTCTTTGAAAAGGGGGTGGACTATCAGCCATTACAAAAGCATCTAGACCCTGAAACGATTTTTAAATACCTGCATGGTGTGACAGATTAGCTTTAATATAGCACTGTGATATAGCTAACATTGTTGATATATAGATGTATTACTCACGCGTAACTTGATTCTAAACAATAAAGTCTAATGTGGTTAACTTTATTTTGTCTGAATTAACTATAAAAAATAACATTAGGATCAGACAATGAAGAAAAAACTTTTAGTGTGTTCAATATGTTCGGTCATATCTATTTCTAGCTTTGCTGCAGAAAAGACCGATACGGTTATAAATGGAATGGACTTTGGCCCGCTTGCGTCATTAGTCGGTACCTGGAAGTCGACAGATTCAGGTGGTATTGATATAGCACCTGCGCGCCCTGATACCGAAACTGGTGCTGGTGCGCCCGCTGTTAGCCCTTACTATGAAATTACAACTATTGAAGTTGCGGCTGATGCGGTGAATGCTGGTAAACAGAATCTCGTTGCTTTGTATTATAAAATGGAAATGTTCAAAAAAGCCGATGATACGAAGTTTCATGATCAACGAGGATATTTTATCTACGATAAAGCCAACAATATGGCTTATAACACGTTTTGTGTTCCAAGAAATACATGTGTAACTTCTGAAGGAAAAGTGAATCCTGGTGATAATAAAATCTCTTTCGTAGCTTCACCTAAGGGAATTGCCGAATCTTCTTTTATGGAAAAAAATGCATCGACGACTGGCTACTCGATGACGATTAACATTGATGGTGATAATTTGACTATCAATCAAAATACACACCTAAAGATTTATGGGAAGGACTTTAACCATTCAGATACTAGCCCGTTAGTCCGAGTAAAAGCGGATTAATTAGATATAAGGGTATTTATGATTTTAAATACCCTTAACACGGTATCTCATTTTTCACTTCAAATGACTTGGAGTTTTATTGAAGTGGTTTTCAATCAATTTTTGACTGACAGGATGTTGCGGTGAAGCGATGACTTTTTGTGTCTCACCTGTCTCAACCACTTCACCTTCGTGCATCACCATAATTTTGTCGGTAATGTGTTTTACCACGCCGATATGTTGTGACACATAGACAAATGACACGCCCATTTCTTCTTGTAATTCTAAGAATAGGTTAATGATCTGCGAGCGCATTGCCATGTCTAAGCCGTTTAGCGCTTCATCTGCCACAATCACAGAAGGTTGCAACACTAAGGCTCTCGCGAGGCATACGCGCTGTTTCTGACCGGTTGCAAGCATTTGAGGATAGAAGTATGCATGCTCTGGCAATAAGCCAACGCGAGTTAAGGTTTCTTTTACACGTAAAACGCGCGCTTCGGGCGTCATTTGTGTATTACGTTTAAGCGGCTCTTCTAAGATTTTACCAATTTGAATACGTGGGTTGAGTGACGTATTGGGATCTTGGAAAATCATGCGAATCAATTTACAACGGGTAGCGTAGTCTTTATCAAATAACTGCTCACCGTTAACAAAAATCTTGCCTTGGCTTGGTTCTGTCACTCCTGCCAGCATTTTTGCGAGTGTAGATTTCCCTGAACCATTTTGACCAATAATGCCGAGTGTTTGCCCTGCATCAAGAGTGAAAGAGACTGGCTTTACCGCTTGGTGAACACGCTTTTTGAAAAAGCCGGAGCGAGTGACAAAGTTTTTCGATAAGTCGATGACTTCTAACAACGCACTCATATCTGTTTCTCCAATTTCACTTTCTTTTCAACCGTTGAGCGTTTTTCCATATTCAGCGGGAAGTGACAACTAAACTTATGATTTTTGATGCGACGACGTACTGGCACGTTGACACATTGTGTTTGTGCATAAGGGCAACGTGGGCCTAAGCGGCAACCAATCGGTAGATGCTGTAATGGTGGAATTGATCCGGGTAGCGATGGCAGTCGGCTTTTATGTGGGATCCAATCATTAAAGTCTGGCATGGCATGTAGCAGTGCCACGGTGTACGGGTGCTTAGGCTCATCTAAGATATGTTTGGTGCTGGCCGATTCGACCGATTGACCACAATACATTACGGTAATGCGTGTCGCCCATTGGGTGATGGTCGTCAGGTCGTGACCGATCAACATAATGGTGGTGTTATTCACCTGATTCAAACGACTCAGCAGACGCAAAATTTGAGACTGCGTAATAGGGTCGAGGTCGTTGGTGGGCTCATCGGCGATTAATAACTTAGGTTTTGACGCAATCGCCATCGCAATCATGATTTTCTGGCATTGGCCGTCGGTCAATTCATACGGGTAGCAATTCATGACTTGGCGATGATCTTTAATACCGACTTTATGCAGTAAGGCTTTGGCATGTTTATGGCGCCAATGCCAACGTTGCCACCATTTACCTTCAAAAGAGGAAGATGGAATCGATTCACGCAGTTGGTGACCAATTTGTTCCGATGGATCTAAACAGCTACTTGGTTCTTGGAATATCACCGCAATATCGCGGGCAATGACACGGCGACGCTCTTTCGGAGTCAGTTGCAATAAATCGATATTGCCTAAACGCATTCTATCCGCTGATACATTCCAAGTGTCTTTAGTCAAGCCCACGATTGCTTTGGCCACAAGGCTTTTTCCAGAGCCAGATTCGCCTACAAGACCACGAATTTCACCTTCATTTAGAGTCAAACTCATGCGGTCTACCGCTTTTACGGTGCCGTGAGGTGTTTCGATTTCGATGGTTAAGTTTCGGATATCGAGTAATGGCATTATTCTGTCCCCGCACTGAGAGAGTGACGAACACCTTCACCAACCAAGTTGATAATGATGACAGAAAACATAATGAAAACACCAGGTAAGGTTACTGTCCATGGCGCAAGATAAATCAAGTCTACAGAATCACCCAACATGGTTCCCCATTCTGGTGAAGGCGATTGAGCACCGAGCTCTAAGAAACCCAGTGCGCTGATGTCTAAAATTGCCATTGAGGCGGCAATGGTCATTTCTGATGTGATGACGGTAGATAAGTTCGGTAAGATCGAACTCCATAACAATTGGAAATTATTCGCCCCATCCAGTCGAGCCGCGATGTTGTAGTCTTTTTCCATTTCAGCACTTACGGCGATATAGACCGAACGAATAAATCTTGGGATCAAAGACAAACAAATCGCTAATAGAATGTTAAATTCGCCAGTGCCTAGAAAAGCAACGAAGATAATTGCTAATAAAATCGATGGAATTGACATAACGGTATCGAGAAGGTGATTCAAGGTACTGGATAACATTCCTTTGGTCATGCCGGCAAAAATACCTATGGTGCAACCAATCAAGGTGGCAATCAGCATAATTACCATGCCAGATCCAAAGGTTAATTGGCTACCAATGATTAAGCGTGAAAGTATATCGCGGCCAATATCATCAGTGCCGAGGAAATAGTCGACACTGCCGTCATGGTGCCAAGAGGGCGGTTGTAGTCGAGTGGTGGTTTGTAACAGAGGATCGTGTGGGGCAATCCATTGAGCAAACAAGGTCATTAAAATTAGGCCAATGAAGCACCATAAGCCAAACATAGCGAGACCATTGGCTCTATAGCTACGCCAAAAACGTTCAAATTGACCCGGAATGCGGTCTTCTTGATAAATGTTATTTGACAGCATACCACTGCTTCCTTACTAACGGATTCACCATCGCACCGATGAGATCAGAGAGAATATTGACGATTAAGACAAAGGTTGCCACTGTCATTACGCCTGCCTGAATAGACACAAAGTCTTTATTTGCTAAAGCATCCAGCAACCAACGGCCAATACCCGGCCAGTTAAAAATGGACTCAGTAATAATGGCGTAGGTCAGCATAGTCGACAGTTGAACGCCGACTTTTGGAATGATCGGCGGAATCGCGTTACGCAACACATGTTGGAAGATGATTTCATAAGTGGATAAACCGCGAATACGTGCGGCTCGAATATAATTTTGCTTTCTTACTTCCGCTACAGATGAACGCATCAAGCGAATTACTTCGGTTGTCGGTGCCAGTGCAAGCACTAAGCATGGTAGTAAAAGGTGAAGCGCGACGCTGTGAATGAGCTCGATCCGGTTAGATTGTTCAGTCAAAAACGCATCAATGGTGGCAAAGCCTGTGATGTAAGGTACTTCAAGCAATAAATCGTGGCGGCCCGATACAGGCGTCACGCCAAGATTAAGCGAGAAGAACATGATCATCATCAGCGCAATCCAAAAGATTGGAATGGAGTAGCCAACCATGGAAGTAAAGGAAATAAAGGTATCGACGATTTTGCCTTGACGCATACCCGCAATGGTTCCGATTGGAATACCAATGATGAGTGAGAAAATCATCGCGAAAAAGCACAGTTCAAGTGTGGCTGGAAATACGAGCTTAATTTCGTCAATAACAGGCTCACCGTGCAAATTTATACCCAGATTAAGCTGAGATAATTGGCTTAAATACGTCATCCAACCTTGAACGAAATCTTGAATGGCCCATGGAGAAAGAGGATCTAAACGTAAAATGCTATATCCAATGAGCGTCAAAATTAACAAAGTAATGATGAATAAATTGATGCGGCGCAGGGTATAAACCAGCATTATTTTTCCCTTACAACGTTCTCAAAACTACCTGAATTAAAAGGGTTTAGCACAAATCCACTCAATGAACTGTCATGGACTTGATATTGCACACCATGCGCAATGGGAATAATCGGTAATTGTTGTGTCAGCATAGTTTGTGCTTGATGATACAAATTTAAACGGTGACGAGTTTGCTCGCTTTCACGGGCTAACGTCAACAAAAAATCAAAGTCAGGGTCACACCACATCGCCACATTTAAACTGGCGCGTTGCGCTTCACATGACAACTGTGGCCTTAATAAACTGTCGGGTTCACCAGTATTCGCCGCCCAACCGGTTAAAATTAAATCGGTATTTGGCTGTTGTAACAACACATGCCGGCGTACGAAATGCTCTTTAAATATCGACAGTTTGATGCCAATTTTGGCTAAATCAGATTGTATTAATTCTGCGGTTTTATTTGGGCTCGGATTATACGATTGAGCCGCTAATGGCACCCACATCGTGAGCGAAAGTCCATCACTGTAACCCGCTTGTTGCAACAATGCTTTAGCGTACTGCGGATCATAACGAATTTGAAGCTGATTGTCTTGATATGCCCATGAATCTTCAGGTAATAATGAAGAAGCAATGTAACCTTGGCCAAAATACACCGCATCTATGATGTTTTGTCGGTTAATCGCGTAGCTCAGTGCATGGCGAACTCGAATATCGGTAAGGGCATAATGTTGAGTGTTCAGAGATAAAAATGCCACATTCATGGCTTTACTGATATTGGATTTAATTTGTGCATTATTATTAATAAGCGAAAGCTGGCTGGTCATCGGATCGGCCATGACGTCACATTCGTGAGTTAATAGCTTGGCCAAGTTACCCGTGCCTCGGTGGGAGAAATCAAATACCACTTGAGCCATTTTGGGCGTGCCATTCCAATAACCGTCATGACGAGATAATCGCACCAACTCACTGTGGTCACTACTACTTAATTGAAAAGGGCCAGTCCCTACGGGGTTGGAGTCGATGTTGTCTTTTTCATCTTTAGCCGCTAATTGGTGAGCGTATTCTTGAGAGTGAATGGCGGCAAATACGGTCGAAATATTCGCTAAAAAAGTGTTATCCGGGTGATTTAGAGTAAATTGAACATGAGTGTCGTCGATAGCTTTAACGGAATGAATGAGATGTTGGAAACCAATACTTTCAAACCATGGATAGCGCCCACCATTGACGTAATGATAAGGGTTTTCTGAATCGAGTATGCGGTTAAAGCTGAATACCACGTCGTGTGCGTTTAGAGCGCGTGTTGGTGTAAACCAGGCCGTATGTTGGAATTGAACATCTTCTCGTAAGGTAAAGGTATATACGGTTTTATCTGCACTGACTTGCCAGCGGGTAGCAAGGTGAGGCAGGGGCTCAAAAGTTTGAGGATCAAGAACCAGCAAAGAATCAAAGAGTTGTGGCCCAATCGATTTTATATTATCTCCACTGTCTGAGAGTTGAGGATTAAGAAAAATAGGATGAGTGGTACCGCAATACACGAAGCCAGTTTGTCTAACCTCACGGGTTTGTGGTGACTCTTTACAACCAACCAGAGTCACCAGGGTCAGCAGTAGAGTGAAGATTTGGCAACGTGTTTTGAACATACCCACTTCCTTGGCTCTATGATTACTTATTGCTGCTCTTTGCCGATCATGTCGTATTTTCTTAACATGCCTCTAAATTGATGGTAGCTCAAGCCGAGCAATTTCGCTGCATTCCGCTGATGGTATTTCGCTTGCTTTAAGCTTTGCTTAAGAAGTTGAATATCTTGCTGTTGTTGCCAATCTTTGTATTCAATAGGAAGACCAAAGCTTGGTTGGTTAAGTTGAATCTTGGTGACGTTGTCACTTGTCGACTGTTGAGTAGGGTTGGCATTGATGTGTTTGTCTGTTGTCGTTTGTCTCGAGCTTTCCGACATTGGCGATTGTTTAAATGGGTCAAATTCAATGTTAGTGATTTTTCCTGCTTTGGTTCCGTGACGATATACCGCTCGTTCTACCACATTTTTTAATTCACGCACATTGCCGGGCCACGGGTAATCAAGTAATGCTTGTTCAGCACGAGTACTGAAACCAGTAAACAGTGGTAAACCCAACTCTTGACACATTTGAATCGCATAGTGTTCGGCTAACAATGGAATGTCTTCATGGCGCTCTCTTAGAGGCGGTAGGTGAATGACATCAAAGGCCAGTCGGTCGAGTAAATCAGCTCTGAATTGCCCTTGGGCTGCCATTTCAGGCAAGTTGGCATTGGTTGCACAAATTACTCGCACATTACTTTGTAGTGTCTTGCTTCCTCCGACGCGCTCGTATTCGCCATATTCAATCACGCGCAATAGCTTTTCTTGCACGGAAAATGGTGTGGTGGCGAGTTCATCTAAAAACAGAGTGCCATTTTCTGCACGTTCAAAGCGGCCTTTATGCTGGCCTTTTGAGCCGGTAAATGCGCCCGATTCATGTCCGAATAATTCAGAATCAATCACACCTTCATTCAAGGCTGAGCAGTTGAGGCTAACCAGTGGATATTGCCAGCGCTTAGAAAGGTAATGCAATCGCTGGGCTATTAACTCTTTACCAGTTCCGCGTTCACCAATAATTAAGATTGGGCGCTCTATGGCCGCCAACTGAGACGTTTTGTCTAATGCAGCTAAAAAGGCAGCGGATTGGCCAATGATATTTTGCGTTTTCATAAAAGCTCACACCATGTGGTTAAATTTACCAATAGTTAGTCAAATTGTTTAATTAAATGCAAGAGGTAAGTCGTTGCTAGACATTACTGCATTAAATAACAATGACTTATGATTTGGCATGCTTTGTGAATATCATAAGTTAACTGAAATACGACTGTGACATCATTAAAGGGGAACATAACATGGGTATTTTTTCTCGTTTTGCCGATATCGTTAACTCAAATATCAGCTCATTACTCGATAAAGCAGAAGATCCTGAAAAGATGATTCGCTTAATTATTCAGGAAATGGAAGACACGCTGGTTGAAGTCCGTACTCATTCAGCGAAAGCTTTAGCTGACAATAAAGACATTACTCGTAAAATCGAATTTCTTGAAGAACAAGTAGAAGATTGGAAAGCGAAAGCATCGCTCGCCATTCAAAAGCAGCGTGAAGATTTAGCGCGTGCAGCCTTAATTGAAAAGCAAAAAGCGGAAGAACAGTTAAAAAACTTACGCAATGAAAAAACCTTACTGGAAGAGTCAATTGAAAAGCTCGCCAGTGAAGTTAGTAAGCTTGAAACTAAAATCACTGAAACACGTGCTAAACAGCAGTCTATTGCGATGCGCCGTCAGTCTGCTACCCATCGTCGTGATATTAAAAAGCAGCTTCATACTGGGAAAACAGAAGAAGCTATGTCTAAATTCGAGCAGTATGAACGTAAGATTACTGAGCTTGAAGCGGAAGCAGACAGCTATGATATAGGTGAAAAAGCCAAAGATCTGAATCAAGAGTTTGCTGAACTCCAAGCCGATGATGAGATTGAAAAAGAGCTAGCAAAACTGAAAGAATCTTTGCAGGATAAACAGTAATCTCATGATTAGGAGTTGTTAATGAGTACGTTATTTGTCGCACCACTGATTGTCTTTTTGATTTTCGTCGCGCCATTGTGGCTGTTACTGCACTACCGTAGTAAGCGCAAAGTGGCGCATGGGCTATCAAGTGAAGAACTTGGACAACTGAAGGCTTTAGCGGAAAAAGCAGAAGATGTGCAGCAGCGAGTGAAAACCTTAGAAAAGATCCTCGATGCAGAGTCTCCAAATTGGAGGAACCGCCATGGCTAATGGAATCAATCGAAATGCACTGTATCGTGAGCCTCAAAATGGCAAATTGGCCGGTGTTTGTGCTGGATTAGGCCGATATTTTGGTATGGAAGTGTGGTGGGTACGTATTATCGTGGTTTCCGCCTTTCTACTCGGCGGCGGCATTCTCGTTCTGTTTGCTTATGTTGGCTTGTGGTTGATGCTTGAAAAACGCCCTGATGATTTAGTGGCCGCTGATCAATTTGATTTTGACCACACCATCAAAAGCAAGCCGTGGCAAACGGGTCAATTGCCATCTGAGTTGCTGGCCGACCTCAATAAAGAGTATGCCCAAATTGATGGCAAATTACGCAATATGGAAGCATACGTGACTTCAGATGCCTACAAAGTGGATAAAGAGTTCAGCCGACTTTAAAGTCAGCCACGAAAGAAAGTCAGCCACGAAAGGGCAACAGACACTAGGTCAACTGTCTCAAAATTAATTTGAATTCAATGCCTCTGTTTCAGTTATGCTGTACAGAGGTTTTTTTATTGGGAATAGGAACATGACTGATACCACTTGTGGCTGGGCAATGAAACATGACAATGAACGCGAGTACCATGATAAAGAGTGGGGCATGCCTGTTTACGATGACAAAGTCTTGTTCGAGTTCATTTGTCTTGAAGGGGCGCAAGCAGGCTTGAGCTGGCGCACGATTTTAAATAAGCGAGAAGGGTACCGTGCCGCTTTTGCAAACTTTGAGATACAAACACTGGCTCAATACGACGAAGACAGGGTGCCTTATATCATTGAAAACTATGATGTGGTGAAACATAAAGGCAAAATTGCGTCGGTTTTCTCTAATGCGCGAGCGGCGATTGAGTTACAGGAAGAGTTTGGCTCATTAAGCGCGGCCCTTTGGCAATTTGTTGATGGAAAGCCGCAACAGCCAAAGCGTCAAAGTATGGCTGATATTCCGGCAGTGAGTGAAGAATCGAAAGCCATGAGTAAGTTTTTAAAAAAGCGCGGTTTTAAATTTATGGGTGAGACCATTTGTTATGCCTTTATGCAGGCGGTCGGAATGGTGAATGATCATGTCGTTGATTGCCCTTGCTTTGAAAAATGTTACAACGCTGAAAGCAATTAAGCGAGCATGGTGAATGATAAGGGCTTAAGCTTAAGCTTAAGCATTTGGTTTTTATATCAACCTACTCATGCATTGCTTATATTTTAAACGGATAGCAGTAATTTTGTTCGCTTGAGGTGTAAATGCTGACATTCCGTTAACATATTGTGGATATTGTTGGGTGGGCTTTGTATTCTTAGTTAAACGTTACTACATTGATGGAGTTGTGTTTTTTTATAGCTAATTGAAATTAACGCATTTTCATCGATTGGTGATAATTTTAATCCAGTAAGGAGAAGCTCATATGGATGTTTCATCGACCTCGAAAAGGTCATCCACCGTTTTAGTTCCTGTTTTTATCCCTGCCGTTATCGTTATTACACTTCTCGTCATAGGCACCATCTTAAACCCTGAAAAAGCTGGGGTTTTCTTTTCTGATTTACTTTCACAAGTGACAACGAATTTCGGTTGGTTTTACATGCTTGCCGTTGCGATATTCTTAGTGTTTATCGTTTGTGTCGCTGTCAGTAAATGGGGTGAGATTAAGCTCGGGCCAGATCATGCTGAGCCTGAATACAGTTTTACAGAATGGTTTGCGATGCTATTTTCAGCCGGTTACGGAATTGCGTTACTCTTCTTTGGGGTAGCAGAGCCTGTGCTTCATTATGCGTCGCCACCAACGGGTGCAGCGGAAACGGTGGATGCGGCACGTCAAGCGATGCAAATTGCCTTCTTCCACTGGGGCTTTCATATCTGGGCGATTTATGGCTTAGTGGGCCTTGCTCTCGCTTACTTTGCGTTCCGTCATGGCTTACCGCTCTCGATGCGTTCGACGTTGTATCCTCTAATTGGTGAAAAAATTCATGGTCCAATTGGCCATGCTGTTGATGTGTTTGCCATTTTAGGCACCTTGTTTGGTATTGCGACTACGCTTGGTCTATCTGTAACCCAAATTAATACCGGCTTGCATTACTTATGGCCTGAAATCCCAATTAACAGCACAGTTCAAATTATTGCCATTACCTTGATTACTTTATGTGCACTTGCATCAGTACTCGCAGGTATGGACAAAGGGGTGAAAAACCTCTCGCTACTCAATATTGGTTTAGCCGTATTATTAATGCTGTTTGTGTTTGTCGCTGGTCCAACGTTATTTATCTTAAATACCTTCATGCAAAATACAGGTAACTATTTAAGTAACATAGTTGAGCGTACCTTTAACCTGCAAGCATATACATCAAGTGATTGGATTGGTAACTGGACCTTGTTCATTTTTGGTTGGACGATTGCTTGGGCGCCATTTGTGGGGCTATTTATTGCTAAGATCAGCCGTGGCCGTACCATTCGTCAATTCGTTGTGGGTGTGATGGTCGTTCCAACGATCTTTACCTTCCTTTGGTTCTCTGTGTTCGGTGATACCGCGTTGCACATGATCATGATGGATGGCTACCATCACATTATTCAAGAAGTACAAGAAAACAACGCCATCGCTCTGTTTAAATTGTTTGAACGTTTACCGATGACATCGATCATTTCATTTGTGACCGTTGTTCTGATCATTACTTTCTTTGTGACATCTTCTGACTCCGGTTCTTTGGTTATTGATTCACTTGCTTCTGGTGGGGTACAAGAAACACCAGCTTGGCAACGTACGTTCTGGGTTGCGACCGAAGGTATTGTTGCTTCAGTGCTGTTATTAGCGGGTGGTTTAGGTGCATTGCAAACCGCGAGTGTGGTCAGTGCGTTGCCATTTGCCATTATTATGTTGATTGCCATGGTTGGCATGATCAAAGCCTTACGAATTGAAGGGCACCATGAAAGTAGTCAGCAGCAATATATGCAAACTCAGCAAAATACGGCTGGGCCATCAGGCAAAGGCATGTGGAAAAAACGCCTTGCTAACTTAGTTGATTTCCCAGCGCGTAGTGATGTTGAGAAATTTATTCAGGTCACAGCACTGGAAAGTATGCGTAAAGTAGAGCAAGAGCTTGAGGCGCAAGACTGGGAAGCGGAAGTGACGTTTGATGAAGAGCTTTGCCGCGCCCACTTTGAAGTGTTCAAAGAAGGCCAAGTTGAGTTCATCTATGAGATTCGCTTACGTGGTTATGAGATGCCAGAGTTTGCTTCTGAGGGTGAAGAGCCTGAAGACGAGTACTACTATCGCGCTGAAGTGTTCTTACGCCGTGGTGGACAGGCTTATGACGTATACAACTATGAACAGCAAGACATCATTAATGATATTTTGAATCAGTTTGAGCGTTATCTGCACTTCATTCATATTTCACCGGGTATTCTTCCTTGGAATATGGAAGAGCACGATGATGATGTTCCGCCTGAGCAGCCATCAAACCTTGAATTGAAATAATGATTTAATCTTACCTTAAGCAAAGCCTCATCGTCCTGATGGGGCTTTTTACTGTCTTCGTTTTTTACTTTCTTCGCTTGTCCCGTCCTGAATGTGTTATGAACTTGTCTTCTTTCATTCTTGATTTCTCCAGTTTGTCTAAAGAAAAACAAAAGGCTCATTTAGTGTGTTGTTGCAATATGAACTTTTTTGGTTCATTATTTAATAACACCAAATGAGCCTTACGATAAATAATAAAAACTAACAAAGAATTGGAGACACAAATGTCTAAAAATAAAACCATAGGTTACCTCAGAGTTTCCCCCAAAGTGGCCGATATTGATAATCGAATTGAGGTGATGAGCCAAGCCACACAAGATATGTTGTTGATAGAAAAAGGTGTGCGTGGAAACGTGCCGTTAAATGAAAGACCTGAGTTTAAAAAAGCCTATAGCCTACTTGAAGCCGGCGATACCTTGATGATCTGGTGGATGACGGATTTAGGGCTTGGTTTTAAGCTCGCCTACGATGTGATCACAGAATTACTGGCAAAAAACATCAATGTGAAAACATATCATCAAGATTTGATCTTCAAGCCCAATGATGAGCAAACAAGTGCTTTGCTTCGGTTATTAAAAGGTTATGAAGAAGTAGAAACCAAGCAACGTTTAATGGCAGCAGAACTAGGCCGACGTAAATTACGCGGTAATCCGGATAAATGGGAAGCCAAGTTTCAAGGTCGCAGAGCAAACCATGAATTACATGTGAAAATTATTGAACTGTTAGCAACGGATAAAACACTACAAGCCATTGCAGATGAAACGGGCAGCAGTATTTCTACTGTTAAACGAGTGAAAGCAAAATTAAAGCAGCGAGAAACTGGTCCTAATGGACACCAAGATCGTGCACACAAAGATCGTGGACACAAGCATCACGGCCACAAGCACAATAAGCATCAAGGTCGCCGCCATTCATCTGACACTCTTGCTTTCGATAAGGAATAATCATGAAACCTAACCGTAAACCTAAACATGCGCGTGTCATTGATACTTTTCAAAACACACCCAATATGCACCGTATCATCCTGCAAAGTGATGACTTTAAACAACTGAATCAATCTGATCGTGGTGGTTATATTAAATTGATGTTCCATCCAGAAGGACATACTGATATTTCCAATCTTGGTGAATGTGTGCGTCCAGTAATGCGTACTTATACCATTAATGAATTGGACACTGATGCTGGAAAGGTCAGCGTGGATTTCGTCATTCATGAACTTGAGCATGCTTCAACACGCAACCTTGAGCAGGGCGGCTATGCAATACATTGGGCAATGAATGCCAAAGTTGGTGATGAGATCTTTATCGGTGGGCCGGGTAATAGCCAAGATATTGACTTTGAATCCGAGCAAGTGATTCTGGTGGCAGATATGACAGCTATTCCTGCCATGAGTGCCAAAGTGGCGCTATTAGATGAAAATGCCACTGGTCACGTCGTGGTTCAGTTACATGATGAAGCCGATAAACCGGAATTAGCGCTGCCGAATGGAGTTCGTTTGCACACTGTCATAGGCCATGAACCACAACAACTTGCTGATGCTGTCGCTCAATTAGACTTGATAAGCCAAGATATTGCGATTTGGTGTGCCTGTGAGTTTTCCGCAATGAAAGCCATTCGTACTCACTTCAAAGAACAAAATCTCATTCAACGCGAGAAAAGTTATTTCAGTAGTTATTGGAAACAAGGCGTGACTGAAGATGGGCATAAAGTGCTCAAGCGAGAAGATGCAGAAAGCTTACAAAGTGCGTAAGGGATTCGGAGATACTAAAACGGCAAGTGAGTGATTTCATTTGCCGGTTTTTTTATTGGTCACTTTAATGGGCTAGAACGATTAAGCGTTTAGTGCCTCATTATAGGCGGCAAAACCTCGCTCCAGATCAGCAATTAAATCCTCAACATTTTCTAAGCCGATATGCAGGCGAACTAATGTGCCTTCAAAGTGTGGGTTAGAAATGGTGCGCATGTGATCAAAGCTGCTGGGTTCATTGGCGAGAATTAAGCTCTCATAACCGCCCCAAGAATAACCCATGCTGAAATGCTCCACGGTGTCGAGTAGGGCTGTTGTCGCTTTTTTGTTGCTGGTCTTGAGTACAAATGAGAACAATCCATTCGCGCCTTTAAAATCTCGTAGAAAGAGTTCGTGACCCGGGCAAGAAGGTAGCGCTGGGTGGCGAACGTGATCCACTTCAGGACGTGTTTCTAGCCATTTCGCAATAGCAAAGCTATTCTGTTCATGTTGTTTTAGACGTACACCTAAGGTGCGTAAGCCACGCAATGCCGTATAAGCATCATCTGGAGAGACACATTGACCCATTAGGTAGCTTTGTTCACGAAGCTGTGGCCAGTACTTTTCATTGGCGACAGCCGTTCCTAGCATCACATCGGAATGACCCACAATGTATTTGGTGGCGGCTTGAATAGATACATCCACACCATGTTCAAAAGGTGAGAAGTTCACGCCTGCGCCCCAAGTGTTATCCAACATCACAATAATGTCGTGCTCATGCGCAATGCGAGAAAGCAGCGGCACGTCTTGCACTTCCATGGTGTACGAGCCAGGTGATTCCGTGAACAGGATCTTAGTATTAGGCTGAATTAAATCACGGATGCCTTCACCGATACTTGGATCGTAATAGGTTGTTTCAATCCCCATTTTTTTCAGGATGATGTTGCAGAAATCTCGGGTTGGTTCGTAGCAGCTGTCGACCATTAAGACATGATCGCCATGTTCAACAAAAGATAAGATTGAGTTGGTAATTGCCGCCGCGCCACATGGGTATAAGGCACAGCCGGCACCACCTTCAATTTCAGTCATGGCTTCTTGGAAGGCAAAATGCGTTTCAGTACCGCGGCGACCATAAAACAGTGTGTGACCTTGGCGCTTCAATGTGGCTTCATTTTTTTCCGCCACTGAATTGAATACGACGGTTGAAGCGCGTTGCACGGGTGGGTTCACCACACCATGAGTCCATTTTTTATTGCGTCCGGCAGTAACCAACTTGGTCTCGTATTTTTCTGACATTGTATATCCTTATAATTGGTAACGATGGGGCTATAGCAACGGATTAAATAAATAGAAAATACGCTCTAGCATACGATGGCCAAAGGTTCGTTGCGCCCATTCTTCTTTGGAAATAAGTGTAGATTGTTGTAAGTAGTTTTCTTGTACCCAGTACAGTTCTTTTGTGAAACCATCATCGTCCACAACTAGGGTTAGCTCGAAATTGAGCCATAAGCTTCTCATATCTAGGTTTACGCTGCCAACTAAGCAACTTTGTTGGTCAATCACGACCGATTTAGTATGTAGCAAGCCGCCATCGAACTGATAGATTTTTACGCCAGCTTCCAGTAATTCACTAAAGAAGGACTTCGATGCCCAATTTACTAACATCGAATCGTTTTTCTTCGGTAATAGCAGCTCTACATTGACGCCGCGTTGAGCTGTCATTTTGAAGACTTGCATTAAATTATCGCTAGGCACAAAATAGGGCGTAGTGATCCGAACCGACTCTTTTGCTTGTAAAATGGCCAAGGTGAGAACTTGCTGAATGATATTTTCTGGCATGCCGGGACCAGAAGGGACAACTTGAATTGGATGTAGTGCGCCCGTGTTTTCAATAGAACATTCAGGAAAGCTAGGCAATTCTCGAATGCCTGTTTCTACTTCCCAGTCCCACGCGTGAATGGCAGCCAAAACGTTAACCGTCGGGCCAGTGACACGCACCATTACATCAATCCATTCACCGACACCGGCGTCTTTTTTAAAGAATTCGGGATCGACCATATTCATCGAGCCTGTGTAACCGACTTCATCATCAATGGTAATGATTTTTCGATGTAAACGCAGATCAAGTCGGCGGAAGAACATCCGGAAAGCGTTCACTTCAAGTGCCTGGCGAATGTCTATGCCGGCATCAAGCATTAACTTATACCAATGACTACGAAAGAATTTAGGACTGCCTGCTGAGTCGACCAAAATTTGGATCTTAACTCCGCGTTTTGCTGCTTGAACAAGCGCAGAGTTAACCGAATCAATTAGCCCACCACTTTGCCAGATATAAAACTCCATACGTATATTGGTTTTAGCGTGTTCGATGTCTTGTATGATCGACCGCAGAATTTTATCTGGCGTGTCTTGCAGCGATAGGGTATTGCCACACAATGCAGGGATGGCGGTACGGTTAGTACATAGGTCATGAATTTGCGCAAGTTCAAGGTTTAATAGATTTGGTTGATGGGCTTGGCATTCATGCAGCTGGGTAAACCATTCGCCGTATGGGGTAAACATACTTTTAGAACGTTCCGCGCGAGTCCGTCCTAGGTTTAATTCACCAAATAAGAAATACAACAATACACCGACAAATGGAATGATGTAGATGATCATTAACCATGCCAATGAGACGCTGACCGCTCGGCGTTTGAATACCACTCGGAATGTGACTGCAGCGACTAACAGCCAATAACTAATCACGCCAGCTAAAGCCAATAATTGATGTAACTTTTCCATCTATCCCTTTAAATCATGACCTTAATAGAGCTTGATACTATCACTGTTTCAGCTGTGATTAGAATCATAATCTAACTCATTTGGTTAAAAGTGGCTCATTCACAATATGCATATTGGCATGAAACTTTATGTATCAATCACAGTTGATGGTTTTATGCTCATTTGAAGAGATTTATTGACCTTTTATGCTGCTTTTTCTTTTCTTTAGATAGATAAACTGCTTTACTTGCAACCCCTTTGAATGAAATAAAATTTAGTGACTGTACGTTTTTGTTTACGGGTGGGTTGGTTTACGCCCCATGTAATGAACGGAAGTTAAACCTACTGCAATGAAAGCCTCGGCTTGAAGCGCACAGGGTTGTCACGCTTTAGAATGGAAATAAATATGGCATCATCGTCACGAGCGCAGTTTAGCTCGAAATTTGGTTTTATTATGGCTGCGGCAGGTTCTGCTGTCGGTTTAGGAAATGTGTGGGGATTCCCAACACAGGCAGCCAGTAATGGTGGAGCGGTATTTTTACTCGTTTACCTTGTCATGGTTGTGGTGCTGGCTTTGCCTATGCTGATTGCAGAGTTGACCATTGGCCGCTATGGACAAGCCAACCCGTTACGTTCTGTGAAGCGTATCTGGCCAACAAACAGTAAAATTCCTGCAGGGTTTGGTTTGCTAGGCTTGCTGACCGCATTAATGATATTGAGTTTTTACTCGATTATTGCCGGTTGGTTAGTCGGATACCTTGTGAGTCCTATTTTAGATTTCATCGGTTTCCACTCGGCTGCAACTTGGCTGGAAGCGTTCAGCACCGAACGTAATCTCGTTCTCGCACTCATTTTTATTGCGATTACGATGAAAGTGGTGATGGGCGGTGTGACGGATGGTATTGAGAGTTGGTCGTCGCGTCTTATGCCCGTGCTAGTGGGATTATTTGTGGTGATGATTGGCTATATTTTACTGCAAGATGGCGCGATGGATGGCTTGAAAATGTACTTAGTACCAGACGCGTCTCATTTCAGTGCTGATTTGGTGGTTGGCGCAATGGGGCAGGCGTTTTTCTCATTATCACTCGGGGTGACGGTGATGATGGTATACGGTTCGTACTTACCGAAAGATGTCAATATTCCAAAAACCGCAACGCAAGTGGCAATGATTGATACCGGCATTGCGTTTGGTGCAGGTTTATTGATTTTACCGGCCATGTTCGTCGCACAAAAAAATGGCGTAGTGATTTATGATGACGTTGGCAACTTGCTGAATTCGGATACTTTAGTATTTACGGTGTTGCCAGCCATGTTCGATACCATGGGCAGCGTGGGCGTTATCGTCAGTATTCTATTTTTTGCTTTAATGTTGATCGCCGCACTTACCTCTTCGATTTCTATGTTAGAAGTGCCGGTTTCTTGCGCGATGGAAGAATTAGGTCAAACCCGTAAAAAAGCGGTAATGTGGATTGGCGGTTTAGCCTTGCTACTAGCTGCGGCAATCGTGTTTAACTTTGGCACTTTGTTCGGGCTAGTGATTACGGTTTCTACGGTGTATTTACAGCCCATTTTAGGTTTAGTGTGGGCAATCTGCGCCGGTTGGGTGTGGCATCGCGCTAAATTGTTAGACGAAATTCGTCAAGGAAACCCTGAGGTTGAACACAGCTTATTCTGGAAGATTTGGCCAAATTACCTGCGCTACGTATGTCCCGTTTTAATGGGCCTCGTTTTCTGGGTGACGATTTAACCTGAACTCGGGATAATTTAAGCCTGTATATACCCAAGTAACCTCAAGATGCGAGTTTCAGCAAGAATAAAACAAGTTTTAGGCAAGGCGAATTGAATATGATCATAGTCATTCTATCTCTGTTCAATTTAACGCAGCATAAAGCTTGTTTTAACTTGCCCTTCGGGAGCTTCATCCAAGCTCTTAGCCTACGTCAGATTTAATTGAAAGGTGTTTACATTCCGCATAAATCTTCCTTGTCTAAGAACTTGGATGATAGCTCTGAATTCTGCATCTTGAGGTCACTTGGGTATACAATCATTACTATTAAGCCTCGTGATGACGGGGCTTTTTTTCGTCCGTCATTTGGGTTTATCCTGCCGGCGCGTTATACTGCGCAGCCTTATTTTAAGCTTATCTCTGAGAGCATCATGTTCGACATTGTGTACCAAAATTCAGACTTTTTAGTCATCAATAAGCATCCGAATGTCAGTGTTCATAAAGACGATGGTGAGACATCATTATTGATGGAAGTGGCAAGATGTCCGAAGGTCGAACTGACCAGTGATAACCAGCTGTACTTGGTGCATCGTTTAGACAAGATGACGTCTGGTATTTTACTTCTAGCCAAGCATCAACGAGCTGCGAGTGAATTATCACAGCTATTTGCTCAACGTTTAGTGAGTAAGTTTTACCTTGCTATCGGTGTTAAAAAGCCGAAAAAGAAGCAAGGCCTGATTAGTGGTGATATGGCGCGATCTCGACGTTCAAGTTGGAAGCTCTTACCATCTCAAGAGAACCCGGCTAAAACCCAATTTTTCTCGCTGGCGGGAGAGCATGGGCAACGACTTTTTTTATGTAAACCACATACCGGTAAAACGCACCAAATCCGTGTTGCCCTTAATTCGATTGGTTCGTCGATTCTTGGCGATGAAATCTACACCCCTTCAAGTAAAGCCGATCGCGGATATCTTCATGCTTATGCTTTAATGTTTGATTGGCAAGGGGAGTCGCATCAATTTGTTTGTGATCCTAGCCAATACTCTAATTTGGGGGAACATTGGCATTCATCAGCGGTAAAGCAAGCAATATCACAATGGCAGCAACCAGAACAATTACCTTGGCCATCAATTAAATAAAAATAAGTGGAACGAAATGGACATTAATCAATTAGCGACTTTTTTTACTCATATCAAACAACAACTTCCTGTGTGTAAAACGGAAATGCGACGCTTGTTTCATGGTCGAGGGCAAACTTGGCAAGGTCTCGAGCAAATTACCGCCGATTGGGTTGGTCAGCAACTTATTGTCACGCTTTTTAAACCGGTTGAAGAGGACTTTACGGCGTCTTTGACACAGGGGTTGATTGAACTATTTGCCAGTGATGAATGGCAGTCAGTGCAAGGCGTGGGTATTGGTTTGAAACATCGTTACCAGCATGGCGCACCTTTTGAAGTCATTGCCGGAGAAATTAAAGAAAACACAATAGGCATAGAAAATGGCCTCAAATATCAACTTGTTCTGGGTAAAAACCAAAATATGGGGATTTTCCTTGATATGCGTATAGGCCGCCAATGGGTGCAAGAACATGCCCAAGGCAAGCGTGTACTGAACTTGTTTTCTTATACTTGTGGTTTTTCCGTTGCAGCGATGGCTGGTGGTGCAAGAAAAGTGTTAAATGTCGATATGGCAAAAGGGGCTTTATCACGCGGACGTGAAAACCATCAGTTAAATGACCACGATTTGTTTGATGTGAACTTCTTAGGCCACGACATTTTCCGTTCTTGGGGCAAAATCACCAAATTTGGTCCATACGACTTAGTGATTATCGATCCGCCCTCGTTTCAAAAAGGCAGCTTTGCATTAACCAAAGACTACAAGAAAATTTTGCGCCGCTTACCGAGTCTATTAAATGAAAATGGGGAAGTGATCGCCTGTGTTAATTCACCAGCGGTGAGCGAAGACTTCTTAATTGAATCAATGGCCGAAGAAGCGCCAGAATTGAAGTTTGTAGAGAGGCTTGCCAACCCAGAAGAGTTTGCTGATGTGGATCCACAAGCGAGTTTGAAAGTGATGTTGTTCCAGTCTTAGTGCCACATACATATAGTTTCATTAATAACTGTATGAAATATCAATTAATTTAAAGATATTGTTTGGCATATTGTCTCATTATGATGCATGATTAAATCAATCTATTGACATCAAGGATGTGACGGTATGCCATTAGCTCAATGCCCAATTTGTGAAAAATCGATTTCTAAACGTGCTTATGCTTGTCCAAATTGTGGAGAGCCGGACCCGTTTAATAGCAAAGTAAAGTTCAAAGCCCTTAGTTATATTTTTTGGATCGCGGTGATTGTTGGGGGTGTGTATGCCTTCTGGACTTACGGCCTGCCGCTACTGATCGATTTTGTTCACGATATTTAAAACCATTAACGTGAATAAATAGCAGAAAAGAAAAACGTCCTAATGAAGTGATTCGTTAGGACGTTTTTGTTAGTGATTATTTATATTTGAAATGCCTGAAAGCCTAGCTGGCATCTTCTAAATCAGTACAAGTTTGTTCGCTGACATTTTGATCGACCAGCATTTTGCCACGCTCACTGCGTACTGTGAGGTGATAAACCACACCTTTTTTGAGTACAGAGCGAACTTCATTACTTTTACAGTAGGTTTTCACACTGGCATCAACCAAAGCACTAGGTGCGACGGTGCCGGTACTGTTATAAATCATTAAGATATTAACCATGTTTCCGCTGGATTTGGCACTCATGACGTTTAAGGGGCCAACTTTATATGGCAGACCGGCTTCGATAACACTGGCACGATGATCTGCCATCATTTCTACTTCACTAGGGCTTGATGCACAGCCAGCTAAAATAGCAGCAGTAAATAAGGTCAGTAGGGGAGTTTTAACAGACATGCTCATCCTTATGGCAATACTTTTTTGAAAGGTTTGACGATCACGTTATCGTAAACACCGGCTTCGATATAAGGATCAGCGTCTGCCCATGCTTGTGCCTCTGCCAGCGAAGGGAAGTCGGCAATAACTGTGGAGCCAGTAAAGCCAGCTTCACCAGGGTTTTCTGAATCAATGGCTGGCATTGGCCCAGCAACCAGAAGACGACCTTCATCTTTTAAGGCAACTAAACGAGCAAGATGACGCTCACGAACACTCATACGTTTTTCAAGAGAGTCTTCTACATCCTGAGAAAAAATCACATACCACATCGGAAATATCCTTTATATCGAATTAGGGAGGGATAGTCAGGTTAATATACTTGGCTAAAAAAAAGATGGCTACCTTTTCACGTCAAAAGCGTGTGAGGTAGCCAGATTCTGCGTGATTTATCGCATCGATATGACGATATTATTCTGGTTTTACAGGGCGGGGTTTACCTTCAGCATCAATAGCAACATAGTTAAAGGTCGCTTCGCAAACTTTGTTCTTTTCTCCCACGCCTTCATGGCTGACAGATTTTACCCAAACCTCAAGCTCGATAGACATTGAGGTACGACCAATCTTGACACATTCGCCATAGCAACAAACCACATCACCCACTTTGACCGGTTGTTTGAAGGTAATACTTGAGACAGAAATCGTCACTACACGGCTATTAGAAATCTCTTTTGCAAGAATGGCACCGGCCAAATCGAGTTGAGACATGATCCAACCACCAAAAATATCGCCATTGGCATTAGTGTCGGCTGGCATAGCGAGCGTACGAAGAATCATTGAACCACGCGGTGCATTCATTGTTGGGGTGCTCATAAGTATTAGCTATCCTAAATAAAAAATTCCATTGCTATAGGGCGTGTTTATCTTTCGTGATTGCTTTTGCAGCGAATTGTTGGGTATTTGAACAAGGCAGAGGCTCCGTGGTGTAGCTAGCCTACACGAGGAGCCGATAACGCAGTACAAATACCCAACAAACGCTGCCCGAAGGGTTCGGCTAAAAGCGTTTTATTCTTCGTTAAGTCTCATTTACTTAGAATAACTAGGCTACAATCGACTTGCCTCGCCTAAAACGCTTTTACCTCGAACAAAATTTAATCACGGAAGACAAACACGCCCTTGTAAATTATGACAGCAATGGAATCACAATCAACTATTAAGCAGCACAAGCGCTGATAGTTTGTTCAGTTATTCTTCATTTTCTTTTGGCATGTGCTTGTAAACATAAATGCCAGAAAGAATTGTGAAAGCAAAAGTCGCGATTAACAACCCAAACACTTTAAAGTTTACCCACACATCGAGTGGCAGTTCATAAGCCACGTAGATATTCAATAGGGCACAAACAGCGAAGAATCCGACCCAAGCCAGGTTGATTCGTTTCCAAATCACATCGGGAACCGTTATTTCTTTACTAAGCATACCTTTGATCACCGGTTTGCCTAAGAAATCTGAAATCAGTAAACCGACAGCAAATAGGGCGTAGATGATGGTGACTTTCCATTTGATAAAGTTATCGTTATGGAAGAAAAGCGTCATACCGCCAAATATTGCCACGATAGCAAATGTGACGAGTTGCATTTTTTCTACTTTCTTGTACAGCGCGTAAGTGACGGCAACTTGAATAGCGGTAGCGACAATTAACGCGCCTGTTGCAACATAAATATCGTAGCTTTTGTAAAGAAAGAAAAAGATAACCAGTGGAATAAAATCAATAAGTTGCTTCATGCGTGACCATTTAATTTATTAGGTAATTTCAATTTTAATCAGTCATTAATGATTGCTTGGAACTATGCGTGTTACAAGCAATCCACGAATGATAAATCATTAAGGTGGTCAGTCTAACCAATTAGAGCAAAATGAAAACCGTTTAGAGATGTTTTGCTACAAAAAAGCCAGTGATTACCGAGAATCACTGGCTGTATGACTGAGTGTCTTGTGAGATTACAGTTGCGTTGCTTGTTTCATTGAGCTGATGAAATTATGCAGTTCTTTTAGCATGCTTTCAGGTTGCTCTTTATTATTCTCGATGATTTTTACTACCGCTGAACCAGAGATTGCACCAGCTGCACCTGCTTGAATGGCTTCACGAACTTGGCTAGGTTCAGAAATACCAAAACCCAGTAAAGCGGGTGGTGCATCAAACTGGTTTAAACGTTCAAGCAAAGCGCCTACTGGCATGTTTGCTTTGGTTTCAGCGCCAGTTACACCCGCGCGAGAAAGCAGATAAGTATAACCACCACCTAATGAGGCCACATCTTGCAGCGTTTCTTCATTAGCCGTTGGTGGTGCAATGAAGATCGCATCAATACCGTGAGCTTTCGCTGCTTGATTAAATGGGGCACTTTCACCAGTTGGTACATCGGCAATCAGGACTGAGTCTACACCAGCTTGTTGGCAACGAGCGTAGAAATTATCAATACCGCGTGCGTAAACAAGGTTAGCGTAAACTAATAAACCTATAGGTAAATCAGGATTTTCCGCACGAATTTGCGCTATCAAGTCGAAACAAATATCTGGGGTAGTACCTGAATCTAACGCGCGAATGTTTGCACCTTGAATGGTTGGGCCATCGGCAAGGGGATCGGAAAACGGGAAACCCAGTTCAAGCGCATCGGCGCCTGCTGCAATCAAGGTTTTCATGATCGCAAGAGATTGTTCAGGGTTCGGATCGCCAATCGTCACGAAAGGAACAAATGCGCCTTGGTTTTTTTCTTTTAGCGTAGCAAAGAGCGCTGAATAACGAGTTGAGTTGGTCTGTGTCATTATATCGCTCCCTTCTCTTCTAAAATTTTGTGGACGGTGAAGATGTCTTTATCGCCACGGCCAGATAAGTTAACCACCAGTAGCTGTTCTTTTTCTGGATTGTCATAAGCCATTTTTAGCGCGTAAGCTAAGGCATGGGAAGATTCCAACGCGGGAATAATGCCTTCATGAGAGGCTAGGTTCTGGAACGCATCCAGCGCTTCATCATCGGTGATTGATACATATTCTGCGCGGCCCGTTGCATTTAAGAAGGCATGCTGAGGGCCGACTGATGGGAAGTCTAAGCCAGCAGAGACAGAGTAGGATTCTTCGATTTGGCCATGTTCATCTTGCATTAACGGCGATTTCATACCAAAGAAGATGCCGGTTTTGCCGTGTTTGAGTGGCGCGCCGTGTTGGTCGGTATCAATGCCAAGACCAGCAGGTTCAACGCCGATTAGGCCGACTTCTTTATCTGGGATGAAATCGGCAAACATACCAATCGCGTTTGAACCACCGCCGACGCAAGCAATGACCGCATCCGGCAGACACCCTTCACGAGCTAAAATTTGGTTTTTGGTTTCTTCGCCAATCATGCGTTGGAATTCACGCACAATGGTTGGGAATGGGTGAGGGCCAGCAGCCGTACCTAATAAATAGTGCGCTTCTTCATAGCTAGCAGACCAGTCACGTAGTGCTTCGTTACAGGCATCTTTTAAGGTGGCAGAGCCAGAATGAACAGGGATCACTTCAGCGCCCATGAGTTTCATGCGAAATACATTCGGGCTTTGACGCTCAACATCTTTGGCGCCCATATAAACGCGGCATTTTAAGTCCAGTAACGCACAAGCCAGTGCCGTGGCTACGCCGTGTTGACCCGCACCGGTTTCAGCAATGATTTCTTTTTTGCCCATGCGTTTGGCGAGTAAGGCTTGGCCAAGAACTTGGTTGGTTTTGTGCGCACCACCGTGCAGTAGGTCTTCGCGCTTTAAATACAATTTGGTTTTGGTGCCTTTTGTCATATTACGACATAAGGTTAATGCCGTCGGGCGGCCTGCGTACTCTTGCAACAGACCCATAAACTCAGCTTGAAATTCAGGGTCTTGCTGAGCATCAATAAATGCTTGTTCTAATTGATCCAGTGCTGGCACTAATATCTGTGGAACGTATTGCCCACCAAACTCACCAAAATAGGCATTTAACTTTGCCATATATCTAATCCTTTTTTGTTTCTATTGAAGGTGAAATCTCTTCAATAGATTAATAATTTCGTAATGCTTCAAACGCGGCTTTGAGTTTGCCTGCGTCTTTAATTCCTGGCTCACTTTCAACACCAGAATTTAGGTCAAGGCCAATACAACCGAGTTCACCGGCTTGCGCAATATTGTCAGGGGATAATCCACCTGCGAGCATAATGTTTTGGCGGTGGCTTGTTGAGGTATTGCCTTTATCTAACAGGTTCCAATCAAAACTCATCCCTGTTCCTCCTGATTGATTACCTACTTTTGAGTCCAGTAGGTGTTTGTCTATATGTTTATCGAACAGTGTTGGTAGTGCATCACTGACGCCGTAGGCTTTCCAAATTTTGACACTTTTATGTAATAACGTACGGAGCTGATTCACATCTGCCTGGTTTTCATTACCATGAAGTTGAACCGCTGCAAGCCCGAGTTGATTCGCGATTTGCGCCACTTCATCCATGGATTGATTTTGAAACACGCCGACATAATGCAATGGCGCACCACTCATAATTAAACGAGCGTCTTCTACACTGACCTTACGCTTAGACTTCGCTGCAAAGATAAGTCCACCATACACGCTGCCAGACTGGTAAGCTAGGTTTGCATGATCGGGGTGGGTAAGGCCACATACTTTGTTCTCACCTAAGATCACACGGCGTACCGCCAGCTCTAAATTGTCTTCCGACATCAAAGAACTGCCAATTAAGAAACCGTTGGCAAATTTGGACAGCTCTTTCACTTGTTGATGATTGTGAATACCTGATTCAGAAATCACCACTGTGCCTTCTGGTAGGCGAGGCGCTAATTCTTTGGTGCGTTCTAATGTGATAGAAAGATCGCGTAGATTGCGGTTGTTAATTCCTACGACAGGCGCTTTCAAAGCCATCGCACGTTCTAATTCTTCTTCATTGCTGACTTCGGTTAAATAGCCTAGCTTCAATGAGCGAGCAACCTCTGCTAGGTGCAGATATTCGTCGTCGTTCAATACAGACAGCATGAGAAGAATGGCATCCGCTTGATAATGACGAGCAAGGTAGACTTGGTATTCATCCACCATAAAATCTTTACATAATACAGGTTGGGTTACGTGCTTTCTGACTTGAGGAAGAAACTCGAACTCACCTTGGAAATATTTGCTGTCGGTTAAAACAGAAATTGCGCTGGCATGACGAGCATAGACCGAAGCAATGTAATCAAGGTTAAAGTCATCACGAATCAAACCTTTAGATGGGGACGCTTTTTTACATTCTAAGATGAACTCGGTTTTACCCGTGCTGAGTGCTTGATAAAAATCACGATCACTCGGCGTTAAGGCGTCTTTGAATGTTTCTAATGGTTGTTGCTTTTTGCGCTCTTCGACCCAAATGCGTTTATCGGCAACAATTTTTGCTAATACGGTTTCCAATTGATTCTCCTTATCCGTGCGCAGCAAGCTGAGTGACAAGTTGATAAGCTTTGCCTGAATTCATCACTTCAATCGCTTTTTGGGTATTGGCTTTAAGATCTTCTTGGCCAAATAAACGTAAAAGTAAAGCGACGTTGACAGCGACAGCAGAAACCTGCGCTTCGGTACCATCACCATTTAAGATTTTAGTGATAATGGCACGGTTCTCTTCTGGTTCGCCACCTTTAATTGCCTCTAACGGGTGAGTTTTTACCCCAAAATCTTCAGGCGTTAAGGTGTATTCTTTAATTTCACCATTTACAATTTCATTGACCAGAGTTGGACCATGGATGGCCACTTCATCTAAACCGCTACCAAATACCACCGCCGCACGTTTCATACCCATATTTTTCATGGTTTCAGCAATAGGTCGAACGAGGCTTTCATCATAGACACCCATCAACTCTATCTTAGGGCGTGCAGGGTTAATTAAGGGGCCAAGTACGTTAAAAATGGTACGCGTTTTCATTGCCTGTCGTACTGGCATTGCATGACGCACACCACCGTGATATTGCGGAGCGAACAAGAATGCGACACCAATTTCTTCAACCGCTGATTTGGTTTTTTCCGGACTCATGGCAAGGTTGATACCAAATGAGTCCAATAAATCGGATGAGCCTGATTTACTGGATACGCCACGGTTACCATGTTTGGCAATTTTTACCCCGCACGCGGCGGCAACAAATGCTGCGGTAGTAGAAATATTGATGGTATTTGAACCATCACCACCGGTTCCAACGATATCGGCAAATTCGCCTTCGATTACAGGAAAAGAGGCAGCGTTAGCGAGTAATGCCTGTGCGGCACCAGCAATTTCTTCTGGTGTTTCGCCTTTAATTTTCAGTGAAGTCAGTACTGCGCCAAGTAAAATCGGGTCCATTTCACCTTTAATGATGGTGTCGAACAGAGCGTGACTTTCTTGCTCGGTTAAATCTGTCTGGGCATACAGTTTGTTGATGATATCTTGCATAATTAAATCCTTGTAATAATCTCTCTCGGCTCTCGGCTCTCGGCTCTCGGCTCTCGGCTCTCGGCTCTCGGCGTTATTTCTCTAATGCCCAATTGATGGTGTTTTCTAACAAGGTTGCGCCATAGGTGGTCATAATGGATTCCGGATGAAATTGGAAACCACATACTTTGTGATTTTCTTCAACGACCGACATAACTAAACCATTTACTTCGGCGGTAACCGTAAGTGCATCACTGACCTCAGTTGCAACTAATGAATGATAGCGAGCAATAGCAAAGGGTGACGGTAGGTTTTGATAGGTTGGATGATTGTCGTGCACCATCATTGACACCTTACCATGAACAATTTCGCCCGCACCAGACACCTTACCACCATAGGCTTCAACAATGGCTTGATGCCCAAGACAAATACCAATCATAGGTATCTTTCCCTTTAATCGTTGAATCAGTTCTGGCATGCAGCCGGCGTCCGATGGTTTGCCAGGGCCAGGTGATAAAACAACAACCGGATTATCTAGCTTGAGTACGGCCTTTTCGATTGAGTCTGCTGCTAAGTTGTTACGGTAAATCGTCACCGTATGACCTAGAGAGCGAAATTGATCAACAAGGTTGTAGGTAAATGAATCAAAGTTATCAATAAAAATAATATTCGCCATGATGTTTTCCTTAACCTTGTTGAGCGCTTAATGTGACTTGATGAGTAGCTTGAATGGCTGAAATGACCGCCTGAGCTTTACCGCGTGTTTCATCGGCTTCTGATTGCGGGTCAGAATCAAATACCACACCAGCGCCGGCTTGAACTTGTGCCATTCCGTTTTCAACGTAAGCTGAGCGAATCACAATACAAGTATCTAAATCACCTTCACCCGTTAAGTAACCAACGGCACCACCATAAGTACCGCGTCGCTGCTTTTCAACATCACGAATTAATTGCATCGCACGAATTTTTGGCGCGCCAGTGAGTGTGCCCATATTCATACAAGCTTGATAAGCGTGCAGAGCATCCAAATCGCAACGTAGTTCACCAACCACGCGTGATACCAAGTGCATAACATGGCTATAGCGATCAACTTTCAGCAAGTCGGCCACATGGCGAGAGCCTGCAGTCGAAATACGCGCCACATCATTACGTGCTAAATCGACAAGCATCATGTGTTCAGCGTTTTCTTTTTTATCATTGCGCAGTTCCAGTTCAATTCGGCTGTCTAAATCGAAATTGATAGAACCATCAGCATTTTTACCACGACGGCGAGTACCTGCAATTGGGTAAATTTCGATTTGTTCGCTGTCGGCATCGTATTTCAACGCACTTTCTGGCGAAGCGCCAAATAAAGTAAAGAGCTCATCTTTCATGTAGAACATGTACGGGCTTGGGTTACTTTGTTTGAGCGCTTTGTAAGCGGACAGTGGTGAAGGGCAAGGCAAAGTAAAGCGGCGAGAAGGCACCACTTGGAAAATGTCGCCTTGTACCACGTACTGTTTTAAATCACGTACGATTTGGCAGAAATCTTCATCATTGATGTTGGTTGTCACACTCATATCGGCCACTTCAATAGCTTGAGGAAGTGGTGCGACATCGGTGCAATGTTCAGCAATAGATTCTAGACGCTGTTGCAATTGCGCTTTAATGCTGTTGGTGGTGTTAAATGCGGTGGCTTGTACACGACATTGCTGAGTCTGGTGATCAAAAATCATCAAGGTTTCCGCAACATAGAAAACGTAATCAGGGCAGTTATTGCTAGCTTCAGCCTCGCCTAGATGTTCAAAGTTTGCCACCATATCATAGGCAAAAGAACCGCCGATAAAGATTGCTAGTTTTTTGTTTACGCCTAGTGAATCAGGCAGTTGTTGTAAATCAAAGCTATGCTGAACGGCGCGTAACGCATCAAAACTCGATGCCTGCTTTAAGCGAGAGTCTTCATCGAGGTCATCATTGGCACGGGCAAATTCAAGCGTCAACTGTTTGCTATTTTCACTGGCAACGATATGTTGATCTAGGTTCGCTTGCACGGCTTTGAGCAGATGCTGGCCATTTTGGCTTTTTGCGCTCATGGTGACTTGTTGGCCGCGGCATTCAATTCGTACTGCAGCATCAATTAAAAGTAGGCTCTTCAAATTTTCTTTTGAGCTGATTTCTGCACTTTCAAGCAGTAAGCTGTTTTGTGTTTCTAATGCATTATCATTGACACAGAGAGCATGAAAAACTTGAGTTGGATCATCAAGATACGGTGTATTGACTTGAAGAACTTCAATCGGGTGTTTATGACTGAATGTCTCTTGATGAATTTTTGCTGCCTTATTCATAAGACTTCCCTTAAATTTGTTGTTTAATTCCGTTTAATCATTAAGTCTTTGCTCTGATTTGATAGTCGCATAAACTTGTTGTTTCCCAAGGCGTTTTAATAAAATGTGTGCGCTGGGCTAAACGAAAATTGCATCATTGTGTATTAAGTATTCAATGGGGCATAAAAAAGCCCGCAGTTGAGAGCGGGCTGGTCGATTTGAGTGCAGTATCACTTCTGCTATTCAACCTGACCCCGCTTCAAAACAGAAGTACGCCAAGCTCGCCAAGATACATTCACTGCGTATAAATTCGCACAACAAGGTACAGTGCGGTTTGGAATGATGTTATGATCTTGTAACATTGAGCTTGTCATTGGATTACCTTTCATTCGTTTCAAACGGGTTTGGAATCTTGTGGTTCTTGTGAACTAGTAAACTAGTACATGGATTTTGAGTCAAGCATTTTTTTATTTTTATCTTCATTATTTGGTCTATCACCATGAGAATTGATCTACACAGCCATACCACTTGCTCTGATGGACGGTTAACTCCATCGCAGTTAGTCGACCGTGCTGTTGAAATGAACCTAGATGTGTTGGCCATCACCGATCACGATAGTGTTGATGCGATTAACCACGCGCAGCAGTACATTGATCAACTTGAAGATAAACCGCTTCATTTGATCTCGGGTATTGAGTTTTCAACGGTATGGCAAAATAAAGATATTCATATTGTTGGACTGGGCATTGATATCAATAACGCGCAGTTAGTGACTCTTATTCATGAGCAAAAACAGCGTCGTATTGAGCGTTCAGAATTAATGGCCACTCGCTTGGAAAAACACACACGAGAAGGCGTGTTAGAAGAGGTGAAAGCCATTGCTGGCGAGGCTTCCATTACCCGTTCTCATTTTGCGAAATGGTTAGTTGAGAATGGCTATGCGAAAACGATGCAGCAAGTGTTTAAAAAATACCTCACTCGCAATAATCCAGGCTATGTGCCTCCAATGTGGTGCAGTATTGAAGAGGCGGTAAATGCGATACACGCCGCTGGTGGACAAGCGGTTTTAGCGCATCCCGGTCGTTATCAATTGACAGCGAAATGGTTGAAGCGTTTAATTGCTGCATTCGTCGAGGCGGGTGGGGATGCAATGGAAGTTGCACAACCACAACAATCTCAGCAAGAAAGAAGAACATTAGCCGACTATGCGATGACTTATGGATTACTCGCGTCACAAGGTTCGGATTTTCATTATCCATCTCCATGGACAGAGCTAGGTCGAAATTTATGGTTACCATCTGGTGTCGAGCCAGTATGGAAAGATTGGCAGCAGATTGCGCACTTGCAAATTCAATCAAGCAGTGTGGCTGAATCTGAAGCCAATTAGTCGAAGTACTTTTGCCTATCATGAACAGCAATCATAGCTGTGAAAGCAATATAGTTGTGAAAGCAATATATATGTTGAACACTGAAGATAATGCATTGAATCAAAAAGTATTTCGAGATTATCTCAACTAGGGAGTATCAATGAGCCAATTTTTTTATTTACACCCAGAAAACCCTCAAGCTCGATTGATTAATCAAGCGGTTGCCATTATTCGTAATGGTGGCGTGATTGTTTATCCAACCGATTCAGGCTATGCGCTCGGCTGTCAGCTTGAAAATAAAAGTGCGTTAGAGCGTATTTGTCGAATTCGTAAAATTGATGATAAACACAATTTCACTCTACTGTGCCGAGACCTTTCTGAATTATCACTTTACGCTCGTATTGATAACGCTTCGTTCCGTTTATTGAAAAATAACACGCCCGGTGCATATACCTTTATCTTTAAAGGTACGAAGGAAGTGCCGCGTCGTTTAATGAATGCAAAGCGTAAAACCATTGGTATCCGTGTGCCTGACAACAAGATCGCATTGGATCTGTTGGAAGCGTTGGGTGAACCTTTGATGTCAACAACCTTGATTCTACCGGGTAATGATTATGCAGAATCGGATCCAGAAGAAATCCGCGACAAACTTGAACATGCCGTTGATTTAATTATGAATGGTGGATTTTTAGGTGAACAACCTACCACCGTTGTCGATTTTAGTGATGATGACATGGTTGTGGTTCGTCGTGGTGCTGGGGATCCAACACCGTTCGAGTAAAACCTGATTGGAAGTCGATTAAAGTCCTTTGATGTTAACAATCAAAGGACTTTTTTATTTGGTGTTTTATAACGCGTTGTCTAACTCTGGGCGATTCCAGCGCTTTTTCGCATAACGGTAATTGATCCAATATTGCACTGGGTCCAGTGTCAATACGGTTAAGATGCTAAAGGCATATTGGTTGAGTTTGAGTGAATACATGCTGAGTACGAAAATGACGCCCATCAAAGCGGCGAGCCAATAAAGATCGTATTCCATCGCAATAAAGAAACTGACGGTTGAGCCGATCAAATGTAATGCTGACCATCCACCCCACCAACGAAAACTAATAAAATCTTCCTCTTTTTCTTTATCAATATCTTGCGAAACGTCGCGAGCATAAGCAAAGTCTTGCGATTCAAAATGATAGCCACAACGTGTACAAGAGTGTGCGTATGGTGCTGGTTCTTGTTTGCAGTTTGGACATGGCTGAGTTTTCATAATTTATTCTCTTGTTTGAAATACAATCTTAGGTCATTTGGATATAACCACGTACTAATAATGGGGATGTCTAATGTGAGGTTCAATGTAATGGCTTAAAAAAATCATGAAATTAATTAATCGAAACGGACGAATATTTTCATCTTCAGTTTCGCTCCAAAATGAATCGCTTTGAGGTAAACCCGCGTCAGAAAACGGGATACACAATTTCATCTTGTTTGACTCTAATCTCTTTCTGATTGACTAATATATAGTGTATAATCTGCGGCCATTTATTGATTTCATTTCAAATATAGAAATCAATCAAATTTCAGGTTTGTTCGATGGTTCGAACAATAAGACGGCTGTGAAGTCGACGTAAAATAGGTAATGAAATGAGCGAAAAATTACAGAAGATTTTAGCGCGTGCGGGAAATGGTTCTCGTCGTGAATTAGAAGCTTTGATCCAAGCGGGTCGTGTGAGTGTGAATGGGCAGGTAGCCAGATTGGGTGATCGCCTTGAAGACGAAAACGCGATTGTTCGTATTGATGGTCATAAAGTTTCGGTGAAAGATTCTGAAGAAGTGATTTGTCGTGTTCTTGCTTATAACAAGCCAGAAGGTGAGCTGTGTACACGTCACGATCCAGAAGGTCGCCGTACTGTATTTGACCGTTTACCAAAAATTAAAGGTTCACGCTGGGTATCTGTTGGGCGTCTTGATGCCAACACCGGCGGTTTGTTGCTGTTTACCACTGATGGTGAATTAGCGAACCGTTTAATGCACCCAAGTCGCCAAGTTGAACGTGAATACTTAGTTCGTGTTTTTGGTGAAGTGAACGAAGAAATGGTACGTAACGTTACTCAAGGCGTAGAGCTTGAAGACGGTAAAGCACGTTTTGAAGATGTGGTTTACGCAGGCGGTGAGGGGATGAACCACACTTTCTACGTGATGATCACGGAAGGTCGTAATCGTGAAGTGCGTCGTTTGTGGGAATCTCAAGGTGTAACCGTTAGCCGTTTGAAGCGTGTTCGTTACGGTGATATTTTCCTTGAGAAATCACTGCCTCGTGGTGGTTGGGTTGAGTTGGAATTAAAAGAAGTCAACTACTTGCGCGAAATGGTGGATTTAAAACCTGAGCGTGAAACCCTAATTGATCCTAATGCCGGTTCTCGTAAGCGTGACCGTTCTCGTGGTCAAAAGATCCGCCGTGCGGTAAAACGTCATGAAGAGCGTGTGAGTGCACCGAAAGGGCGTGGACGTACATCGACTCGCGGTAACGTTGCGACCAAAGGTACAACGACCAACAAAGCGAATAACGGTGAATCAGTAGGCGGACGTCAAGCGAAGCAGACCAATCGTCGCAAGCCAACTTCTGGTAACAATAAGCCAAGAACTCGCCAGTAATGAGCGAGCGCTGAGTAAGAATACAACAAGGCCCATCAATGTGTAGTTGATGGGCCTTGTTTTATCTTGTCGTAGTCATTAAGTTAGACTAAAAATCGTCATTCCGGAAACGAGTCACAAGATATCCGGAATCTTTCGCAACTTCGCAACTTCGCAATTTCGCAACAATGAAACTTATGGAAACTTATGGAAACTTATGTGAAAGCGAGATCCCGCATCTTCTTCGCTTAGGCTCATGTGCGGGATGACCAATCCTTTGAGATTTATACTTTATACCAATCACACTAATTAGATGGTCAGAAATTGCGCCGAAAAAAGTCTTGAGAACAAGGCGGAAATTTTCGATAAGTAGTTATTCTACAATCAACTTTTTTATAAACGAAAAGTCTAACGAAGTTATCAAGCCTTTTAACAAGCAAGGATGATCAGACAATTAGTACGATTGGTATTAATCACGTTTCCACAAGATATGGCAAAACTTATTGTCAGGATCACGGCTTATCAGCATGCGAGCAAATACATCGTCTAATGCATCATCGGCTTCATTGACTAAGCCAATTTTTACTTCTGCATAAGTGTCTTTATCTACCTCAAAGCCAACGTGTTGCCCCCAGTCGTCACCCGTTTCAACCACTTCGGCTGCACCGCGGTCTTCGAATTGCGCAGTGAAGATGATGACATCTGCGGCTTCAAGGTTATCGGGAGCCATTTCAAGAAAGATATCGTAGCCCACTTCGATTACATCATCGTAAGAAATTAAATCTGTCATTATTGCCTGTCTACTAATGTTTAAGCTAAAAATCGGTTCAAAGTAAAAAGCGGCACTGTTTGAGCGCCGCTTTTTGATTAACTGTATTCTAGCAAAGATTAATCTGCACGGCTCATGAATTTACGTTCAGCGGTGTTAATGCGAATTTTTTCGCCGCCAGCGATGTATTCAGGAACTTGAACCACTAAACCTGTCGTTAGCGTTGCTGGTTTAGTACGCGCACTTGCTGAAGCGCCTTTGATCGATGGTGAAGTTTCTACAATTTCAAGCTCAACGCTGGTTGGTAGTTCAATCGCAACCGGTTTGTCGTTAACGATAACAACGCTTAAACCTTGAGTTTCTTCATTGAAAAACAACGCTTCTTCTTCGATAGTCGCTTTGTTGAAGTGATATGGCGTGTAGTCTTCACTGTCCATGAATACGTACTCTTCACCATCGATGTAAGAGAACATAACGCTGCGACGGCTGAAATCTGCCAATGTTAGAATTTCATCGGCTTTGAAACTTTCATCCGCTTTTGCTCCAGTGGCCACATCGTACATACGCATGCGGTAAAGGCTTGCACCAGCACGGCCACTTGGCGTCAATTTGCTGATTTCACGAACTGAGAATACGCGGCCGTTAAGTTCAACGACGGCATTTTTTTTGATTTCACTTGCTTTAGGCATGATTTTTCCTGAATGATAATTAAAGAAAATAAAGGCAGTTCATTACTTGCCACAAGACATGCAACGAGTATAGCCAATACTCTCTGGAAGCACAGAGGCGCTTTCTATTTAGGTCAAAATAACGTGGCAAAAAATAGCATGATATTGGCATTACGCCAAAGGGATTTGATTGTAATTGGCTAGATTTTTTCTTGAGTTAAAACAACCCCATCTGAGGCGCTATGATTGACTCAAAATCCAGCCCGATAAATGGCAAAATTGCATCGGCTACCGGCTTGATCTGTTTATCGATGTAGTGCTGATAATCAATCGGACTTTCTAGATAATCTTTTGGCTCTGGCCCATTGAGGGTGAACAGATATTGTATTCGTCCTTTGTTTTGGTATTGCAGTGGCCGACCTAGATGAGCGTTTTTTTCATCCGCCATTCTTGCTGCCCGTACTTGTGGTGGAATGTTCTTTTGATATTCACTCAGCTTACGGCGTAGGCGCTTTTGATAGACGAGATCATCGTCATATTGACCATTTTGAGTATCTTCAACATATTGACGAATGAAGGCTTGTGGGTCTTCATCATGAAATATCATAGCGTAGAGTTTCTGCTGAAAGTGATGGGACAATGGGGTCCAATCCGTGCGCGCACTTTCAAGCCCCTTGAATACCAGCTTCTCTTCACCATCTTTATTGATCAGTCCGCAATAACGTTTTTTTGAACCTGTTTCAGACCCACGAATGGTTGGCATTAAAAAACGCTGATAGTGGGTTTCATATTCTAGCTCCAGTGCGGAGTTCAAGTTGTATTGGGTTTGGATATGCTGCTGCCACCACTGGTTAATTTCAGTAATGAGTTTATTGCCAATCATATCGGCTTGCTGCTGAGTGTGAGGCTCGATCAATGAAACGAATAACGAGTCAGTATCACCATAAATCACTTGATAGCCTTGCTGCTCAATTAACACTCGAGTCTGTTTCATGATCTCGTGCCCACGCATGGTGATAGAAGAGGCGAGGCGAGTATCAAAGAATCGGCAACCCGATGAGCCTAATACACCATAGAAAGAGTTCATGATGATTTTGATAGCTTGAGAAAAAGCCGCTTCTTTGTTTTTCTTTGCGACGTCTCGGGCTGCCCATAGCTCTTCAATCATTTTTGGTAAAAAGTGCTTGGTGCGATGAAATTGTCCACCACGAAAACCGTCAACTGCCTGATGAGAATCTTTACCAGTTTCCAGCTTTAACCCTTCAACCAAACCTAAAGGATCAATAAGAAATGTACGAATGATAGAAGGGTAAAGTGATTTAAAATCTAACACTAATACAGAATGGTAAAGTCCAGGGTTGGAATCCATCACATAACCACCCGGGCTGGCAAACCAATTTTCAGAGTGGAGATTGGGAGCAATGTAACCGGCGCGATGTAATTGAGGTAAATACAGGTTAGTAAAAGCTGCGACAGAGCCACCAACACGATCTAGCTCTACGCCGGTCAAACGTGAACGCTCAATCGCAAATTGCAATAAATGGGTTTGTTCAAAAATGCGTGTTACTAATCGACAGTCTTGTAAGTTATAGGTGGCGAGGGCGACTTTATCTTCACGAAATTGACGGTTGATTTCGCCCATACGATCAAATGGGTCATGAATGATTTTACCTTCACCTAATAACTGCTGAGCAACCGATTCTAATGCCCAAGAATTGAAGTGATATGTGGCCGTTTTTAAAGTATCGATGCCATCAAGTACCACTCGGCCAGGAATAGAAACAAAACTTTGCTGGGTATTGTTTGATTGTCTGAAATACAATTTTTGCTGTCCACGGCCAATTTTTAGTGGCAGCTTGTGCCATTCAGAACGTTTGGCAAGGAGGCGAAAGTCAAAATCAATGACATTCCAGCCTATGATGATGTCAGGATCATACCTATCAAACCATTCAATCAAGGCTTGCAGAAGCGAGTATTCATTAGCTACCCACTGAATGTGAGTATCCGACTGTGGCTCGTGTTGCGATTCATCACCGATCATGATGACGCGACTATCCATTTTGGAATCTAACCCAATGGAATACAGGATGCCTTTTTCAGAACATTCTAAATCGAGTGACACTACAGATAAATTAGGTTGATAGTCCGCCGATTTACAGCGTGCATGAGTGATTTGTTGGTATTGTTTACGCTGGGTTAGTTGACCGGTAAATTGAATGCCACCACGAATAAAACGCTCCATTAAAAATCGGTCGGTTAAACGAATGTCATCTTCATACGTTTCAATATCTGCTTGATTAAGGATCTGCCGTGCCTGATTTGCTTGCTGAATACTTGAGAAATAACACGCCGACACGGGGGTATGCTGGAAAGTATTCAATTCAAGTGGCCGAACATCATTGGTTAATTTATGTTGAAGAAACAGTTTAGAGGCGGCGTCTTGCTTACTTTGATCGATGAAGAAAATGGATTTTTCACCTGTAATGAGCAGTTGAACAGGGCCTGAGTCAGTTGCGACCCAAAGTTCAATTTGAGTTTGTTGGTTTGAAATGGCTTTTTGGTTTGAAGTAGATAGATCGCGGGCTTGACGTGTGAGTACAAAACCAGAATCAATGTGACCATTTAAACTCAAAAGACTACCTGTTGTATTGGATAAAGAAACGGCAAAGAATTATGTTAGAACGCATTTAACTCATGTCGATCTAGTGCGATAGCTCAGATTGTAAATTAATAAATAAAAATGTCATGTTATTCTAAAATGGAACTTGCAATATTAGTTAAACCATTAATAATGCTTTGTTAATGAATTGGTGCGGTTACAATGGCTTCGACACCATCATTGAGTTGCTTTATGTAAGGGTATTCTGCCAAAGTAAGTTTGCTCACATAAAATTGAGTTTAATAGGATTTTTGCTCATCTTGTGCAGTTAAATAAGGTAGAATAAGTACCAGTCAGCAAGCCATCTCAAACGTAGGTAAGTTGATTCAGCGATAATCCAAGTGTGGAGATACAAGAGTGATAAAAGTTTTCCTTGTAGATGATCACGAACTGGTTCGCACAGGGATTCGACGTATTATTGAAGACGTCCGTGGAATGAAAGTAGTAGGGGAAGCTGACAGTGGTGAAAATTCTGTAAAATGGTGTCGTGCTAATCATGCCGATGTCATCTTAATGGATATGAACATGCCGGGTATTGGTGGTTTAGAAGCTACTAAGAAAATCTTGCGATTCAATCCTGATGTAAAAATCATTGTTCTAACAATACATACTGAAAACCCATTTCCAACCAAAGTGATGCAAGCTGGGGCAGCAGGTTATTTAACCAAAGGCGCTGCACCGGATGAAATGGTGAATGCAATTCGAATGGTAAACAGTGGCCAACGCTACCTTTCTCCTGAAATTGCTCAACAAATGGCACTTAGCCAATTTTCAGCACCTTCAGAAAACCCGTTTAAAGAATTGTCTGAGCGCGAATTGCAGATCATGATGATGATCACCAAAGGTCAAAAAGTGACGGATATTTCTGAGCAATTAAATTTGAGCCCGAAAACCGTCAACAGTTACCGTTATCGTTTGTTTAGCAAACTTGATATTAGTGGTGATGTTGAATTGACTCACCTAGCAATTCGCTATGGCATGATCAACACTGAGACTCTATAGTGCCTTTGGTGTTTGACTCTGCTTCATTTTTGGCGACAGTCTCAGAGCAGCCCGGCGTGTATCGCATGTACAACGCCGAGGCTGAAGTGATTTATGTCGGCAAAGCAAAAAATCTGTTTAAACGCTTATCGAGCTACTTTCGTAAGAATCTCGATAACGAAAAAACCAAAGCGCTCGTCAGCCATATTGCCAAAATTGATGTTACGGTCACACATACCGAAACCGAAGCATTGATTCTTGAACATAATTACATCAAGCAGTATTTACCCAAATACAATGTATTGCTGCGTGATGATAAATCTTACCCCTATATTCTCATTACTAAGCATAAACATCCTCGTTTGGCGTATCACCGTGGTGCTAAAAAGCGGAAAGGGGAATATTTTGGCCCATACCCAGAAGCGGGCGCAGTGCGTGAAACCTTGCACTTGCTGCAAAAAATTATTCCTGTTCGTCAATGTGAAGACAGCATTTACGCTAACCGAACAAGGCCATGCTTGATGTATCAAATTGAACGCTGTTCTGGCCCTTGCGTAAAAGGCTTAGTTAGCGATGAAGACTATGCAGAAAGCGTCAACTATGTACGTATGTTCTTGCAGGGTAAAGATGATTTAGTCGTGAATGCTTTGATCCAAAAAATGGATGAAGCCAGCCAAGCGTTAGCGTTTGAAAAAGCGGCTAAATACCGAGATCAGATCCAGGCTATTCGTCGCGTTCAAGAGCAGCAATCTGTCTCTAACGATAGCGCAGAAGACATGGACGTGATCGGCTTTGCTAAAGAAAATGGCTTAGCGTGCATTCATATTTTGATGATTCGTCAAGGCAAGGTGCTTGGTAGTCGAAGTCACTTTCCGAAGATCCCAAATAACACCGATGATCATGAAGTCTTTTCGAGTTTTTTGAATCAGTACTACTTGAGCCACAACGAAGCATCCAGCATCCCGACTCGCATTACTTACAATGCCGATTTATTTGATGATGAAAGCCCACTACAAGATGCATTAACCGAAATTGCTGGACGTAAAGTGACATTCCACGTTAGCCCAAGAGGCATGCGTGGCCGTTACTTAAAACTGGCGAATACCAATGCTCGTAGTGCGTCAACTTCTAAAATTAGCCATAAGATGACGGTTAATCAGCGCACTAAAGAGCTCGAAACTGAGCTTGGTATTGAGCGTATTGAACGTATGGAATGCTTTGATATCAGTCATACCATGGGGGAAAGCACGATTGCATCTTGTGTGGTATTTAATAGAGAAGGCCCCGTAAAACAAGAGTATCGCCGCTATAATATTGCAGGCATTACCGGTGGTGATGACTATGCGGCAATGGCGCAGGTGTTAGATCGTCGCTATTCAAAACAGCAATATACCGATGAGCTGTATGCGGAAAAAATTCCTGATGTCATCTTTATTGATGGTGGTAAAGGACAGCTCAATCGTGCACATGAAATCCTTCAAAAATATTGGCAAGATTGGCCGAAAAAACCGGAATTGATTGGTATTGCGAAAGGTGTGACCCGTAAACCGGGCTTAGAAACCTTAATCAAAGTGACTGGTGAAGAGTTTAATATGCCCAGTGATGCGCCTGCCTTGCATCTTATTCAGCATATTAGAGATGAAAGCCATAACCATGCGATCAGTGGTCATCGAGCCAAACGCGCCAAAACTCGAAGAACCAGTACGCTTGAAGGCATTGAAGGTGTTGGTCCTAAACGACGACAAGTATTGCTGAAATATATGGGTGGTATACAAGAATTAAAACGAGCCACTGTAGAAGAAATCGCCAAAGTTCCTGGGATCAGTAAATCTTTGGCAGAAATCATACATGAAGCATTGAAACCATAGGCGTTTTAACGCAACATTAAGCCGCACATCCAAGAGACGTAATTATGCGATTTACAATACCAAATATTTTAACTTTACTTCGACTTGGGTTAATTCCCGTTTTTGTTGCGGTTTTTTATCTTCCTTATGCTTGGGCACCATTTGCAGCCGCTATGGTTTTTTGGGTAGCGGGATTTACCGACTGGCTTGATGGTGTTTTAGCTCGCAAACTGGGTCAAACCTCTCGTTTTGGTGCCTTTTTAGATCCAGTTGCAGACAAAGTCATGGTGGCAACTGCTCTGATTTTAATCACAGAGCACTACCACACCATTTGGATTACCATTCCTGCTGCGACTATGATCGCGCGAGAAATCATCATCTCGGCATTGCGTGAATGGATGGCAGAAATCGGCAAACGTGCAAGTGTTGCTGTGTCTTGGATTGGTAAGTGGAAAACCTTATCTCAAATGTTTGCCTTATGGGTATTGATCTGGCGTTATGATGATTGGATGGTGTGGCTAGGCTATTTAGCGCTTTATATTGCTACAGCGTTAACTTACTGGTCTATGTATCAATACTTGAAAGCGGCGAAAGGGGATTTACTGTCCTCTGATGATGAATGAGTATTGTTGAAACGAATTCACAGCCCTGCATCTTTATGCGGGGCTTTTTATTATTGAAAGTAAATTGTTTGAGTAGTTAACACCAGCTCAGATTAGGTAAGTGATAAAACTGATGCTTTTCAAGTCACTAAAGACGAGGTTTTTGCTAGAAAATTGACCAATTTAACGCTTTTTGAGTGTAAAATAGCCAAACGAATTAAAAATCAAAAAATAGTGTTGACGTGCTTGGCGTAATCCGTAAAATGCCATCCCGTACTCAAGAGGAACGCAACATGGTTTGCAAGGCATCCTCCTCAAGGTAAGGCGCCTTGGCAGAGTGGCTATGCAGCGGATTGCAAATCCGTGGACCTCGGTTCGACTCCGGGAGGCGCCTCCATTATCTTGAATGTTTGAGTCAATGCGACACTAGCTCAGCTGGTAGAGCGCAACCTTGCCAAGGTTGAGGTCACGAGTTCGAACCTCGTGTGTCGCTCCAAATTTTGCGATATTGATTTCATTCAGTATCAGATGGTGTTCTAACTTTTCAGTTAGGTGCATCGCAATAAAGAATTGCGTGCCCTGGTGGTGGAATTGGTAGACACAAGGGATTTAAAATCCCTCGGCGTTCGCGCTGTGCCGGTTCAAGTCCGGCCCGGGGCACCATCTATTAAAGTCTACTCAAGTAGCAAATGCGACACTAGCTCAGCTGGTAGAGCGCAACCTTGCCAAGGTTGAGGTCACGAGTTCGAACCTCGTGTGTCGCTCCAAACAAGAAAGCCCGTTCAGAAATGAACGGGCTTTTTTACGTTTAAGCATTTGTGATTTCAAGGTTCGGGCTCTGCACTTGATACTAGCTCAGTTGGTAGAGCGTAACCTTGCAAAGGTTGAGGTCACGCCTAGTTCATAAAAGCAGGGAACCTCGTGTGTCGCTCCAAATAAGAAAGCTCTGATCAGAGCGGGCTTTTTGATTTTTAAACCTTAACGAAGTTATGAACAAAGAATCCATTAACAGTAATTTATGATCTTACAATCACATCTTAAAAATTAAGGCCGAAGTAGTATACTCAACACTCCTTTGTTAAACGTGAAGTCATCTTGTGAAAAACGCTGATCAATCCAATCGACGCTATCCTGCTTTATTTTCTGCCCAATCTTGGCTTTATTATCTTTGCTTGTTGTTTATCGCGCTGTCGACTGCGGTCAGTGTTATCTACAGTAAGCAAAATTTTAGTGTGGATTCTGATTTTAATCACTTGGTGAAGCAAGAGGCACCATGGCGTGACAACCTAGATAAAACGACAAATGCGTTTGGTGATTCTGAAAGTTCGTTGGTGGTGGTTGTGTCTGGCCGTGATCAACAGCAAGTTCAGCACGTTACAGAACAATTGGCACAAGATTTTACCAATACGCCGTTATTTAATGATGTGTTTGCGCCCACCACATTAGATTGGTTTAAGCAGCAGGCGCTGTGGTTTTTGTCTGAGCAGGATTTTAACCAGTTTAATAGCAATCTAAAGGTATTGATGCCTAAGCTGCAAGCGGCAAGTGGGCATCAAGACAATCCGGCTGCGCAGTTATTCGCTCAACTGAATGAGGCAGTACAAGAGAAAGACGAACAGGCGGCCAGGCTGCTTATCAAATCGTTAAACCAAGTCGCAGATAGCCAAGCGTCATCGGTGGATTGGTTTTCCGTGTTATTACCTGAAAACAACAAAACACATTATCAAATCATTTCATTGAATGCTGAGCCGCAACGCGATCAAAAAGAACCCAATAAACTCATCATGGAAATGGCGCAGCAGATCATCAGCCAATACGCTGACACTGATGGCGTAAAGATTCGCATCACAGGGCAAACCGCTCTCGATTTTGATGAAATTAAAGACGCCAACGCCAGTGTGAAACTTGCTGGTACGATGTCGCTGATTGGCCTAATTGTGGTGCTTGGTTTTGGCATTCGGTCATTACGCATCATATTAGCCAGTTATGCGGCGGTACTGGTGGGCTTGATATGGACGCTAGCCACCGGTTTATGGCTGGTGGGATCTTATAATACGATTTCGATTGTGTTCTTGGTGATGTTCATTGGTCTTGGGGTGGATTTCTCTATTCACTTTTGTTTGAGAATACGTGAAGAGCAGGGTCTGCATGCTAATAATCAACGTAGTTTGTGGATTTCGATAAAAGAGACCATTACACCGCTGAGTTTATGCGCTTTGACCTCAGCGATTGGCTTCTTGGGCTTTTATCCAACCGCTTATACCGGACTTGCTGAGTTAGGCGTTATTTCTGCTGCGGGTATGTTTATGGGGTTATTAGCCACCTTCCTCGTGATCCCTGTATTTTTCTTTCTATTTGGTTATCCGAGAAACAAAGTACAGCCAGAAAACCATACTTTCGAAGAAGGGGAATTTTGGCTTATCCGTCATCATAAGCTAGTTATGGGTGTGGCGTTGGCTTTACTGGTGATAGCGGGTATAGGCGCAAGCCAAATGAAGTTCGATTTTTCGACCTTAGTATTGAAATCACCAAAGTCGGAATCGGTTCAAACGTTAGAAGAAATCCAGCAACAAGGCTTAACCTCAAGTTATCAAATGATGATGCTGGCAAAAACACCGGAGCAAGCGAAGCAATGGCAAGAGGCGCTTTCGACATTGCCGGAGGTGAGCAATGCTCTGTCGATTAATAGCTTCTTACCGCAAGACCGCGAACAGCGAGTCGTGACATTGTCACAAAGTGTAACTCAACAACCGGCTGATTCTGTTGACCTTATTAGTAAAGAGCAACTGGTCGAGCACTTGCAAGCATCGAGCTACGCAAACCAAGTACAACCAAAAACATGGGAGTGGTTGAATAAGGCCAGTAATGCAGAGGTATATCAGGCTGTAGCTAACAAAGCGCTTGCTCCATTAATGGAATTGCAGCAGGGCTTGGGGAAAATGATGCAAGCGCCATCCCCAATATTATCCGATATTCCAGAAGTACTTTCGAAGCGTTACTACAATCAACAGTATGCGTTAGTCGTGGCGTATCCATCGGGTGATATGCGCGATGTGCAACAATTGGATCAGTTTATTAAAGCGGTACAGAAAATTGCACCTAATGCGACAGGACGACCGGTTGCTGAGCAGCAAGTTGGAAAAATCATTACGCAATCCTTTATTGAATCGACGTGCTATTCATTGGCATTAATCGCGGTTGTTTTGTTTTTTGCTCTGAAGCATAAGCGTGATGTCGTTCTAAGCTTTATTCCCTTATTGCTGACCACGCTTTCCACCATGGCTGTGGCGCATTGGACAGGGTATTCGCTGAATATGGCGAACATTATTGTTATTCCGCTGATCTTTGGTTTGGGGGTGGATAATGGTATTCATATTGTTGAGCGTTTCCGCGCGGTGGATTCGGTTCGCGCGTTCTACCGTTCATCGACGCCCAAGGCTGCCATTCTGAGTTCGCTTACCACCATTGTGACATTTGGATCGCTTCTGTTTGCCGCTCATCGTGGCATGTTCAGTATCGGATTCTTGCTGACAATCGCAATTGGTTTCTTACTGTTTTATAGCTTAACGGTGCTGCCAGCATTGTTATTTAGTACCCGGAAAAACATGGATGAAGTTGCCTAATTTTCCGCGGTGATTTTGTTGAGCTACCTCAATAATTTTGTTATTTGGGCTTACAAGTGTTTCGCTTTTCCGCTTCACTAGGGTAATATGCGCCAAAACGTAACACTTGTACGCTCAATTGGATAAAACAAAATTATGTCTCTAGGTGATTTTCATCTTCTGCATTTATTGCAAACGCAAATTACAAAACGTGCCAATAAAGTCGCTCTTGAAGGATTCGAGACTCAAGCGCCGTGGAATTCGGTGACTTGGAATCAATTAGAACAATACACAGATGTATTAGCGAAATTCTTGATTGAGGCAGGGGTTGAAGCTCAAGGTAAGTGCGCAATTTTGTCGCATAACTGCCCACAGTGGACTTGTGCAGATATTGCTGCATTGAAAGCTCGTGCAGTTGTCGTGCCTATTTATCCAACCAGCACTCAAGAACAAGCAGAGTTTATTTTAAATGATGCGCAAGTGTCTGTGATTTTTGTCCATAGCCAAGACCAATATGAAATGGCTTGCAAGCTACAACAAAATGTTGAATCAATCCAAACTTTGGTGGTGTTTGATTCTAACGTCACTTTACAATCTGATAGTCATCATTTTCATTTTGATCAACTTATCAACGGCGCACAGAGCATCAGTCAACAGTCTCAATTTGAATTTGAGTCTCGTCTTGCTCAAGCAAACTTAGATGATTTGGTTACTCTTATTTACACCTCCGGTACTACTGGCGACCCTAAGGGGGTGATGTTGGATTATCGCAATTTTGCCTCTACCATTGCTCAGCATGATCAAGTGATTGAGTTTGGTGCTAATGACGTGTCTTTAGCATTTTTACCTTTAAGCCATGTGTTTGAGCGTAGTTGGAGTTTTTACGTATTGTGTCGTGGTGGCAAAAACGTCTACCTGCAAGATACAAACCGAGTTAAGCAAGCGATCAGTGCGGTCAAACCTCATACGCTTTGTGTCGTGCCTCGTTTCTTAGAAAAAGTGTATAGCGCGATTCAAGATAAAGTCACTCGTGGCAGTAAAATCAATCAAGCTATTTTCTCATGGGCTTTATCGCTTGGTACTAAACATTTCGAAGCGCAGCAGAAAGGTCAATCATTATCCGGTTGGCTACGCTGGCAGTATAACCTTGCCAATAAATTGGTTTTTACAAAGCTAAAATCGGCGCTTGGTGGAAACTTGAAATTTATGCCATGTGGTGGAGCAGCGCTTGATGCCAATGTTGCCGGTTTTTTCCACGCGATTGACGTGCCAGTTTTATGTGGCTACGGCATGACAGAAACCACAGCAACAGTGACGTGTAATACGATTGGTAATCGAGTGACAGGCTCTAATGGTCAAGCTCTGCCTGACACGGAAATTAAGCTAGGTAAAGATAATGAAATCTTGATCCGTGGTGCAACCGTGATGCGTGGTTACTATAACCGACCAGAAGAAACGGCTGCTAACTTTGAAGGTGGCTGGCTGAAAACCGGTGATGCGGGTGAGTTTGATCAACAAGGTAATCTCTACATTACTGATCGCATTAAAGAGCTGATGAAAACCTCTAATGGCAAATACATCGCCCCACAACGTGTCGAAGGTAAAGTGGGGTGTTGTCCGTTTATCGAGCAAGTTGCGATTGTGGCTGATGCGAGAAATTATGTCACGGCATTGATTGTTCCTGCATTCGAATCACTCGAAGTTTGGGCTAAGGAAAAGGGCATTCATTTTGAATCGCCATTAGAGTTATTACGTCATTCTCATGTGGTTGAACATTTTGAACTACGCTTAAAAGAACTGCAGGCTGAGCTTGCCGGTTTTGAGAAGATCAAGAAGTTTACTTTGTTGCCTGAAGCGTTTTCAATTGAACAAGGGTTAATTACTCCAACGTTGAAACTGCGCCGTAAAAATATTTATCAAACCTACGCCAAAGAAATCCAGGCGATGTATGGATAATTGCTCTAATTTAACAAAATCATGAGCTTATAAAGGGGAGAGTAAATTATTTTATTCTCCCTTTTAAAATTGATTGCGTTGAAAATAAATTGTGTGGTATTTTCCGCCACAATCTCAAGGTTAACCAAATCGGTTTAATTCAGTTGTAGCCTTAGGGGGATACGCGTAAGGACATTCAGGCTGATTGTGCCATTACGTATGAGTAGGTACTGCTAACATCCAGTTATCAGTAGACGGGGAACCGGTGCGCAGACACGCATTGCTATAGGAAGCCCAACATTGAATACATTAACTCAGATTTTAAAAATCAGCTTTACTCATCTTAACCGTTCGATCGTGACCTTTTTGCGCACGATGGAGCTGTCCAATATTACGAGTTTGACTAGTTATAGTCGATCTCCGTTAAGTCGTCGAACTTCAAATATTACGGAACCTTGAGTTCCAATTGCAAAGTTTTGCTTATATTTGCCCAGTGATTTTAGTGTTTATTCGCTAAAGCACTAAGGGTTGTATTTCGTGTCTTCGATTTGAAATATCCGTTGTTCTATTGAAGTCGGTTTGGCTATTTAAGCCAATGTTCGCTGTATTTTCGTTTGAAGGGTTTATAAATGACCACTGCTTTTGACTTTGAGCTAAACCAAGCTCAAACACCATTCACTACCAATATTCCTTATGTTGATGGTGTCTATGATCTTGCGCTTGACCAAGTGTTGCTTGACCAAGAACAACATGAATCAGCAGTTCGTTCTTATCCACGTCGTCTACCGATTGCAATTAAACGTGCTTATGGTGCGTTAGTTGAAGACACGCGTGGCCAATTATTTCTGGATTGTTTAGCTGGTGCAGGTACGCTTGTACTGGGTTATAACCATCCTGAAATCAACCAAGCCTTGAAAGAGCAGCTTGATACTGGTCTGCCTTATCAAACTCTGGATATTACGACGCCAGCAAAAGATCGCTTCATTAAGCAAGTGAAAGCGTTTTTACCAGCTGATTTTGCTGAGAATTCAGTGATCCAATTCTGTGGCCCTTCTGGTGCTGATGCGGTTGAAGCGGCAATTAAGCTTGCGAAACAAACCACAGGCCGTAATACCATGATTGCTTTCCGTGGTGCTTACCATGGCATGACTAACGGTACCATGGGCATGATGGGTAACTTGAACACCAAAGCGCGTCGTACTGGCTTAATGTCAGATGTACACTTTATGCCTTTCCCATACAGCCTACGCTGCCCATTTGGTCTTGGTGGCGAAGAGGGGGCTCGTCAAAATATTCGTTACATTGAGCGCATGCTAAATGATGACGAAAGTGGCATTCAAAAACCGGCGGCGATCATTGTTGAGCCTGTTCAAGGTGAAGGCGGTGTGATCCCAGCACCGGCATTCTGGCTACGTGAATTACGTCGTATCACTCAAGAGCACGGCATTTTACTGATCTTTGATGAGATCCAATGTGGTGTGGGTAAAACAGGCTATAACTTTGCGTTTGAAGAATCAGGTATTTCTCCAGACATTCTTTGCTTATCTAAAGCGATAGGTGGCGGTTTGCCAATGTCGATTTTGGTCTTCAACAAAGAAATCGATACTTGGAATCCAGGTGAACATACCGGTACGTTCCGCGGCAATCAGTTAGCCATGGTATCGGGCGCGAAAGCACTAGAAATTATTCAGCGCGATAACCTGGTTGCCCATGCAAAAGCGGCAGGACAATACCTGCGTGAAGGCCTTGAAAAATTACAGCAAGAAGTTGGCTGTATTGCCGAAGTGCGTGGTAAAGGCTTGATGCTTGGCTTGGAAATTGTTCAGCCAAACGGTGAATTGAATAAATTTGGTGAGCCGGCTTCTGCCTCTGCGTTGACGCTGAAAATTCAACGCGCAGCATTAGAGCGTGGTTTGATGATTGAAAAAGGTGGCCGTGACGGTTCAGTGTTGCGTTTCTTACCACCTGTCATTATCAGCTATGAGCAGCTTGATTTTGCATTGAAAACATTGAAAGCAGCCATCATTGCGGTTGGCGGTGGTATTGACCCAACAAAAGAAACGGTTGAGCATCCATCTTTAGAACAACAGAGTTGGCAGCAGCACTTTATTCAAACCGGTGCTAAAGGTGCAGACAGCTTTGAAAAAGCGATGAACCAAACTACCCAAGCGATGAAAGCGGTATTTGAAGCGGTAGATAAACCGTATTCAGGTATAGATCCACAGCTTCTAAAAGCACAAATTGAAGCGGTGAACTTAGATTCAAGCAACAGCGATTTACAACAAGTAATCAATAGCACGACTAACTTGGTGGCGAAGAACTCGATTTTTGTTCAGCATCCAAATTGTATCGCTCACTTGCATACGCCACCGCTTGTGCCAGCGATTGCTGCAGAAGCCATGATTGCATCTTTGAATCAGTCAATGGATTCATGGGATCAAGCATCAGCAGCGACCTACGTTGAGCAACGTGTGATTGATTGGTTGTGTGACCGTTACAACATGGGTGATAACGCCGATGGCGTGTTTACCAGTGGTGGTACTCAAAGTAACCAAATGGGCTTGTTACTGGCGCGTGATTGGATTGCAGACAAACTGAGCCAGCACTCGATTCAAAAACTAGGCTTGCCTGATTATGCTGACAAGCTGCGTATTGTTTGCTCGAAAAAGTCACACTTTACGGTGCAAAAAACTGCCTCGTTAATGGGCTTAGGTGAAGCGGCTGTGGTGTGTGTTGATACACATAACGACGGTACTATTAACACCGATGCAATGGCAGATACGCTGAACCAATTGAAGGCAGAAGGTTTGATTCCGTTTGCGATGGTTGGTACAGCAGGTACGACCGATCACGGCGCCATTGATGATTTGAACACATTGGCTGATTTAGCGCTAGCGCATGATATTTGGTTCCATGTTGATGGTGCTTATGGTGGTGCGTTGATTTTAAGTAGCCACAAAAATCGCCTAGCGGGTATTGAGCGTGCTTCATCGATCAGTGTGGATTTTCATAAGTTGTTCTATCAACCAATCAGCTGTGGCGCGGTATTGGTGCAAGACAAAGCAAACTTTAAGTACTTATTGCATCACGCCGATTACTTAAACCGTGAAACGGATGAGCTGCCAAATTTGGTGGATAAATCTATGGCAACCACTCGTCGTTTTGATGCGTTGAAAGTGTTTATGACGATGCAATCTGTCGGCACACAAGCTTTAGGCGAAATGTACGATCACTTGATTGATCAAACTCATGAAGTGGCTCAAATGGTTGCTAATAATGCGGCGTTCGAATTGTTAGCTCCGCCAGCACTATCAACGGTATTAATGCGTTACAGCAATCCGAATTTATCCGAGCAAGAGTTGGATGATCTGAACCGCAAAATCCGTATCGAAGCCTTAGTACGTGGTGTAGCAGTACTGGGTGAAACAACCGTTGATGGCAAAGCGGCATTGAAGTTCACGATTTTGAATCCGTGCTTAGCATTAAGTGATTTCGAAAAGTTACTGGATGATGTAACTGAGCTTGCGCAAGTGTTAACAACAGAAATTTAATTTATTTATATGAACTAATACCCAAAGTAATTGGAGCTGTAGTGAGGCGACAAGTGAATGAGACCCCATGAGTGTAGCTGGTCTACACATTCTTTAAAAAGAAATAGCGGGGCGAGTGAGGTAGTCAACAAAGCTACAGTTTCAAGTACGCAGGGGATAACAAAGAAAGGAAGGTGACGAAGAGATGTCTATTTTACAAATTGGCGCAGGTGGCGTTGGTTGGGTTGTTGCACATAAAGCGGCTCAAAACAATGTTGTACTGGGTGATATTACGTTAGCGTCTCGCACTATTGCGAAATGTGAAAAAATCATCGAGTCGATCAAAGGTAAAAATAACCTTAAAGATCCATCAAAGAAATTAGAAGCACGATTTGTAGATGCTGACGATGTTGCCTCTCTTGTGGCATTGATTAACGAAGTCAAACCAGACTTAGTCATTAATGCCGGTCCTCCATGGGTGAACGTGACCATTATGGAAGCGTGTTACCAAGCGAAAGTGTCTTATCTTGACACATCGGTTGCTGTCGATTTATGCAGTGAAGGCCAACAAGTACCGGAAGCGTACGATCCACAATGGGCATTCCGTGAAAAATTTGCTGAAGCGGGCATCACCGGCATCTTGGGTGCAGGTTTTGATCCGGGTGTGGTTAGCGTATTTGCTGCTTATGCCGTGAAGCACTTATTCGATGAAATCGATACCATTGATGTGATGGATGTGAATGCCGGTGACCACGGTAAGAAGTTTGCGACTAACTTCGACCCAGAAACCAACATGCTTGAAATCCAAGGCGATTCTTTCTACTGGGAAGACGGCAGCTGGAAACAAGTACCTTGTCATACGCGTATGCTTGAGTTTGATTTCCCGAATTGTGGCAGCCACAAAGTTTACTCAATGGCGCACGATGAAGTGCGTTCAATGCAAGAGTTCATCCCAGCTAAACGCATCGAATTCTGGATGGGCTTTGGCGACCGTTACCTAAACTACTTCAACTGCATGAAAGATATCGGCCTACTAAGCCCTGATCCAATCACGCTGCAAGACGGCACTGTGGTTGAGCCTTTGAAAGTATTGAAAGCATTGCTGCCGGATCCAACCTCTCTTGCTCCGGGCTACACAGGTAAAACGTGTATCGGTACTTGGGTGCAGGGTAAAAAAGGCGGCGAGCAACGTAGCGTATTTATCTACAACAACGCTGATCACGAAGTGGCTTACCACGATGTTGAACACCAAGCGATTGCTTACACCACAGGCGTTCCTGCAATCACCGCAGCGCTTCAGTACTTCAAAGGTAACTGGAACGAAGCAGGCGTGTTTAACATGGAGCAGCTTGACCCAGACGGCTTCCTAGAAACCATGCCAAGCATCGGTCTAGACTGGCACGTTCAAGAGCTAGAGCCAGGCCAACCGAAGATTAATATTTTAAAGTAAAGCCGTCGCTCGTTACTCGAAGCTCGTTTTTCGAGTAGCTAGCTGGACAGCAGCCATGACAGTTTGCATGTTGTGGCTGCTTTATCTTTTCCGAGAAGCGAAGCGTCCAAGTAACGAGAAACGCAGTGCTCGAGAACCGTTATGAATAATATGCCAAACCTACAAACTCCTTATTTCATGATTGATGAATCAAAATTGATCCGCAATCTTGAAATCGCAAAGCAGCTTAAAGAATTGAGCGGCGTAAAATTAGTCTTAGCGCTGAAGTGTTTTTCAACTTGGGGCGTGTTTGACATTATTAAGCCTTACTTAGATGGCACCACCAGCAGTGGCCCGTATGAAGTGAAGCTAGGCCATGAAACATTTGGTGGTGAGACGCACGCATACAGCGTTGGTTACAGCGAAGATGACGTAAAAGAAGTAGCGGATATCTGCGATAAGATGATCTTTAACTCGCTTAGTCAGCTAAAAGCCTACCGTCATTTGGTGGAAGGCAAAGCCTCGATTGGTGTTCGTTTGAATCCCGGTGTGAGCCGTGCAGGGCAAGACTTAGCCGATCCAGCGCGTCAATTTTCTCGTTTAGGTGTACAAGAAGGCCAGCTGTCTGCTGAAGTTTTTGATGATCTTGACGGCGTGATGTTCCACATGAACTGCGAAAACAAATCGGCGGATGATTTTATCTCTTTGCTTTATAGCATTTCTGAGCGATTTGGCGCGTACCTAGATAAACTCGACTGGGTAAGTCTAGGCGGCGGCGTATTCTTTACTTGGCCGGGTTATGAAGTTGAGAAGCTTGCTCAAGCATTAAAACACTTTAGTGAAAAACATGGCGTGCAGCTTTATCTAGAGCCGGGCGAAGCGATCATCACTAAAACTACAGACCTTGTTGTGACAGTCGTGGATATTGTTGAAAACGGCATGAAAACCGCGATTGTCGATTCTGCGACCGAAGCGCACCGTTTAGATACACTAATCTATAACGAGCCTGCTTCGATTGGTGAAGCAAGCGAGAATGGTGAACATGAATACGTGATCGGTTCTTGCTCGTGTCTAGCGGGTGATCAGTTCTGCGTGACTAAGTTTGATCAGCCGTTAGAAATTGGTCAACGCCTGCATATTTTAGATAGCGCAGGTTACACCATGGTGAAATTAAACTGGTTTAACGGCCTGAAAATGCCAACGGTTTATTGCCAACGTTCAAACGGTGATATTCAAAAGCTGAATGAATTTGATTACCAAGATTTCAAACGTTCGTTGTCTCAGTGGTCTGTAAAGTAAGCGATAACCGATAATCAAATACCGGATGCCGTTAGTGAAAAACTAGCGGCATTTTTTTATTCAAGTTATGGTTAGTTAATCCATTTCAAAGGCAAGGAAGATAAACATGAAACTCCATTATTCTGGTGAGGTAAATGAGCATGGCCCAGAGTTTGCTCAGAAGCTAAAACGTTATCTACTCACAAGCAAACAAGACTGGCAGCACCAATTGATTCCTAATTTAGATTATATCGACCCGCGCGCACTGAATGATAATGGCATCACCATTACCGACGTCGTTTATGTTGGCGAGGGGCGCTATAGCTTGGAGTATCAATACGATTGGTTTGTGTTTAGTGGTTGTACCGATACCGATTTAACCGGAACGGATAGTAATAAAGTGGTCTTTACCTGTTCAAACACAGGGGAGCTTGAGTTTGATCTCAGCGCTTTAGGGCTTTAATTTCATCGTTTTTAATCAAAGCTCAGAGCAAAAGTACATTACACGAGCGCATAACAAGAACTGCACAACGAAAAAGAGGCCGGAACTTCCAGCCTCTGCGGTTTAGAAATCGAATGGATTTACAACGATTCTGCTTTCGCTTTGAGTTGAGAATCATCTGAAACGGGTTTGCGTGACCAGTAACCTGCGAGAATCGAACCTGAAATATTGTGCCAGAGAGAGAATAGCGTACCCGGCATTGCGGCGGCAGGGGTGAAAAACTTCATTGCAAGCGCGGTGGCTAAACCGGAATTTTGCAAACCAACTTCAAAGGCAATGGTGCGAGAAATGGTTTCATTGAAGCCCAATAGACGGCATACCCAGTAACCGGATAGCAAACCAAAGCCATTATGAAGTACCACAGCTAACGCAATGATTGGACCAATGGCGGCAAACTGTGAAGCATTCAAAGCAATCACAATCCCGATGATCATTACGATCGCAACCATAGAAACAACAGGTAGAACCGGTTCTAATTTTTTAGTGAAACCATGCGCAAATTGATTGATAACAATACCAATCGCAACTGGCAATAATACGATTTTTACTAAGCTCATCAGCATGGCAGCGGCAGGGACATCAACCGCTTGTCCTGCTAACATTTCAGATAAAAGCGGTGTCAATACTACGCCAAGTAGGGTAGAGATGGCCGTCATGGAAATGGATAAAGCGACATCGCCTTTCGCTAAGTAGCACATTACATTGGAAGAGGTACCGCCAGCAACACTGCCAACTAATACCATGCCCACGGTTAATTCTGGTGAAAAGCCTAATACAAAGCTGATCATCAGCGCGACTAAAGGCATGATGGTGAATTGTAAAATGATGCCTACAGTGATGGCGAGTTTCTGTTTGACGACATTGGCAAAATCACCTGCGGTGAGGGTTAAGCCCATGGCCATCATAATAATGACGAGCAGTGGCACAATGTAGCCTTTCAGCGGTTGAAATAAAGCGGGTTGGAAGTAGGCCACGAATGATATCAATATGGCCCACAATGGAAATAATTGGGTAATCGTCCTTAACATGTTGCACTCCTTATTATTAGGGGAGCTTTGTTACTCCCCCTTACAATTCAGAATGCCATATTGAACATTTTTGTCACGTTTGAATTGTGATTGATTTTACTTGGTGAGAATTTCAGTGAGATCTATCACGCGAGTACCACGAGTAATGGCTTCAAGTTCTGCTATCACATCTTTAATATTGGTTTCCTCTGGAATGGTAATACTAAATTGTGAAGTGAATAAATTAGCATTAATGCCTTCTTTTCCAGCTAGGAATAGCCGCTGTGTATCTATGCTCAGGATATGGGCTCTTTCTCGTTCGAGAATGTGAGTAATTTCTTGAATTAGGCCAGAGCGCTCTTGGCTATCAAATCGTAACTCGTAGACATCATCTTCAGCATGTTTGTTTTCTTGCGATTGTGCAAATTGAACTTGTAAGCCTGGCGCTTCATCAAATGCAGTTTGAATAAATTCGAGATTGGCTTCAGGGGATTGAATTTTGATCAGGCCAGCGACTTGGTCATCGAGGTAATTAATTTTACTGATGATCCAACTTCCGCCATGTTCATGGGTAACATGCGCAAGGTGCTGTAGAGTTTGAGGCGTCGCATGGCCTGAAATATTGGCAATAAATAACACTGGATTGGTCATAATTCCCTCATCAGATAAACATAAACTGTGGGTGTGGTTTTATTATAGCGGGCGATTCAAAGAATATGTTGTGACCGAGATAAAAGAATCCATTGCTCAATAGCAGGGGCTTGTGTTTCAATCATTTAAAACTGATAAGAATAAGGATGTAGGATGGTCAAGGTTTCAATGTTGAGTACTGGCGAAGAAGTGTTGCATGGCGATATTGTCGATACCAATGCTTCATGGCTATCAGAACGCTTTTTTGAGCAAGGATTTGCGCTGCATTATCGCTCAACAGTGGGTGACCAACTGGAAGAGCTCAAACAAGAAATTGTGGCTTTGAGCCTGAAAAGCGATATCGTGATTGTTAATGGTGGACTCGGGCCAACCAGTGATGATCTAAGTGCGTTGGCGGCGGCTCAGGCGCAAGGTGTCGAACTGGAGCTCAATCAAAGCTGGCTTGAAATTATGACGCAGTATTTTACTCGCGTAGGACGTCCTATGGCGGCAAGTAATGAAAAACAAGCCATGCTGCCACAAGGGGCAGAGATGATAAATAATTCTGTTGGTACGGCGTGTGGTTTCAGCATTGAATTAAATGACGCAGTGGTTTTCTTTACTCCAGGTGTTCCGTTTGAATTTAAGCGTATGATCAATGATGAGATCCTGCCAAGAATGAAGCAGCGTTTCCCTCATGTTGAACGCTTAGAATGTAATAAGATTTATACGTTTGGTTTAGGTGAATCAGGCATTGCCGATTTGCTCAAAACGGTTGATTTACCTGATGGCTTCAGCCTAGGTTACCGTTCATATATGCCATTTATCGAGGTGAAGGTATTCAGTCGCTACCAAGACGCCCACATTGCCGCTGTGATTACAGAGATTTGTGAGCGTTTGAAAGACTTTACGCTTGGCGTCAATAAAACATTAAATCAGGTGATTGGTGAACTATTGCAGCAACAGCAATGGCAGTTATCCGTTGTAGAGCAGGTGACTGGTGGGGAATTAGCCCGGTCGTTATCATTAGAACCGACAGCACAATCTCAATTCGTACAAAGCCTAGTTGATAATCAAGCTCCTGAGATCTCAGAATTATCTGATGCTCTATTACTGGGAGAAGAATACCGTCAAGATACCGGATCAGACATTATTCTCGCGAACTATAAAATGGAAGGCAGCAGTTTTGCTTTAGTGATTTTAACTGGGGAGCGATATTTTGCTCAGCAAGTAAACTTTAAACGTGATTATCAGTTAAAAGCGCAGCAAACGTTGTTGGCGACAGTGATGCTAGATATGCTTCGCCGTTTTGCTAACACAGGCGATATGTTGTCGCAAGTAGGGCATTTTGAACGTTTAGCCTATTCCCAAGGTTGATAAGCCTAAGATGGGTAATCGTAGTTAATGCGCCTAATTAATAACCACTTGCATGATATTGACATGACAAATGTGATCTAGATCTTTACTATCGTTGTTAAATTCACAAAACGAGACGTTAACATGAAATTAACAGCGTTATTTTCCTCTTTTTCAATTCTACTTGCTTCAACTTCTGCTTTCGCTGCTGATGAAACGACCTCTAAAGATGAAGGTCAATTCTCTGGCGGTGCCAAGCTGGGTTTTCTTTATTCTAATGCCTCAACGACTTCTACTTCATTGAATACAGGCGGTTGGCTCAAATATGAAAAAGCCAAATGGACGAATGATTTCACGGGCAGTAGCTACTACACCAAGACTTCTGATTCAGAAGATGATGGAACCAATAAGTACAACTTAGGTTACAAACTGTCTTACCAAGTGGCCGAAAAATATAAAGTTTTTATTGATAATGAATATGAGCACGATCAGTATGAAACTTACCGTGAAGTATACTCGGTTACTGCAGGCTTAGAGAGAGCACTTGTAGATACGGAATACACCAAAGTGAATATTGGTGGTGGTCCGGGTTATCGCCGCAGTGAACGTCAACCGGATGATGTTGATCACCCAGGGCAAGTATCTGAAGATCTTACCGCTAATGGCTTCTTAAATGCGAAAACTAAAGTGACGGATACGTTATCTGTTGGTGGTGACGCTGAAGTTGATTATGGTGAATCGAACACCAAATACACCCTTGGCGCCAATTTGAAAAACATTTTAGTTGGGGATGTGGCATTAGTGTTGGATGCGCAATACATTTACAACACAGACGTGGCTTCTGATAAAAGTAATGATGAAATCTATACCACGGTAAGTATTAGCTACGATTTTTAATTGGAATTGAGTTTTTCAACGATCAAAAATGCCGGTGGTAACGGTTCTTTAAATTAAACAGTTACCACCGGCATTGTTTTAAGTGTCAGCGATACAAGATGTTGGATCACAGCCTTGGGGTAGGCGATCAAACGTTCTGACTAAGCTCTTTTCTTCGCCGCCTGATAGCGAACTTTACTCAATACAAGATTGGATTTCGCTTTACAGATGCAAGGCAAAATCTCAGTCGGCTGAGTAAAAGCTAATGCAAAACCAACGTATTCCACCTCACCAGACGCCAATTCGCATTTACATGCGCCACAATGGCCATCACGACACATGAACTCAGGTTCCAGCCTCGCATCTTCCATTGCTTCAAGAATCGTTTGTTCTGGTTTAGCACTGATTTGAGTCAGTCCGTTGATTTGCAATATCTTCATTACAGTTCGAAATCTCCAAAATCGTCAGAGCCGACTTCGTTATCAATTTGGCCTACAAGGTAAGAGCTGATTTCCGCTTCTTGTGGTGCAACTTGTACGTTATCCGATGACAGCCATGCATTGATCCATGGAATTGGGTTGCTGGTGGCACTTGGGTAAGCCATATCTAGACCAACGGCTTGCATGCGAATATTGGTAATGTATTCAACGTATTGGCACAGAATATCTTTGTTCAAGCCGATCATTGAGCCATCTTTGAATAGGTAAGCTGCCCATTCTTTTTCTTGCTCGGCCGCTTGCTTGAAGAGATCAAAACATTCTTGTTTACATTCTTCTGCAATTTGCATGAAGCTAAAGTCATCTTGACCATTGCGTAGAATGTTCAACATGTGTTGTGTGCCAGTTAAGTGTAAGGCTTCATCACGAGCAATCAGTTTGATGATCTTAGCGTTACCTTCCATCAATTCACGTTCAGCGAAAGCAAAAGAACAGGCAAAGCTGACATAGAATCGAATGGCTTCTAGCGCGTTAACTGACATTAAGCAGAGGTAAAGTTGCTTTTTCAAATCATAGAGTTTGACATCAATTTCTTGGCCATTGATGGTGTGTTTACCTTCACCTAAGCGGTGGTAATCACTGGTCATGCTGATGAGTTTGTCGTAGTAGTGTGCAATATCGCGAGCACGTTTTACGATAAATTCATTTTCAACGATGTCATCAAACACGGCACTCGGGTCGTTCACGATATTACGGATAATATGAGTGTAAGAGCGAGAGTGAATGGTTTCAGAGAAAGACCAAGTTTCAATCCAAGTTTCAAGTTCTGGTAGAGAAACTAATGGCAGCAGTGCGACGTTAGGGCTACGACCTTGAATGGAATCGAGTAGGGTTTGGTATTTTAGATTACTGATGAAAATGTGTTTTTCATGTTCAGGTAATTTGTTGTAATCAATACGATCGCTTGATACATCCACTTCTTCTGGACGCCAGAAAAAGGACAATTGCTTTTCAATAAGCTTTTCGAAAATCTCGAACTTTTGCTGGTCATAACGAGCCACGTTCACAGATTGTCCAAAGAACATGGGTTCTTTTAATTGATCATTTCTTTTTTGATTAAAAATTGTATAAGCCATGATTACCTCGTAAATGGACGATTATCCGCGTCATCCATTATGCCGCTTAAAGAAACTAGATAAGCAGCACTGTTATTTATAAATTCTTGTTGAACAAACAAATAGCCTGCGAGTAAAGCAGGCTATGAATGAGAAAAGCAGGGTTAGATCTTACAAGCACCGCCTGCGCAATCATCTTCCTGCTCAATGACTGCTGCATCATTTTGATCGTCGCTAGCACCATCACGTGTGTTGTGGTAGTAAAGCGTTTTAACACCAAATTTGTACGCGGTAAGGAGATCTTTCAGTAACAACTTCATTGGTACTTTACCGTTGGCGTGTACACTTGGGTCATAGTTAGTGTTTGCAGAAATCGATTGATCGATGAACTTCTGCATAATACCAACAAGGTGCAAGTAGCCATCGTTTGATGGAATGCGCCATAACAGTTCGTATTGATCTTTTAGCGCCTGATATTCTGGCACGACTTGCTTTAAGATCCCATCTTTAGATGCTTTTACAGAAACAAAACCGCGAGGTGGCTCAATACCGTTTGTCGCATTCGAAATCTGAGAAGACGTCTCCGAAGGCATTAACGCGGTTAGTGTTGAGTTACGTAGACCATGAGTAGTGATCTCGGAACGTAACCCTTCCCAGTCTAAATGTAGAGGCTCGTTACAAATCGCATCCAAATCTTTCTTGTAGGAATCGATTGGCAAAATGCCTTTTGCATAAGTGGTTTCATTAAATGCTGGGCAAGCACCTTTCTCTTTTGCCAACTCAACCGATGCTTTTAGTAAATAGTACTGCATCGCTTCGAATGTACGGTGAGTTAAACCATTGGCGCTGCCATCAGAATACTTCACACCGTTCTTAGCGAGATAGTAGGCGTAGTTAATCACACCCACACCAAGAGTACGACGGTTCATGGTTGCTTTACGTGCTGCTGGAAGAGGGTAGTCCTGATAATCCAACAAGGCATCAAGTGCACGAACGACAAGATCCGATAGCTCTTCGAAATCGTCCAGAGATTTAATTTCACCTAAGTTAAATGCAGATAGAGTACAAAGTGCAATTTCACCTTCTTCATCATCGACATTGCGAAGTGGTTTAGTCGGCAGTGCTATCTCAAGACATAAGTTAGATTGACGAACCGGCGCAACCGCTGGGTCAAACGGGCTGTGCGTATTACAGTGGTCAACGTTCTGAATGTAGATACGACCAGTTGAAGCACGCTCTTGCATTAACAGTGAGAATAAATCAACCGCTTTGATGGTTTCACGTTTGATTGATTCATCCGCTTCATACTTCACATACAGTTCTTCAAATTTCGCTTGGTCTTCGAAGAAGGCATCATACAGTCCAGGAACATCGGAAGGAGAGAATAAGCTAATGTTTGCACCTTTAATAAGACGAGCATACATAAGTTTATTTAACTGCACACCGTAATCCATGTGACGCACACGGTTTTCTTCAACACCACGGTTATTCTTCAATACTAATAATGATTGAACTTCACGGTGCCAAATAGGGTAGAACACGGTTGCCGCGCCGCCACGAACACCACCTTGAGAACAGCATTTAACCGCCGTTTGGAAGTATTTGTAGAATGGGATACAGCCAGTATGGAAAGCTTCACCATTGCGAATTTCAGAGCCTAAGGCACGAATACGGCCAGCATTAATACCAATGCCTGCACGTTGAGAAACATAACGTACAATTGAGCTTGCTGTCGCGTTAATAGAATCTAGGCTATCGCCACACTCAATGAGTACACAAGAACTGAACTGACGAGTAGGAGTACGTACACCAGACATGATAGGTGTAGGCAAAGAAATTTTAAAAGTAGAAACCGCATCATAAAAACGTTTAATGTAATCTAAACGAGTTTCTTTTGGATACTTAGCAAACAGGCAAGCGGCAACTAAAATATAGAGAAACTGAGCACTTTCATAGATTTGCTTGGTAACACGGTTTTGTACGAAGTATTTACCTTCGAGCTGTTTAACCGCCGCATAAGAAAAGTTCATATCACGGTTGTGATCAATAAAGCTATCTAGAAGCGCATACTCTTCAACGGTATAGTCTTCCAGTAAATGTTTATCGTATTTGCCCATATCAACCAGTTTAGACACATGGTCGTACAGTTTTGGTGGCTCAAACTCTCCGTACGCTTTTTTACGTAGATGGAAAACAGCTAAACGCGCAGCAAGGTATTGGTAGTCAGGGCTTTGCTCTGAAATTAAATCAGCCGCGGATTTAATGATGGTTTCATGAATATCAGAAGTGGTGATGCCATCATAAAATTGAATGTGAGCTTTTAACTCTACTTGAGATACAGAAACATTTTGAAGACCTTCTGCTGCCCAAGTGATCACTCGGTGGATCTTTTCAAGATCGATCGTCTCTTTCTTCCCACTACGTTTTGTGACTGTCAATTGTTCGTTCATTCGAAATGCGTTCCCTAAACTAGATAAATTCTAAGCTGCGCGATGATTTTTTTATTTTGGCATGCTTTTTGTGGTGATCTCGTTCTACCTTGCTTTGAAGTAAAACACTATATATTGGGTTGTCCGTGTGGACTAGTTACAAGATAGTGCGAAATGGTGTGATTTTCAAGAAAGGAGTTTTGTTAGCTTGTGGATAACGTTTGGATAGAAATTTTTCTGTAAGTAGCTACTAACCTACACACTAAAGGAATACTTGCAATGGATTACACTGAGGATCTTTTATGCCGAAAATCTGCCCAGCAAAAAAAATTTTATGCTTGATCTTTGGGTAAAAATGATCCCGAAATTGAGCGTTGAATTTATGAGCGAACAAGCACATTTTTTAAAGAAAACGATTGAAAAAGCGCTCATTTTTAGTGAGCGCTTTAAACTCTAATTAAGAATTATCTTTACCTGAAAGGTAACGAATTATAATAGCAAGTAAATTGTATCCGACATTCTTATCAAAGAGTACTTTGACTAAAATGAAGATAATATAATCTAGTATGATTAGTGCTTTTCTTTTTTTCAAAATAAATACCTCTTAAATTGAGGGTATCTATACATAACTATCGGTTTACTTTCGTATCGATATTTACTAATCTTGTTTTTGTGACGTCAAGACTTCTCAAGTACCCAGTATTTGTGTGATTGTTGACTATGAGTAAAGTTTAACTCCGACAAGTTAGACGAACTCTTTAAAACCCTGCCGAAGTGCAGGGTTTTTTTATGCTAAAGATTTAACCATGAGTCATGTATATACACCATGTGGCTAATTTTTCTTGCATGAACACAAGATATTGTAAGTTAGTGTTATTTTCAAGAAAGGAGTTTTTGTTAGCTTGTGGATAACGTTTGGATAGAAATTTTTCTGTAAGTAGCTACTAACCTACATATTAAAGAAATGTTTGCAATGGATTACATTGAGGATCTTTTATGTCGAAAATCTGCCCAGCAAAAAAAATTTTGTGCTTGATCTTTAGGAAAAAATGAACCCGAAATTGAGCGTTGAATTTATGAGCTGACACGCACATTTTGACAAGAAACAGAATGAAAAAAGCGCTCACATTTTGTGAACGCTTTCAACTATAAATCCAACCAATATATCGGCTTTAATTTATCCAGTGTGAGTGGTGTGAATAATGTAATTCACGTCGACATTTTTACCCAAAGAGTAGCTATCCATAAGCGGGTTATAGTGCAAACCTGTAATGCCTTTTTCTTGTAATGGCGTGCTGTCGACCATCTTTAGTAGCTCAGAAGGGCGGATGAACTTACTGTGCTCATGAGTGCCTTTCGGTACGATTTTCATGATGTGTTCAGCGCCGACAATGGCAAACAAATACGATTTGAAATTGCGGTTAAGCGTTGAGAAGAAAACGTGACCGCCGGGCTTAACTAAACGTGCACAAGCTTGGATAATAGACAATGGATCCGGTACGTGTTCTAACATTTCCATGCAAGTAACGACATCATAACGTTGGGGGTGTTGTTCTGCATGCTCTTCGATCGTACTTTGAATGTAATCAAGTTTTACGCCAGATTCCAAAGCGTGTAGACGGGCGACCTCTAGCGGTTCTTTACCCATATCAAGACCGGTAACATTGGCACCTTCTTTTGCCATGCTTTCGGCGAGAATGCCGCCGCCACAACCTACGTCTAGTACTTCTTTACCAAATAAACCATTGGCTTTATCTAAAACATAATTCAAACGGAGTGGGTTAATTTGGTGGAGAGGTTTGAACTCCCCATTTAAATCCCACCAGCGGGAAGCCATGTCTTCGAATTTTTTAATCTCAGCTGGATCTACGTTTTGTTGAGTCGTCATACCGTTATTCTGCTGTTAATAAATGAAGCTGCTTGAGCGAATAATTTTAAGGCTTAGGGTCAACAGACCTTAGGCGTTAGGTTTGTCACTATATCAGCATAAAGCGAGATTAGGAAAGGTGAGCTAAGAGAAATTCTGCCTGTAAAATTTTGAATAGAAAGTGATTGATAAAAAGCATAAATTTGAATCTAGCTCAATTTTTCTTCAGTTAAAGCGTGAACTTGCTATCAAGTGAGTAAAAGCACCATGAAATAGCTGCCGAAATCGTGATTTCTATGTTATATTTTTAAACCTTGTGCGTATCGCTATTGGTAATCAAATACGCGATCAAAAAAATAGAGGGATAATGGCTCTATGAGCGATTTAGCTAAACAAATTACGCCAGTAAATATTGAAGATGAGCTGCGTGGCTCGTATCTTGACTATGCGATGTCTGTCATCGTTGGCCGTGCGTTACCCGATGTACGTGATGGCCTAAAACCGGTTCACCGTCGTGTTTTATTCGCGATGAATGTTCTAGGTAATGACTGGAACAAACCATATAAAAAATCTGCCCGTGTCGTCGGTGACGTAATCGGTAAATATCACCCTCATGGTGACAGTGCGGTATATGACACTATCGTACGTATGGCTCAACCATTCTCACTTCGCTATATGCTTGTTGATGGCCAAGGTAACTTTGGTTCTATCGATGGCGACTCAGCGGCGGCGATGCGTTATACCGAAGTTCGCATGTCTAAAATGGCTCATGAGCTGTTAGCCGACCTTGATAAAGAAACCGTAGATTACGTCGACAACTACGACGGTACTGAAAAAATCCCAGCGGTTCTACCAACCAAAATTCCTAACTTACTGGTAAACGGTGCGTCTGGTATCGCAGTAGGTATGGCAACCAATATTCCACCACATAACTTAGGTGAAGTATTAGATGGTTGTTTGGCTTATATCGATAACGAAGATGTAACCATTGATGAGTTGATGGAACATATTCCAGGTCCTGATTTCCCAACCGCAGCATTGATCAGTGGTCGTAAAGGCATTATCGACGCATACAAAACCGGTCGCGGTAAAGTTTACATGCGTTCTAAAGCGCATATCGATACGGATAAAAACGGTCGTGAGACTATCGTAGTTACTGAAATCCCATATCAAGTCAACAAAGCTCGCGTGATTGAAAAAATCGCAGAGCTGGTAAAAGACAAAAAAGTAGAAGGCATTAGCGCACTTCGCGATGAGTCTGATAAAGATGGTATGCGTATTGTTATCGAATGTAAGCGTGACGCAGTAGGTGAAGTGGTTCTAAACAACCTTTATTCACAAACTCAGCTTCAAACGACTTTCGGCATTAACATGGTTGCGCTTGATAATGGCCAGCCTAAGCTATTCAACCTAAAAGAAATGTTGAAATGCTTTGTCGATCACCGCCGTGAAGTGGTGACTCGTCGTACGATTTTTGAATTACGTAAAGCGCGCGATCGTGCCCATATCCTTGAAGCTTTAGCACTTGCGTTAGCCAATATTGATGAAATCATCGAATTGATCCGTAACGCACCAACACCAGCGGAAGCAAAAGCTGGCTTAGTGGCTCGTGGCTGGGATCTTGGCAATGTGGCTTCAATGCTTGAGCGTGCGGGTACAGATGCTGCTCGTCCAGACTGGTTAGAAGATGAATTTGGTATTCGTGATGGCCAATACTTCTTAACTGAGCAACAAGCACAAGCGATCCTTGAATTGCGTCTACACCGTTTAACCGGTCTAGAGCATGAGAAGATCCTAGACGAATACAAAGCTTTACTTGATGAAATCGCTGAATTGATTCACATCCTTTCAAGCACTGAGCGTTTGATGGAAGTCATTCGTGAAGAATTAGAAGCAGTTCGTGAAGGTTTTGGTGATTCACGTCGTACAGAAATTACCGCGGCTAGCCATGATATCGACATGGAAGAGCTGATCGCTCAAGAAGATGTGGTTGTGACGCTTTCTCACGAAGGTTACGTGAAGTACCAAGTGCTAAGTGATTACGAAGCGCAACGTCGTGGTGGTAAAGGTAAGAGCGCCACTAAGATGAAAGATGAAGACTTCATCGAGCGTCTATTAGTCGCGAATACTCATGACAATATTCTTTGCTTCTCTACTCGTGGTAAAGCGTACCGCTTGAAGACTTACCAATTGCCGCATGCAACTCGTACTGCACGTGGTAAGCCAATTGTGAACATTCTCCCACTGGAAGAAAATGAGCGCATCACTGCAATTTTACGTGTTGATGAGTTCTCTGAGGACAAGTTTATCTTCATGGCAACCGGTGACGGTACGGTGAAGAAAACCTCACTAGCAAGTTTCTCAAATGTTCGTGCTAACGGTTTGATTGCTGTTAACTTACGCGACGAAGATACACTGATTGGTGTTGATATCACTTCTGGTGAAGATGAAATCATGCTGTTCTCGAAAGAGGGTAAAGTGGTTCGCTTCAGTGAAGAACATGTTCGTGCAATGGGCCGTACGGCTGCGGGTGTACGTGGTATTCGTCTTGCGGATAACGACCAAGTTGTGTCGTTGATTGTGCCACAAAACGATGGTGGTGATGTTCTTACTGTGACTGAAAATGGTTATGGTAAACGTACCGTTATTACTGAGTACCCAACTAAAGGTCGCGGCACGAAAGGTGTTGTATCGATCAAGGTTTCTGAGCGTAATGGTCAGGTTGTCGGTGCAATTCAAGCGCTTGAAGCGGATGAGTTCATGATGATCACTAACGCCGGTACACTGGTACGTACTCGTGTTGCAGAAGTAAGTCAAGTTGGCCGTAACACGCAAGGTGTAACGCTAATTCGTACCTCAGAAGATGAGAAAGTGGTTGGCTTGCAGCGTATCGAAGAAATGTCTGAAGAAGAGCTAATGGAAGAAGTGGCAGATGCAGCGACTGATTCTCAAGCGAATACAGAGTCTAGCTCTGATAATTCGGACAAAGAGTCTTCTGAAAACGATGCTGAATAATCAATAATGTGATTACTTTGTAATAAGGTCGGTAGTGAAAGCTGCCGACCTTTTTTATTTGAGGTAGAATCTTGCAGCCCCTAAGCTATTTACATGACCTAAGCTAAATAGGCGTATAGATTTATGTTCAAATTTCAGTATTAACATCATCGAGATTTTTGCTTGATTAGTTAATCGATTGTTATAGTATAACAGCAAATAAATAATGTGATTTACCCCTCATTTAGTCCGATAATGATCTCAAGCATGAAGAATATAAACAGCTTAGAGTAGGCAAAAAGCTGGGTAATCGAGAATAGAGCGAGAATGATAATGGCGGAAGTTAGAGCCAGAGTAGATTTAAAAGTCGGTAAAAAAAGCGATATTGATGCAGAGATATTATCGTTTAGTGGATTAAAAACGGATAAAGAACATATCGCCATTATTTTTAAATCAGCAGATAAGTCACCACAAGTGCCACTTGTCCGTATGCATTCAGAATGCTTAACCGGTGATGTTTTTCATTCATCGCGTTGTGATTGCGGTGAACAACTTGATGAAACGATTGAAAAAATGGGGCAGCAGGGGGGCATCTTGCTCTATTTACGTCAAGAAGGGCGCGGCATTGGTTTATACAATAAGATTGATGCTTATCGCTTGCAAAGCGCAGGTATGAATACCTATGAAGCCAACAATCATTTAGGTTTTGGTGATGATTTACGAGATTTTTCAGAAGCGGCGCAAATGCTGAAAGCGCTGGGCGTTTTGAAAATTAAGCTAATTACTAATAACCCGAAAAAAATGAAAGAGCTGCAAGAGTTTGGCATCGAATTAGAAGAAGTTATCCCTACACATGTACATATTAAGACAGGAAATGAAAGCTATTTGAAAGCAAAAGCTTCTCATGGAAAACATCGACTACACTTTGATGACGACTTGTGATAAGTCAATTGATGATAGGAAATCATACGATGAACAATAATATAAAAGCGGCCTTGTTGTGCTTATTTTCTTTATGTTCGACGCCAGTATTCGCTGATACTGAATCAGACGTTTTAGAAGTCGTAGTAGATAACTTTAAAGCACTAGAAAATGAAGATATTGCAAGTTATATGGATACGATACACAACCAATCAGCGTTATACCAAACCACAGAAAATGTGTTAAAGCTGACATTTAAAGCTTATGACTTAAAGTATGATTTGAAGGATGTTGTCTTAGTTGGTGAGGATGATAAGTATGCTTATGCTAAGGTCGTGTTTGAGACACATAAAGTTCGAGGGCCTGCATTTCAAGATAATCAAATTGAATCTTTGATCGTATTCAAACAAATTAATGGCGATTGGAAGATTTGGGCTCAAGCGAATTTAGAGCTAACTAAGCTAGATGCAAAGCCTATAAAATAACAGATACCTAATCGATACCTATTGTGTGACTTCAAAGGATCTTGTTCATTTTGAAGTAATTCGAATTTAAAGCCTCTTTTTTAGAGGTTTTTTTTGTTTTGCAGGTTATGTCTCTGCCTAAGTGATGTGAAGGTGTTGTAAAAATCTTGTAAGTAAGTATTATTTTCCAAACCTCAGCGTAAGTGATAATGGTTTTCACTTCGATTCTTTATACAGGGATGAGATATGCTTAATTTTAAAACGTCTTCACTATTTATTTCTGGCCTTTTAGCAACGAGTAATATGGCATTTGCAGCAGAACCTAAAGAAGTTGTGAGTAATTATGCTGATATTGCTTATGCTGTCTTTGATGATGCATACATAACGGCTCAAAATTTACAAAAAGCCATTGATAAGTTAATTGATAATCCTTCAACTGAAACGCTAGAACAAGCTCGTAACGCTTGGCTCGCCTCTCGAGTCCCTTATCAGCAATCAGAAACTTTCCGATTCAGTAACCCTGTTGTTGATGATTGGGAAGGGCAATTAAATGCTTGGCCATTGGATGAAGGCTTGATTGATTATGTCGCAAAAGGATATCACCATGAGCTTGGGAATGAAGGCGCGCAAGCGAATATTATCGCAAATACAACGCTGCAAGTTGGCGCTGACAAAATAGATGCCACATCGATTACGCCAGAATTATTAGCGAGCTTGAACGAGCTTGCAGGTTCAGAAGCCAATGTTGCAACCGGTTATCATGCCATTGAATTTTTGCTGTGGGGACAAGATTTGCACGGCACAGAGGCTGGTGCTGGTGAGCGAGCTTATACCGATTACCTTCAAGGTGAAAACTGCACCAATGGACACTGTGACCGTCGAGCTCAGTATTTAAAAGCGGCGACGCAATTGTTAGTACAAGATTTAGCATGGATGAAAGATCAGTGGGCAGCAGAAAGTAAAGATAACTACCGCACTGAACTGCTACAACAACCCGCAGAAGAAGGGCTGCGCAAAATGCTATTTGGCATGGGGTCATTGTCGCTAGGTGAACTGGCTGGCGAACGTATGAAAGTCGCATTAGAAGCCAACTCAACCGAAGATGAGCACGACTGTTTCTCAGATAACACACACAATTCGCATTTCTATAATGAGCAAGGCATTTACAACGTGTTTAATGGTTCCTATACGCGTGTCGATGGTTCAGTCGTAAAAGGTGCCAGCTTAAAAGATTTAGTTGCAGAAAAAGATAAAGCGGCGGCTGAGGCGATTGCAAAGCAGTTTGATGCGACACGTAATCAAGTCCATACCTTGGTTGATTCTGCAGAGCAAGATAATCAACATTTTGATCAACTGATTGCCTCTAGCAACAAGAAGGGTAACCAATTAGTACAAGCATCGATTGATGCACTTGTGAAACAAACAGAAGCGATTGAAAAAACCGCAGCATTAGTGGGAATTACTAATCTAAGTCCTGATAACGCTGATCACGATTTTTAATTCTTCCTTAGTGGTTACAGAGGTACGAAAGCCTGCAGTGAACGCTGCAGGCTTTAATAAATTATGAAGCATTCTTGTTTACTTTTTTCAGTCGCGTTGATACTGCCTTCCTTTGTTCATGCTTATGGTGTGAAATCGGGTGGCGAAACCAGTGTTAATAAGCAAGGCAGTAATGCCTATTCTATGCCTGCCAATAATCTGCCATTGTCAAAACGGTTAGATTTTAGTGTTGGTAATTCTTTCTTTCGCAACCCTTGGGTTCAAGCACCTTCCACTACTGATGCACGTGATGGGCTTGGCCCTTTATTTAATACCAATGGTTGCCAAAACTGTCATATCAAAGATGGGCGAGGTCATCCGCCAGAAGAAGGCGAAGATCAAGCCGTTTCCATGTTAGTTCGGCTTAGCGTGCCAGCCTTAACCAATGAGCAAAAACAACAATTGATTATAAATGGCGTCATTCCTGAGCCTACTTATGGGGATCAATTACAAGATTTTTCTCTCCCTAATACGACGCCTGAAGGGAAAATTCGCATTACTTATGAGCCGGTTACGGTTGAGTTTTCAGATGGTGAAAAAGTTGAATTACGTAAGCCAAGGCTTCAAATTCATGATCTTTCACAAGGCCCATTAGCGCCACAAACCATGCTTTCTGCTCGTGTTGCACCACCTATGATTGGGCTTGGATTATTGGAGTCGGTGCCTGATAACACCTTGTATGAGCTTGCTGAAACACAGCGCTTAGAAAACAAAGGCATAAGCGGGCGAGTCAATCAAGTGTGGGACGTTGAAATGCAATCGACCGTTGTTGGGCGTTTTGGTTGGAAAGCAGGACAACCCACTTTAATTCAACAAGATGCTGCCGCTTTTAATGGCGACCTGGGCTTAACCAGCGCTTTTTTTACACAGGAAAATTGCAGTAGCAAACAGCCTATTTGTGCAGACTTACCAAATGGTAATAGTGAGGATGAACAGGTCGAGGTGAGCAAAAAAATCCTCAAATTTGTTGAGTTTTATTCTCAGCATTTAGCAGTACCTGTTCGTAGAAATCTTGATGACCCTAGCGTACAAAAAGGACAAGCTGTTTTCGAACAAGTGGGCTGCAATTCATGTCATATTCCAACGCTCAAAACAGGAAGCAGAGAATCTCTACCGGCATTATCGAATCAAACCATTCACCCATACACCGATCTGCTTTTACATGACATGGGAGAAGGGCTAGCCGATAACCGACCTGAGTTTTTGGCAACAGGTAAAGAATGGCGCACCCCACCGCTATGGGGAATTGGCTACACCGAAGAAGTGAATGGGCATACCTACTATTTGCATGATGGCCGCGCACGTAATTTGATGGAAGCGATTCTCTGGCATGGTGGTGAAGCGCAAACTTCCAGAGATGCGGTTCTAAATCTCACACAGTCGGAGCGTACGGCGCTGATTGCATTTTTGAATTCGTTATAAAAATACAAGATATCAACCAAGGATAGGCAATGAAGCATTTGTCTCATTTTTTAATAGCAATTTCTTCCGTGACCTTATTGGCCACACAACAAACAATCGCTGCGGAAAACAGCAGTGCTCCTATTTATCAGATTGAACTAAAAGCGGCCACACAACTTAACCGTCAAGCCAGTGAATTAAACCAAGCTGTTATTGACTACTGTCAAGATGACCAAAAGACGGGTTTAGCGCCGTTAAAGCAGCAATGGCTCGATACTGCTCAGGCTTGGATGGCGCTGCAAGGACAAGCTAAAGGACCTGAACAAGCGATTTCCCTCGGATGGTCAATGCAATTTTGGCCAGATAAAAAAGACATCACTGGCCGAAAAATGGCTCAAATTATTCAGCAGCCTGAGTTATGGGAGCCGCAAACCATTGCTGAACAGAGTGTCACCGTTCAAAGTTTAGGTGGGCTGGAGTGGCTGTTATATGACGAGAAATCGTCTTTTGCCCAAGGCGATAAAAATGCATGTTCATTGGCAAAAGCCATTAGTCAGAACTTTAATCACAATACCCAAAAGATAGTTACAGCATGGCAGAAAAACCCTTGGCAAGGCTATTCAGCGGCGCAGTGGCAATCTGAATATTTTGGCTTACTCAATAATCAGATGGATTACACGCTGCATAAATTACAGCGCCCAATGGGAAAGATTGGTCATCCTAAACCCTATTTTGCCGAGTCATGGCGTTCACAAACATCGCTTGTACATATCAAGTCGAATCTGGTTGCTATGAAAGCTTTATACCAAGCTGATGGTGAGCATGGGCTGGATGCATTACTAAGAGCAAAAGGGGAAAGTGAGCTAGCGGATAGAATTGTTCTACATTTTGAGCAAGCTATCGCAACGTTGCCAACTAGCCCATCTTTGTTTACACAGCTGCAAACGAAAGAGGGTTATAAAAACATGATCGCTCAATACAACAAACTAGAGTATGTGCAGTATTTGCTGCAACAAGAAGCGGCTGTCGCACTCGGGATTGTGGTCGGTTTCAATTCTACCGATGGAGACTAACTTGGAGCATTGGCAACGTACCCGCAGAAACCTACTAAAAACTGCGTTATACGGTGGTACTTGTTGGCCTTTACTGAAGCTTGAGTCTGCTATTGCTCAAGCAGTTGATAACTCAACAAATATTCGCCAGCCAAGACTGATTGGAAACAGCCTTTCACCGAATGGGCAGTTTTACACCGTAGTGGCGGATTGGCAAGGTCATCCTATTCACTCTGTGTTACTGCCAGAGAGAGCACACGGTATTGCGATTAGTGACCCTAAAATGAACAGCAATACAGAAGCGGTGGCATTTGGTCGAAGACCGGGAACCTTCATGCAAGTGTTTGATTATCAAACGGGTGCAATTCGTCATCTCGTGAGTGCCAGTGAACATCGTCATTTTTATGGGCATGGTGTATTTAGTGCCGATGGACAATATTTATTGGCGACGGAAGGGATTAGGCAAACCAGCGAAGGCGTGATCGGGATCTACGATGTTAATCAAGATTATAAAAAAGTAGAGGAATGGCGTGGTTTTGGGATTGGTCCACATGAAATTATTCGTCTTAATGACGGCAGTTATGCAGTTGGTGTGGGAGGCGTGCATACCGATGGTAGAACCGCTAAAAATCTAGATTCGATGAAACCGAGTCTGGCACGACTGAGCCAAACGGGTGAAATACTAAGTCAAGCGAGACTGCCTGACCATAAGTTGAGTATTCGTCATTTGGGCTATAACCAAGACGATATCATTTTATGTGGCCAGCAATATCGTGGCGAACCTAGTGATTATCCCTCTTTAATTGCCATGCAAAAGGAACATGGCAAGCTAATAGAGTTACATGCAGAGCCAGAGCAGTGGGCCCGATTTAATCATTACATCGCCAGTATTGCGGTGATTGAAGATTATGTATTAGCGACTTCACCACCTGGAAATTGTTACGGTATTTGGTCTTTATCACAAAATAAATTGTTGGAATTGAAGCCGTTACCGAGCGCGTCCGGCGTTATCTCGAATAACGAACAGTTTTATGTTAGCTCGGGGGCTGGAGAAGTAATTGTACGTTCTCCTCAAGGCAACATTAAAAAATCGAACAGTCAGATTTATTGGGATAATCATTGGAATTTGATTCCAGCCTAGGAGAGTAAATGAAAATTAAAGTTTTTGGTAACTTACTACTGATTGGTCTATTTACTAGCAAAGTACAGGCGGCAGTACTGAACAATTGGTGCATCAAGTCCTTAAGCAAAACCTTCATGCCTCACAACAAGAAGATGTAGATGCCTATATGGCGACCATGCATACACAATCTTTAGTTTGGACTCCAACTAAACATCAAATTGAAATGGTATTTGATAACTTCGATCTAACTTACCAATTAGATCAGTTCGATTTTGTTGCGCAAGATGATGAATACGCTTACGCCAAAATTTGGATGACAAAGACAAAAATTTCAGGTGGGCAATTTAAGAATAATCGCGTACAAGCTCTTGTGGTGTTTAAACAAGAAAATGGAGCTTGGAAAGTTTGGTCTCAGGCAAATATGCAAATTAAATACCTCGACTAAATCACGGCTTGTCAAAGCAGGGGCAGGCTGTCATAGTTTGGGCAAATGCTAGAATGTCAAAGCTAGAAGAATATAGAGAGAAGTTGTATGAGCCTGAAATATCAATCTGTTCCTGTTACTCCCTTTCAACAAAATTGTTCTATTGTATGGTGCGACCAGACCATGAAAGGGGTGATTGTTGATCCTGGTGGTGAAGTGAACCATTTGAAGACGATTGTCGATACCCTTGGTGTGACATTAGAAAAAATCGTATTAACACACGGGCATTTAGACCACGTTGGTGGCACGCCGGAGCTGAAGCAAGATTTGAATCTTCCCGTGATTGGGCCTCATATCGATGATGCATTTTGGTTACAAGGCTTAATGAATCAAAGCCAGATGTTTGGTTTTCCACCTATCGACCCATTTGAGCCAACTCAATGGCTACAAGAGGGTGATAAGATTGAATTTGGTCAGGAAGTGCTAGATGTGATCCATACTCCAGGCCATACACCGGGTCACGTTGTTTTATACAGCCAATCGGCTAAAATCGCTTTTGTGGGCGATGTTTTGTTTAATGGCGCTATTGGCCGTACCGATTTCCCGAAAGGGGATTATCAAACCTTGATTAACAGTATTAAAAACAAATTATGGCCATTAGGTAACGACGTACGATTTATTCCTGGTCATGGACCTGAATCGACGTTTGGCCAAGAACGTAAAACTAATCCATTTGTGGCTGATGAAATGCCGCTTTATTAGTTAACTGAAGTTTAGTTTATTGTATTGCTAATAACCCGTATTGAGCCATTAGTTGGGTATAGTAAATATAAATAGATTACGAGTGACCGGTATGGCTTGCCGCTAAGTAACGACGAGCTATACCCACTAAATCATCCTTAGCAATGGTTAGGTCATTCTCAGAAATAAATATATCGTATCCCCACAATTGCTTTTGTAATGCCATGCGATTTGCCATCATCGCTTGTAAGCCTTTTGCGGTTGTACCATCCTGATAGACATAGTGTTTATCATTTAAAATATGGTCTTCCAATTCTGCTTGCCGACCATGTTGCTTCAGCCCTAAATACAACAGACCTCGTTGATGTAATAATATTTTGGTAATGATTTTGGGGCTCATTTTTTCTATAAAAGGTTGATAGTTTTTTATTTCAATACCAACCCAAGGAATAGAAGTCGTCCAATCTTGTATTTGATATTCCACTACGCCAATCCGGCGGACATTACTCCATTGTAATACCCAACCACCACGGTAAAAATGTTGTTGAAAATGGCTTTCAGTCAAGGTTAATCCTAACTGTTGACTATAGACATATTCTTTAATTGCGATGATAAAAAGTAAGCAAGAAATAAAAAATAAACCTGCCACTTTGGTATTGAGTTTGCTATCGATGTAAAAAGTTAAGCTGATCAAGAGAGCCCAAATCAAATAGAGAAGCCATTTTGAAATTTGGGGTTGAGGTTGAAATAAATGCTTAGTTTGCATACAGACTCTTTACTTGATGAATGAAAAAGTATGACTAGCTATAGAGTATAGCTCCGATGATTTACCTCATAAAACCATGAGAAATATGACATAGTAAAATAGTTTTTTTAACGAAAATGAGCGGAATTCAATTAAATTGGAATAAATTCGGCTAATATTTCAGCAATGACTGTAAATTTGTTTTAGATTTTGGTATAAAACCGCCCAACATTTTTTACCACACTATTTTTAGTGTTTTGTGGAGAACTTCAATGAGACTTGCACATAAGCGCAACGTACAACTTAAACTAAAAAAGAAAATCAAAGCAACTAAAGCCGCAACAGAAAAAGCGGTGAAAACAGTTAAACCAAAAGCTGAAAAAGCGGTTGCTAAAGTAAAATCTACAACAGCGAAAGTTGAAAAAGTAGCCAGTGCGGCAGTTGAAGCAGCAGTAGAAGCGTCAAATGATGTGAAGCTGACGCCCAAGCAACAACAAGTTTTAGATATTGTTGCAGCAAATGCTGATGGTATTAGTCCAAAAGAGATCGGGCTAGCGGCTGGTCAAGAAGATGCGAAAGCGGCTGCTTGGGCGACCGGTGGTTTGAAAAAACTTGCTGATGAAAACTTGGTAGTGAAAGAGCAAGTTGCTGGTAATAAAGTTATCTATAAACTAGCTTAATAACTGAATCTTTTTAAAAACCTTCCTATTGTTAGCAATAGGAAGGTTTTTTTATACCCGATGCTTTCTTTGGCAAAGATAAACTAGTATTAATAGCTTATAGATGGGTTAGAACAGCCTTCTTTCATAAGCATTTTCTTAGAAATATTGATTCGACCTCGAAGTAAATTTCTGTTGTTCAGTTCTGTGTTTGGTTTGTTTTTTACTCTAACAATGACAGTGTTGGTGATTAATTGAGCTATTGACAGGCGAGAGGCAGGTTTTTATGGATATTTTTTATCCTGACGTTAGAATTTATCACCCAAAACGAAATGTTCATCACAATTATTTGTTTAGATGACAAATGATTATTGCGTTTGGTGGGCAAAATTGTCACGAATGACGAGGTTTTATGACTAAAGGTATAGATAAATACAGTATAGACAGTACCGACTATACAGTTGGGCAAGATAATGTCCAAAAATGGGGATTCGACGTTCATAACGTTGTTTTCGTTACCAGTGCAGGATTAACGATTCTTTTCTTACTTGCTGTTCTCATCTTGGATCCCGCCACGGCTAAAAGTGCATTAGACGGTGTAAAGAACTCTATTATTAATAACTTTGATTCACTGTTTATTTTAGCCGGCAATTTCTTTGTACTATTTTGCTTATTCATGATCGTGTCACCATTCGGCAAAATTCGCCTTGGTGGTAACGATGCGGTTGCAGAGCACAGCTACTTATCATGGTTAGCGATGCTATTTGCGGCAGGTATGGGTATCGGTTTAATGTTCTGGAGTGTGGCTGAACCGGCTGCATATTTTACTGATTGGTATGGGACACCACTCGCTGTTACGCCTAACACGCCTGAAGCTCAAGACTTGGCATTAGGTGCAACCATGTATCACTGGGGTCTACACCCGTGGGCGATATACGCTGTTGTGGCATTATCTTTAGCTTTCTTCGCCTATAACAAAGGTCTGCCTCTTTCGATTCGTTCGGTTTTCTATCCAATCTTGGGTGACCGCACTTGGGGCTGGGCTGGCCATATCATTGATATCTTGGCGGTATTGGCAACGTTATTTGGTCTCGCGACTTCATTAGGTTTTGGCGCACAACAAGCGGCCAGTGGTATAGGGCACGTCTTTGGCATAGATTCTGGTGTCGAACTACAACTGATCATTATTGCTGTAGTGACAGTAATGGCTGGTATTTCTGTGTATCGAGGCATTGATGGTGGTGTGAAGCTTGTGAGTAACATCAATATGATCACCGCCTTCTTATTGTTGGTATTCATCATCGCGGTAAGTTTTTCTATCGTTATCAACACTATTCCTCAGGCCTTGATCAGCTACGTAGAAAATATCATTCCGCTGTCGAACCCGTTTAATCGTCCTGATGAAGACTGGATGCATGGCTGGACCGTATTCTACTGGGCATGGTGGATGTCTTGGTCACCGTTTGTTGGTATGTTCATTGCGCGTGTATCACGTGGCCGTACCGTACGTGAATTCTTAATTGCTGTACTGCTTATTCCTACCATCATTACTGTGGTTTGGATGGGAGCATTTGGTGGTGTCGGTATTGATCAATTGATTAATAAAGTCGGCATGCTAGGTCAGCAAGGCTTTAACGATGCCACAATGGCGATGTTTGAAATGTTCGATGCACTTCCATTGAGTAAGTTCATCTCCATCATTGCCGTTTGTTTGGTGCTGGTGTTCTTCATTAGTTCTTCTGATTCAGGCTCACTGGTTATCGATAGTATTACCGCGGGTGGTAAGGTCGATGCGCCAGTACCACAACGTATGTTCTGGGCCTTTATTGAAGGTGCGGCTGCGATGGCACTTCTATGGGTTGGAGGCTCTAATGCGATTGGTGCCTTACAAGCGGCAGCGATTTCGACCGCATTACCGTTCGTATTTGTGCTGATTATTATGTGTATCAGCCTAGTGCTTGGTATGAAAACTGAGCCTAAAGACAGCTAAGTTTTCATGACAAATAGCGATCAAACAAAAAGGTTGGCATTATCGCCAACCTTTTTTATAGCCACTTAGTTTTATATCCGCTTCGTTTTATAGCCATAGCCACTTAGTAATGAACCATTAAGATAAACACACCTTTAATACTACAACCATAAATCTTTAATCGGGGTTTCCGGCGAATAATGATGAAGGATCTGCGCTTGTAATAACTCCGCTGTGGCAATGGCATCAACTAATGCATGGTGTGGTTGATAAGAAGGAAGGTTATATCGAGTGCGACTGGTGCCTAAGCGAACAGAAGCGGGCTTTTTACCTCGAAGTTTATTCCACCAACCGCTAACGAGTTGCTGCTGTACAACCGATTCAATGGCTAATGTGTCTACCATTGGAAATAAAATGCCTTCACCGATACGCTCCATTAAGGCTCGTGAAAAAAACTGTCTTTCGATATATTGGTAGTGGACTACCACTATTTTTCCCGCTAATGCTTCTAAGACTTCATCCAAAATACGCTTTAAATCTGGCGCGTCAGACAAATCACTGTGAGTAATACCATGAATGATAACCGAATCTTCATTCAGCTTTTTACGTGGTTTCACTAACCAGTGCTTACTTTGTTTGCAGTATATGCGTTGTAAAGTAAATGGAATCAGCCCGATACTGATAATGCCATCTTTTTCGATATCAAGGCCGGTCGTTTCAAAATCGAGCGCGACGAATTCAACTTTAGAAAGCGGGGTATCTTCCGCAATCACACCAACCTGATAGAATTGCTGTAACCGAGGATCTTTAGCTGCTTGTGATTGGTGCTCAAAAAACTCATTCCAGGTTTGATTATCCGGTAACTTGGCTAACGGTACGCCTTTCTTTGTCATTATCATGATTCCTATTTTTTCTTACGACGTAATAGGCTTGATTGGTTTTCAGGCGGTGGCGTATTTTTGAATGAGTTACCGTGATAGCGATATTTCAAAAAGCTCTGAGCATTACTAAGAATTTGGAATGCATCTTTAAGGTTACGACGGTCGAAATCCGACATATTATCGGGTTCAATGTTGTTATCAGGTTCAATTTCATTTTCAACATCCAACGCTTGGTGGCGAATTCGCACCATAGAAATGTATTCCATGGCATCACGTAAATCATCGGCTCGCCCCTTGGGTAGAATCCCTGCGTCTTTAATATCATCTAAGCGTTCAAATGAATTTTGAGCGCGAGAACCAACGGCTAAGGCATGAACACGTATTAAATCGGCTAATGGAGCGGTGCCTCGGCGTTTCAGGTTGATGGAGTTATTATGGCGGCCATCTTTTTCCATCACGAAGCCCTTGAAGAAGCCCAATGGTGGTGTGCGGTTAATCGCATTACGTGCTAAACAAGCTAGGAATCGATTGTTACGACGAGCACGACGCACGATGAACCCATTGAGACTTTCTGCCCATTTTACGCGTCCATAAACGCCATCCAAATCAAAGAAAATAGAACTGTTCAATAACGCTTTTGGATTAGGGTTGTCTATCCAGTCAGCAAAACACTCTTCCCATTCTGTGCGTGTCATACGCCACATTGGATTGGTTGCCATAATATCACCAGTACACAGGTGATAACCGCAGCGAGCGAGTCCTTGGCAGACAAATTCAGATAACTTTTCGAAATATTCACCGTGAAGGTTAGCATCATAGCTGTCGTCTAAAATAATCGCATTATCTTGATCGGTGATAATCAGCTGCTCATCACGCGCCATCGAGCCTAAAGCAAGAAAACAGTAGGGAATAGGTGGCTCACCAAATTCTGTTTCAGCTAACTCAATGATTCGTTGTTTAAAACTACGGCCAATCACTGACATAGCACTGCCAATCATATGTGAATTGGCATCTTCTTGGACTAATCGAACGAAGCTATCTTTCACTTGTTCAGAGAGTGTTGATAGGTCATCGACACTTTGCTGCTGGAATATCTGATTGACTAACAACAGGCTATTTTGTGATTCGTAACGAATGATATCGCCGACTTCAACAATGCCGATAGGTTGTTTGTTTTTGAGAATAGGCAAGTGATGGACGTTACATCGTAACATCGATAGCATGGCTTCATAGATATAAGCGTTGTGATCTAACGTTATCAATTCTTGCGACATGACCTCAGAAACCGCCGTGGTTGGGTCTAAGCCTTCAGCCAATACACGCGTACAAAGGTCACGGTCGGTAATGATACCAATGACCTGAGTTTCATGGTCTTCGTCAATATGAATGGTTTCATCTGTGATCAGTAGAGCGGACACATTCTCATCGGTCATCAATTTAGCGGCTTCTTGAATGGATGCTTGCTTATCTAAACTGAAGGCTTCACGCGTAATAAGGGTTTTTACTTTTGAGGTCGTGAGATCGTTAGCGTTTTTATTATCAGAGATAGCCTGCTTAAGTCGTGCATTGTGTTCAATTTCAACGAAATCGGCAAAGGTGTCTTCGGTTTCGTACAGCTCGTGGAAAACGTCTGCTGGGATACAATATATTAGTGAATCAACAGTCGCAGTCGCAGGCAGGCGTACTTTACCATTCATCAATAAACCCATTTGTCCGAAAATATCGCCTTCGTCTAAGCGGTTATAGAGTTCACCACGGCGACGGTAGATTTCAACCACACCAGAGCGAACCATATAAAGATCTTGAATGTGGTCACCAAATTGAATGATAGGGGTATTTTCACGGTAATAAGATATTTCAGTATTACTCGCGACATAGGCTAATTTTTCTTCTGATAATGAATCGAAAGGCGGATATTGAGCGATAAAATTTTGTATTTCTAGTAATTCAGCTTCCATGATAACCACGACTGCTTGGGGTCTGCTGACCTTGGTGTAAGTGTAAGGTAACTATAGGAAATTGAGACAAGAATCTAAAGCATTAATCGCAGTATCTTTTTCTTAATGAGCGAAAATCTACTCATCTTAACTATTTGCCTTTACAAATTTATCCTTAATGGCGACGCCAAGCATGGTATTTTTCGAGCAAACTTAACAAGGTTTTAGGTGCATGCTTACGTTTCCATTCACCTGCAACGTATTTATTTCCCTCAGCCCATGTTGGATAGGCGTGAATGGTCCCAAGTATTTTATTGAGTCCTAAGCCATGCTTCATCGCTAAGACAAACTCAGCCATGAGGTCGCCAGCATGTTGTGCCACAATGGTGACGCCTAAAATGGTGTCTTTGCCTTTGGGGGTAATGACTTTAATGAACCCTTTGGTGCTGCTTTCGGTAATGGCTCGATCCAGCTCTTTAAATTCAAAGCGGGTGATTTCATAGTTGATACCTTGTTGTTGCGCTTCCATTTCATTTAAACCGACGCGTGCAATCTCTGGATCGATGAAAGTTGTCCATGGGATAACACGATAATCGACTGTAAACTTTTTCACCTGACCAAATAACGCGTTGACTGAGGCGTACCAAGCTTGATGTGCCGCAACGTGAGTAAATTGGTACGGTCCGACTATATCACCAGCAGCAAAAATATTGGGGTATAAGGTCTCTAAATACTCATTAGTTTGAATCGTACGGTGAGTTTCTATTCCAAGTGTCTCTAAACCATAACCCTCTAACCTGGCCGTGCGTCCTACAGCACAAATCAGCTGATCAAATTCAATATCGAATTCACGGCCTTGATTCTGAACAATCAGACGTTTATTGGCACCCGTCTGTTCACAGCGCAAGGCTTTATGCCCTGTGAGTACATTGACGTTATTCTCTTTGAGGCTTTTAACGGCCAGTTCTGAAACTTCTGGATCTTCACGTATTAGTAAGCGTTCCGCCATTTCAACTTGGGTAACGTGAGATCCTAAGCGGGCAAATGCCTGTGCTAGTTCACAACCAATCGGGCCTCCACCTAAAACAACAAGGCGCTTTGGTGGCGTATCCAACTGAGAAAAGCGTTGCCACAAAGTATCACTGGTGACATAACCCACATCATCCAACCCTGGTAGTTCTGGGACAAATGGATAAGCACCGGTAGCAATAATGATGCTGCGAGCGGTTAAACGTTCACAAGCGCCATCTTTACCTTGTATTTCTACTGTCCACGGGTCAATGAGTTTGGCGTAGCCTTGTTTTACTTCAACACCTAAATGGGTATATCGCTCAATACTGTCATGTGGCTCAATTTGCTTAATCACATCGTGCACACGTTGCATCACTTGTTTAAATGAAAAACTCGGTTCATGTTTATCTAAGCCATATTGTTCAGCCTGACGCATATTTTGCGCCATTTGAGCACTTTTTATTAATGCTTTACTAGGTACGCAGCCAAAGTTTAAGCAATCACCACCCATTTTATTTGCTTCAATCAAGGTGACTTTTGCTTTCACTGTCGCTGCGATATAACTGCTAACTAACCCTGCGGCCCCCGCACCAATAACGATTAAATTACGGTCGAACTGTTTCGGCTTTTGCCAATTTGCATACACGCATTTTTTCTTAATGTACTGAATCACTTTGTTGGCGATAAGTGGGAATAGACCCAATAAAATGAATGAAATGATAAGGTTAGGGGATAAGATACCGCCTAGGCTTTCAATTTGAGCCAACTGGGTACCGGCGTTAACATAAACAATCGTACCGGCTAGCATTCCTATCTGGCTGACTAGATAAAAAATTAGTGTTTTCATCTTAGTTAACCCCATTACGAGATTAATCAAAAAGAACGGGAATAATGGAACGAGCCGTAATGTAAATAAGTAAAATGCGCCTTCGTTTTTAATGCCATGATTGATTTGTTTTAAACGTTCAGAAAATCGATTCTCAACAGAATCACGCAAAATATATCGCGCGACTAAAAAAGCAAGTGTCGCACCAATGCTCGATGCGAAAGACACTAAGATCACTCCGTAAGTTAACCCGAATAAAGCACCCGCCGCTAAAGTTAAAATGGCAGCACCAGGTAAAGATAAGGCTGTAATCACGATATATAGGCAAAAGAAAATGGATGCCATCAAGATGGGTGAGTGTTGTTGCCAGAGGATGAATTCATCCATACGTAGCTTTAACCCCTGGAGCGTCAGAGCATCATTCAAATTGAAATGAAAAAATAGAGAAATCAAAATCAACGCAGCAATGAGTAAAGTGATTTTTTTTAGCATCAATAAGCCTAACAACAATTATTGGAAGTAATAAGAAGACACCATAAAGAGCAAAAAACTTTCACTAATAGATGAAACCGCTCATAGTAATTAATAAAAAAGGCCAGCATGATGCTGACCTTCAGGAAGTTAAGACATAAGTTTATAAAACGGTAATGTTATAAGAAGATAACGGTTATAAAACCGCCGCAATACCTTTACATAATGGGCCCATATTGCTCTTTGTCATGCCTGCAACACTGATGCGTCCAGATCCAACAATGTAAATGGCAAATTCTTCTTTTAAGCGTGCTACTTGTTCTTTACTTAAACCTGAGAATGAGAACATACCATTTTGTGCTTCAATGAAACTGAAATCTTGAGTTACGCCTTCGTCTTTAAGAGTCTGTACAAATAGGGTACGCATCTCTTGAATACGGTCACGCATTTCAGCCACTTCCGCTTCCCATTCCGCACGTAGCGACTCATCGTTCAGGATATGTGTCACGACTGCTGCGCCGTGCGCTGGTGGGTTAGAGTAGATAGAGCGAATGATTTTCTTCACTTGCGAAAATGCAGTGGTTGCGGTTTCAGATGTTGCTGCAACCAAAGTGAAAGCGCCAACACGCTCATTGTAAAGACCGAAGTTTTTAGAGAATGAGCTAGCAACAAGAATTTCATCACAGTATTGCGCGAATGTGCGTAGACCTGCGGCATCTTCTTCAACACCTTTCGCAAAACCTTGGTATGCAAAGTCAAACAAAGGTAACAGACCTTTATCGGCACACAGTTTAGCAAGCTGTTCCCATTCTTCTGCTGTTGGATCGATACCTGTTGGGTTATGGCAGCAACCATGTAGAAGAACGACATCACCTGCTTGTGCATCCGCTAGGCTAGCTAGCATCGCATCGAAGTCTTTATCGTGTGTTTCTGCGTTGTAGTAGTTGTATTGTGCCGTTTCAACACCCGCAGCGGTAAATACGCCTACGTGGTTTGCCCACGTTGGATTGCTGATCCAAATCTTCCCTGCGTTTAATTCACGTTTGATGAACTCACCTGCAACACGAAGAGCGCCGGTACCACCTGGTGCTTGTGCTGTTTTTGCTCGTTTTTCAGTAACGATTTTAGAGTCAGAGCCGAAAAGTAACTTTTGAACCGCAAGGCCATATTCAGCGGTACCTTCGATAGTAAGGTAAGATTTGGTCTTTTCCGATTCAAGCAATGCTGCTTCTGCTTTTTTTACCGTTGCAAGAACAGGGGTTTGACCCTCTTCATTTTTGTAGATGCCAACACCAAGGTTGATCTTCGTTGCACGAGAATCGCTTTTAAATTCTTCTGTTAAGCCAAGAATGGGGTCAGCGGGTGCAGCAGGTACTTTTTCAAACATAATTCCGTCCATGTAGATGAGTAAATAATTCGATTATTTATACCGTTATACGCCAACGGTTACAACCGTAAATCATACTTAACATGCAGTTTGATTTATATCAGTTAAGTCATTCAAAACAAGCGTAAACTTGTGGTGTAATTATTGAGGAGCTGAATGTGTTTACTAAATTGCCTAAATGGGTGGAATATGGGGCATTTACTTTGGCGCTGATCGCCGGAATAGTAAATGCTATTGGACTATTGGGATTCGAACATCAGGCCATTTCTCATCTATCCGGTTCGATAACTCTGATTGGAGTTAGTGTGGTACAAGAGCCTAAACATGCCTTGTTTCTTGTTGGGCTAGTGTTCAGCTTTGTCATAGGTTCTGCTCTGTCAGGGATACTGATTTCCGGTGAAAGTTTAAAATTAGGCCGTCATTATGACTCAGTACTGTTTATCGAAGCTTTTTTGCTGACATTAAGTGCGATCTTGCTTGATCTGCATATCAGCTTAGGACTTTGTCTTGCTTCAATGGCATGTGGTTTACAAAATGCATTGGTCACCACTTACAGCGGTGCGGTCATTCGTACGACACATTTAACCGGTATATTTACAGATCTTGGCTTAATGATCGGTGGACGATTAAAAGGGCAACCCGTTAATCACCGTAAATGCGTGATGTTTGTCGTTATAATCAGTGGCTTTGTTTGTGGTGGAATTATTGGCGCAATGAGTTTTTCACATTTTAATGTTATCTCGATGAGTTTACCGGCCAGCATGTGCTTTTTACTGGGATTAGGTTATCGGATTTATCGCCAAACGCATAAAAATTAGAACAATTCTTGGGTTTGTTAACAGTTTTTAACAATATTTTCCGTTACGTCATGACACAGTATTCGCTTAGGTTTACTATTTCGCTTTCACGGATGAAATACGGAAATAATAATTATGACGCCACGCGCAAAATCTTATTTGAATCATTACCTTTTCTCTTTAAACGAAAGCAAACGGCGAAGCTATACCTCATTCAGTGCTGATTTTTTATGTGCAACTGAAAAAGATGCTAATGACTGTGCCGAACTCATTGTTAAGGGTGAAAAAACCGCAACGTGCAGCTTGGAATATTGGTATGAACAAGCTGATGTTTCCATACCTGAAATCGGCCATCTGCAAGTGGTGTTAAATTGGGCCGGTGAGCCGCAATGCATTATTGAAACCTTAGAGGTCTTTGAAGTGCCATTTAATCAAGTTACCGCGGAGTTTGCCTTTGAAGAAGGTGAAGGGGATAAATCACTTGAATATTGGCAGTCAGTACATCGAGAGTTCTTTACTCAAGAGTGTTTGCTAGAGGATATGGAATTCGATGAAAACATGATTTTAGTCTGCGAGCGTTTCAAAGTCGTTTATCCCTAAGGTAAATTCTCTAAGGCTTACCATCTTTTAGTTACAATGTCACATTTATAGGCATTACCTCCTAGGTATATTTATCTCTTGGTAAGTTGATTTACCATATTTCCATTATTTCGAACTCATTTTTAAAGAGTAGGTTCAGCACTTACTCTTTGTTTTACTTTTATTAGGTGCAAAATCATGTCATCAATCCGTCACACTAAGCGAATGTCATCGAAGAAAATCCGTCATATGGGATTATTGATTGTTGGTGTTATGTTATTGGCGGCTAATTTGCGAGCGCCAGTGACCGGTGTCGCACCTATGATTGACATGATTTCTGAGTCATTTAGCTTATCGGCGACTCAAGCCGGCTTTTTAACAACACTGCCTTTGATTTTCTTTGCTTGTTTCGCACCGCCAGCGGCTTTGTTGACTAAAAAGTTTGGTGTTGAATTAACCATTTTTGCGGCACTGGTTTTGATCACATTCGGTATCGTTGTGCGCTCATTAGGTAGTGTGGAATGGTTATTCATCGGAACTGCAATGATTGGTTTAGGCGTTTGTATTGGAAACGTATTGTTGCCCATTATTGTGAAGCGCGATTTCCCGATGAAAGTGGCGTTAATGACTTCTAGCTACGTGCTGGCAATGGGGGTGGCGTCAGCATCGGCTTCTGCATTTTCCATTCCTTTAGCGCAATATCATGATCTTGGCTGGCAATGGTCATTAGCCGCGTTATCTGTGGTGGGCTTAGTAGCGATGGTAGTATGGTTGCCACAATTGGCACATAACCAAAAACCAAGCAGTGTGAATTCCAGCTCGCAGGTCAACGTGAATTTGTGGACACAGAAACTGGCGTGGCAAGTCGCATTTTACTTAGGCAGCGGATCATTTTTTACTTACACGCTGGTGGCTTGGCTACCGAGCATCTTAGCGCAAAGTGGTTACAGTGCATCTGAAGCGGGAGTGATACACGGGGTATTCCAAATTGGTACCGCGTTACCGGGGTTGTTTGTTATTCCTTTGGTAGCGAAACTATCTGATCAACGTTTACCTGCGGTGGGTATCTGTGTGATTGCAGGGCTTTCCACCGTCGGTTTACTGTATTTACCACAACTGGCTTATATGTGGTCTTTCTTATTGGGTTTGACCTCTGGTGCTTGGTTTATTCTTGGCTTGTCCTTTATCAGCTTTAGAACCTCCAGCCCAGTACAAGCTACGACGCTTTCTGGCATGGCTCAATTTCTTGGTTATTCTCTAGCGGCGATAGGACCAATGCTGGCAGGTTATTTACATAGCTTGAATGATGGTTGGATTGAAGTGATGGTGATGATTGTGTCGATTTGTTTAATTTCATCATGTTTAGGGCTTTTTGCCGGCAGAAATATCGTTATTAATGAAAAGTAACATCATTAATTTGCTTCAATAACGTTGGCTGAAGTTAAATCTATTGACCATTAAAAAAGCCTGCTCAATGTGAACAGGCTTTGAATCATTTAATATTCTAATCGTAAAGATGATGTAGATTAGAAGTTTGCGCTACGTGGTGTACGTGGGAATGGGATCACGTCACGCACGTTGCCCATACCTGTTACGTAAGACACAAGACGCTCGAAACCTAGACCGAAACCTGCGTGTGGCACAGTACCGTAACGGCGTAGATCGCGATACCAAGACATATGCTCAGGCTCAATGCCCATTTCACGCATGCGGTTATCGAGGATATCCAAACGCTCTTCACGTTGAGAACCACCAATGATCTCACCAATGCCTGGTGCTAGAACGTCCATAGCAGCTACCGTTTTACCGTCGTCATTCAAACGCATGTAGAACGCTTTGATGTCTTTTGGGTAGTTTTTAACGATAACAGGCGCTTTGAAGTGCTCTTCGGCAAGGAAACGCTCATGCTCAGAAGACATATCGATACCCCATTCAACAGGGAATTCGAACTCACGGCCAGAATCTAGTAAGATTTGAATCGCATCGGTGTAGTCAACTTGAGCAAAATCAGAAGAAACAAATTGCTCTAGACGAGTGATTGCTTCTTTATCAATACGTTGAGCAAAGAACTCAAGGTCATCGCGACGCTCTTCAAGTACTGCTTTGAACACGTATTTCAACATGTCTTCAGCCAGTTTTGCTACTTCGTCAAGTTCAGCAAATGCCACTTCAGGTTCAACCATCCAAAACTCAGCCAAGTGACGGCTTGTGTTTGAGTTCTCAGCACGGAATGTTGGGCCGAAAGTGTACACTTTACTTAATGCACAGGCGTAAGTTTCTGCGTTTAGCTGACCAGAAACCGTTAGAAATGTTTCTTTACCAAAGAAGTCTTCGTTGTAATCCACTTTACCTTCATCAGTACGTGGTAGGTTTTCCATGTCCAACGTTGATACACGGAACATTTCACCTGCGCCTTCAGCATCAGAAGCGGTGATCAGCGGCGCAGAAACCCAGAAATAACCTTGTTCGTGATAAAAGCGGTGAATGGCTTGAGACAAACAGTTACGAACACGCGCTACCGCACCAATAACGTTAGTGCGAGGGCGTAAATGCGCCACTTCACGCAAGTATTCGATTGAGTGACGAGTTTTCGCCATTGGATAAGTGTCAGCATCTTCAACCCAACCAACGACTTTAACTGCTGTCGCAGCAAGTTCGAAATCTTGACCTTTTGCTGGAGATTCAACGATTTTACCCGTCACTTCAACAGAACAGCCTGTTGTTAGTTTTAGGACTTCATCGTTGTAATTATTTAACTCATTAGGGACCACGGCCTGAATCGGGTCGAAACAAGAGCCGTCATAAATGGCAAGAAAAGAGATCCCAGCTTTGGAATCACGACGTGAACGGATCCAGCCGCGGACAGTCACTTCACTGTCTACCGCTAATTTCCCGCTTAGTACGTCTGTTACAGGCGCGTAAGTCATTTTGTTCTCCATAAACACACCGCAAGCAATGGAGCGGCGTAAACTATCAAATTAGGTGCGACATAAAATTATCACAAGTATTCGACATATTACCCATCACAAGCCTAGCTTCAACCTTTATTGCACATTAATTTCTATTTTTAATGCTTTAAATCGAAATTGAAGTGATAACAGCCAAAATATACATAAAAAAACAAGCAATCTGTCATTTAGTCGGTCTACAATGAAGACAATAAATTATTCGCTAACATTTGAATAAATAAGGGGGAAGGGTGTCCTTTCGATTATTATGTGCAAGCGCAATGGTTGTGACTGTATTGTCTGGTTGTTCGACCATAGGTGGCGATCAAGTTTCTGTTAAGTCAGCTCAAGATGTGAATGATCACATGACCTTTAAGCGCGATCCAATTACTCGCAGCTTAGACTTACAGACAGATTCATACTGGGCGAAATGCGAAGAAGAATGGGATGGCTTGGGCTACCGCTACCGCACTTCCGTTTATCCAAGTGGTAAGCAACAAACCCAGCTTTATATTCGATTGAAATCTTCTCAAGGACCGTATTCTATAAATAAAGCGTTTGATGAGTCGGGTGATAATTATTCAATCGAAACCTATCAGCCAGAAACAAAATCGGATTCAGTGGTGTATGAAAACTTTGCATTGAACTTTACACCACAGCAATTGAAAAATGCCAGTGAAGGGCCGTTGGTGATGTATTTGAAAGGGGATAACCACAACTGTACCATTACGGTTGAGCAACCCGTAAGTTATGCATTCTGGTTAAATCTTGAAGAACTGATGAAACAGGTTGATGCAGGGCTTGCTGCACAAAAAGAGAATCAAGATACAGAAGCAAATACAACCACCTCAAATTAAACAAGAATAGATATTATGACAATTACTCGTGTTAACCCATGTGCCCGTTGGTCTGATGTGACCGTTTTTAATGGTATTGCCCATTTTGTTGAAGTGCCTGAGAGCGATCTTAGCGCAGATATCAGAGGACAAGCTAAGCAAGTGTTTGCTCAAGCCGAAGAAATGTTAGTTAGCGTGAATAGTGACAAATCTCGCATTCTATCTTGCACCATTTATTTAACCGATTTTGCCAATATTGAAGCATTCAATGAAGAGTGGGAAGCTTGGTTGCCAGAAGGGAGTGCACCAAGTCGTGCTTGTGTGAAAGCGGAGTTAGCGAATCCGAAGTATTTGGTTGAGATCGCGTTTGTAGCAGCAAGTTGCTAAAAAGTAAAAAGTTTTTATTTAGCGTTGGCAATAATTCGATGCAAGGCAAATATAGTATGGCTTTGCATCGATATTACATTATTCCTAAGTAACGCTATGCCAATCTCTGGGTATATATGGCTATATTACTTCATTCCCTGAAAGGCGATTTTCTAGGAAAGCTTGGATGTTGCCAAAGGTTGTTTCAGCTATGTTAGATAGGGCTTCGTTAGTTAAGAAAGCCTGATGGCCTGTGAATAAAACATTATGACAAGCTGATAAACGACGGAAAATGTCATCGGTAATAATGTCGTTTGATTTATCCTGAAAAAATAGTTCTTTTTCATTATCATACACATCTAAGCCTAAGGCACCGATTTTGCCCACTTTTAGTGCTTCAATTGCATCTTGAGAATCTAATAACCCCCCTCGACTGGTATTGATAATCATGACATTGTCTTTCATTTTATTGAATGAGTCAGCATTGAGTAAACGTTTGTTTTCTGCTGTCAATGGGCAGTGTAATGTAATTACATCCGAGTTTTGATAAATGTTGTCCAAAGAAGTGTAAGTTGCACCAATTTCGGTAGCCAGATCATTCGGATATGGGTCGTAGCAAAGAACTTGCATCCCCAGTCCTCGTAAAATTCTAATTGCTGCAAGTCCAATTTTACCAGTACCGATTACACCAGCAGTTTTTCCGTAGAAGTTAAATCCGGTTAATCCTTCAAGCGAGAAATTGGCATCACGAGTTCTTTGGTAAGCTTTATGGAAGCGGCGGTTTAAACACATCATCATTCCCACAGCATGCTCCGCAATGGCTTCAGGTGAATAAGCTGGTACACGAACAATTTGCAATCCGAGTGTTTTGGCTGCTTCTAAATCTACTCGGTCATAGCCTGCACAGCGCATTGCAATTAATTTTGTGCCTTGCTTTGCTAGTTTCTCTAATACGGGCTGGCTAAGATCATCATTAACAAATGCACAGACTACTTGTGAACCCTCAGCTAATGAAGCCGTTTTTTTATCAAGTTGAATAGGATAAAAATGACATTCGTACTGATAAGAAGAGTTTGTTTTCTGGAAGGATGCTTCATCATAAGATTTTGAACTAAAAATAGAAATCTTCATGTGTGTCTCCACTGTAAATATTGTGATATTTACTATGCACAATATTAAACAATTCTACAAAGATTAATGAGAACTATTTTGCATTAAAGAGTTTGCTTTATTAACGCAATAAGCAGCATTGGCATAAAGTGCAATGAAATTTCATTCGATTAAATAAGGCGCGCCAGATAGTGACGCGCCTTGTTAATTAAGGACAGTAGGGAGGAACCCGATCTAAATCCAAACAATACGGAATTTAAGTACGTGCTAACGTTAGCAGATCACTTTGATTGCTAGTCCACCTTGTGACGTTTCGCGATATTTGGCATTCATGTCTTTACCAGTCTCAAGCATGGTCTCAATCACTTTATCAAGCGATACGCGTGGTTCTGATGAACGACGAAGCGCCATGCGACTTGAGTTAATTGCTTTTACTGCCGCAATGCCGTTACGTTCAATACACGGGACTTGAACTTGGCCTGCAACTGGGTCACAGGTTAAGCCTAAATTGTGTTCCATTCCGATTTCAGCCGCCATGCACACTTGTTCAGGGCTACCACCTAGCAATTCAGCTAAGCCAGCCGCTGCCATTGAACATGCCACACCCACTTCACCTTGACAGCCCACTTCCGCGCCTGAGATAGAGGCATTCTGTTTGTATAAGCCACCAATAGCGCCAGAGGCTGCAAAGTAACGAATATAGTCTTTTTCAGTGACGGGTTGAATGAACTTGTCATAGTAAGCAAGAACCGCAGGGATGATTCCACAAGCGCCATTAGTTGGAGCGGTGACAACACGACCGCCAGCGGCGTTTTCCTCGTTCACGGCAAAGGCGAACATGTTGACCCAATCGATTACCGCCATAGGATCGGTTGAGGTATTTGATGACGTCATGAGTTGCTGGCGCAGGGCTGCGGCACGGCGTGGTACGCGCAGTGGACCAGGTAAAATGCCTTCGGTACTCATTCCTTTTTCCATGCAATCACTCATGGTTTGCCAAATGTTGGCAAAATACGCTTTCACTTGTTCTTGTGAATATTGTGCACTTTCATTCTTCATCACTAGTGTGCTGATAGACAAACCATGCTCTTTACACAAGTTAACGAGTTCGGTTGCAGTATTGAACTCATAAGGCACCTGAACTTTGGATTCTATTTTTTTACCAAAGTTTTCTTCATCAACAATAAAACCACCACCGATAGAGTAATAGGTTTTAGAGTAGACAACATCGTCATTCACCCAAGCATGAATGCTCATACCGTTCTCATGCAGTGAAAGATTCGTTCTGTGGAAGTTCATTCCACCGTCTTTTGGGAATGAGACCGTGTGGCTATTCAGATTTACTGGCAATTGTTCAGTTTGTTCAACTTGAGTAATAAAGCCTGGAATAGCGTCAATATCTACGTGTTCTGGCGTATTTCCTGCCAGACCCATAATAATAGCGATATCAGTATGGTGACCTTTCCCTGTCAGCGATAATGAACCGTAAACATCGACAGTAATCTTTGTAATATCTTGCAATCGATCTTGAGCAGTTAGGTCGTCAATAAATTGCTTACCGGCTTTCATTGGTCCAACTGTATGAGAGCTAGAAGGACCGACACCAATTTTGTAGATATCAAAAACACTGATCATGTTATTACCTCGAATAAGCCTCGACAAACGAGGCTTTAGTGTTATTCATACTGCTTAGAACAGCTTATTGTTATTCAGCAATTAATATTCTGGCTTATGCATTGACTAGCTAAATTATAGTCTACAAACCATATTTCTAGCGTCATAGCTTAAAAGGAGCCGTAGATTACAGAAGTAATCGCTGCAACACCACAAATTGCTGTAAAGATTTGTGCAAAAGTTGAGGTTTTGAATTTTGCCATCGCAGGGGCTTTACGCATCGCATAAATCGGCATGATAAACAGGATCGCTGCAATCATCGGTGCGCCCATAGATTCAATCATTCCTAAGATACTAGGGTTAATGATAGATATGACCCAAGTTGTGACGACAATGAACAAGAGTGAAACTTTGTTAACTTTTGTTTCTGAAAGGTTGGTGCGTGATTTTACCAACCCAACTAAGCCTTCATGCGCCCCTAAAAAGTGACCGAAATAGCTTGAAGTGATTGCTGCAAATGCCACGATAGGACCTAGGTATGAAATTAATGGTGAAGAATGAATATTCGCAAGGTAAGACAGCACACTGATATTTTGCGCTTGCGCTTCACTAAGTTGAGCTGGAGTTAACGATAGCACGACAGAAAATACAAAGAACATCACGAATGCCATCAACATTGTCGCTGCACCGCCAGTGATCATGTCGGTTTTTTTCGCTGCGTTGTCACCATAAACACGACGCTGTTCTTTCGAGAACTGGCTGATGATTGGACTATGGTTAAACGAAAACACAATGATTGGAATCGCAAGCCAAATGACTTTTGGCATTTCAGCCCAGTTAGGCGTAACTTCTGCCATGGATGTATTCCATTCTGGAATTAAGAAAATAGATAGCGCAAGTAAAATAAATACCAATGGGTAAACCATCATGGATGTGACTTTAAGCATGAGATCTTTGCCGAAAATCACGCCGCAAGTCATTAAAGAAATTAATGCACCAGACAACAGCCAACGAGGAATCGATTCAAAGCCCAGTTGGTTAACTAAGAATGAATCAACCGTATTGGTTATGCCCACACCATAGATTAAAACAATAGGGTAAATCGCAAAAAAGTAGGCAAAAGTGATGATTGTCGCGCCCGTCTTACCAAAGTGTTCTTCCACCGTATCGGTAATATCAGCATCAGGGTTTTTAGCTGAAAGCACAAAGCGCGCAAGCCCTTTATGTGCAAGCCAAATCATCGGCATTGCAATAATGGCCAAAATAACAAGAGGCCAAAAGCCACCAGCACCCGCTTTAATTGGAAGGAAAAGAACGCCAGCACCGACCGCGGTACCGAATAATGATAAAACCCAAGAGAAATCTTGGTAGGTCCATTTGCTCGACGCTGGCACATCCACTTGTGCAGGATTAATGGTTTTTGTTTGCATAGTTAATTCTCTAAAATATTGGGAACAGGAAGAATTGGCGAGGATTATCCTTATTTATCCCAATAAAAATAGGATCAAAGTCAACTATTTCATCGAACGGGAGATAAGTGTTCTATAACTTGCTACGCATCACGAAATAGTAACAATTCACATGAGAAATATTTATGCGAATACTTGTCGAATATAATCCGAAAGCTGGAATTGGTTACCAACCAATCAAATCGAGGAAAGAAAGAGGAAAGAAAAAGCAGAAGTTAGCTCATCACTTCTGGAGAATGTGATGCTATTTGTGCAAGGTTTGTTACATCGAGCTGAATTTGCAAGGCTTGAATGATTTGTGCTGTCACACCCCAAATAAAGTGCTGTTTGTAGTTAATAGCAAAAATTTGATGTGAAATACCTTTTATTTTCATCTTGCGAATATAAAGATTACGTGGATCAAACAGATATTGCGCGGGTACTTCAAAGACAGAATCAACCTCGTTGCGATCGATTTTACTGTGGTAAGGCGCATCAACGATGGAGATAAAAGGAGTCACACTAAATTGGCTGATGGTAGTCAGTGGGGGCAATTGGCCTATCAACTGAACCTTATTGGGCTCTAAGCCAATTTCTTCATGGGCTTCGCGTAATGCCGTGTTCGATAATGTTTTATCAAAAGGCTCGAACTTACCGCCAGGAAAGCTGACTTGTCCGGGATGATGTTTAAGATGAGAGGCGCGCTTAGTCAAAATGACGGATAAACCTTGAGGTCTATCAACGCAAGGTATCAACACGGCGGCTTTACGAAGTTTGGCATGATTCAAATGCGCCACACGCTGCAGACTTTCTGTCTTGTATGCTTGAGGAATATGTAATGAAAACTGGCGCAATAAATCTTCTTTATTCATACACACTCCCCAAGTTCGTTATTCTTCTTTAGATAGAACCGGCAAGATACGACTGACTTTATCTAACGTTTCTTGATATTCCGACTCAGCGTGACTATCCGCTACAATACCGCCGCCAGCCCAAGCATACAAATGGTGTTGGTAAGCGACCAAGGTTCGAATGGTGATGTTACTGTCCATACGACCACAACGGCTGATGTAGCCAATGCTGCCACAATAAGCATTTCGGCGGTGTGGCTCTAACTCTTCTATGATTTCCATGGCACGAATTTTTGGCGCACCAGTAATCGAGCCGCCAGGGAAACAAGCCCTCAATAAATCGCTAGCGCTTTGATCTTTATCGAGTATAGCACGAATGGTACTGACCAAATGGTGCACGGCTGGGAAGCTTTCAATGGCAAAGAGATCTGGTACAGAAACAGAACCGGCTTTTGCTACACGTCCAATATCATTGCGCAATAGATCCACAATCATCAGATTTTCAGCCTGATCTTTTTCTGCATTTTTGAGTTCATTCGCCAGTTCGGCATCACGCACAGCATCGGATGAACGAGGACGAGTACCTTTAATTGGCTTGGTCTCAATAATGCCATTATTCACTTCAATAAACCGTTCTGGAGAAATGCTCAATAAAGCCAATTCATTGGTTCGAATAAAAGCGGAGAAAGGGGCGTGATTGGATTCTTCTAACTTTTGATACGCCTGCCATTCGCTGCCTTGATATTGAGCTTGAAAACGCTGAGCAAGGTTGATTTGGTAACAGTCGCCAGATCGTAAGTAATCCTGAATGGCATCGAATTTTTCGGTGTAGCTCTCTTGGGTCATATTCGATTGCCAATCCGAGAGCATTTGAAACGCCTCAGCTGAGCTAGCGTTCTGTGATTCTAGCCACGCTTGATGTTGCTCGATATTTTGCCCCACAAAATACGCTTGTTTCAATTGGTGATCGACAATCAAAGCCCACTCATAAATGCCAATTGCCATGTCTGCGGTTGGAATATCCTGTTGAGCCAGATTAGGCATAGACTCAACTCGGCGTCCAAGATCATAGCTAAAGTAACCCAATGCACCGCCACAAAAAGGAATATCTTCGATTGATGTAACATGCGGCAATAACGTATTGAGGTAATGATCAAGCAGATTGAAAGGGTCGTCTTTTGAAGAGTCAGCTTGCTGTAAGCCGATTTCAGTTGAAGTCGACATTACCGTTTTTTCACCATGAGTGACTAACGTTGCTATCGGCTTTGCAACTAAAATATCATAACGATTGTTTGGATGGCCTTGAGCAGCTGAGCGGAGCAACATCGACCAAGATAATGATTCAATGCTAGAAAAATAGAGTTTTGCAAGCTCGGCTTGATAGGTGACGTGCTTAATATTTATTCGTTGTGAAGATGTCGTCGTTGGGTTTAGAGTCATATTGGAAATATTTTGATTATTCATTCTGTAAAGTGTGACCAAGGTTCAATCGTTACGTAGCATCGAATGAGGAGCGAGAGTATCATATTTCAAGAATTAAATAGCAGTATAAATAAATGCACTAAAAGCAAATGACTCGGTAACGGATTGGTTTAGTAAAATCCCGTGCACACATGGATTTGTTGGTCATCACTGTGACGCTGTCACTTTTGGTGGCCATTCTCACCAGTCTTTACCTAATTATTATAATGTAGAGGCAAGTATGACCGTCATTCGTAAGCAAGATGTGATCAGCAGTGTCGCTGACGCCCTCCAGTATATCTCTTATTATCATCCAATGGATTTTATCCAAGCGCTTGAAAAGGCGTACCATAAAGAAGAAAGCCAAGCGGCAAAAGATGCCATTGCACAAATTCTAATTAACTCACGTATGGCCGCAGAAGGGCATCGTCCAATTTGCCAAGACACCGGTATTGTGACCTGTTTTGTAAACATTGGTATGGATGTACGTTGGGACGCCACTGATATGACGGTACAACAAATGGTCGACGAAGGTGTTCGTCAGGCGTATACCAATCCAGATAACCCATTGCGCGCATCTGTTCTTGCCGATCCAGCAGGTAAACGCATTAACACCAAAGACAACACGCCTGCCGTTGTGCACATTAATATGGTGCCAGGTGATAAAGTTGAGATTCAAATTGCAGCTAAGGGCGGTGGTTCTGAAAACAAAACCAAAATGGTGATGCTCAACCCATCGGATGATATTGCCGAGTGGGTAGAAAAAACATTGCCAGCCATGGGCGCAGGTTGGTGTCCACCGGGCATGCTAGGTATCGGTATTGGCGGTACAGCCGAAAAAGCAGCGGTACTGGCTAAAGAATCATTAATGGAACACATTGATATTCATGAATTGATCGAACGTGGCCCACAAAACGCGGAAGAAGAATTGCGTTTGGATATTTTTAACCGTGTTAACAAACTCGGCATAGGTGCGCAAGGTTTAGGTGGTTTAACGACTGTTGTTGATGTGAAGATCAAAACCGCGCCAACGCACGCGGCGTCTAAACCTGTATGTTTGATTCCAAACTGCGCGGCAACTCGCCACGTTCACTTTACGCTGGACGGCTCAGGCCCAGCTGAATTAACGCCACCACAATTAGAAGACTGGCCACAAATCACTTGGGAGGCTGGCGCGAATACTCGCCGTGTGAACCTTGATACCGTGACCAAAGAAGAAGTGCAACAATGGCGTACTGGTGAAACGGTTCTGCTTTCTGGCAAGATCTTAACCGGTCGTGATGCAGCACATAAGCGTATTCAAGGTATGCTACAAAGTGGTGAAGGGTTACCTGAAGGGGTCGATCTGAACGGCAAATTTATCTACTACGTTGGCCCTGTTGATGCGGTACGTGATGAAGTCGTAGGTCCAGCTGGCCCAACAACCTCAACACGTATGGATAAATTTACCGACATGATGCTAGAAGAAACCGGCATTATGGGTATGATTGGTAAAGCCGAGCGTGGCGCTGCGACGGTTGAGTCGATTAAAAAGAACAAATCCGTTTACCTAATGGCGGTCGGCGGTGCGGCTTACTTAGTGGCAAAAGCGATTAAGAAAGCGCGTGTTGTTGCTTTTGAAGACTTAGGTATGGAAGCGATTTATGAGTTTGAAGTGGAAGATATGCCCGTTACGGTGGCGGTCGATTCTACGGGCGCGAATGCTCATCAAATTGGCCCAGATACGTGGAAAGTGAAAATCGCTGAGATGGAAAAGTAATTCGCTAGAGTCGAATTGCGTGGTGTGAGCGCACATTACGCTTCGAGAATGCTTCGAAAACACTTCGAGCGTTTCTTTGACTTGGTTATTTTATACTTTAATCAAAATTTGCCTGACTAATCGGATTAAATTGATTATAGTTTCAGTAACAAAAATGATAACAGGCTGAATGTTTAGGAGATTTTATGCCACGTTTTGTACAGATTTTACAAATCCTGATCGCAATCGTTGTGGGTGGTTACGTTGGTGTGCAGATGATTCTGCACGGTATCGCCATTTTTAACACGGCTAATAACTGGTTTGCGGTAATGACAGTGGTATTAGGTGTTCTACTCGAAATCTCGCTGTTTGTAATCTATAAGTTGATAGAAGAAGACTAATTCTTGTCGCAGCGTATCAGGGAAGGTTGATTTTTCACAATCACTTCACACGAATAAAAGTAATTTAGGCTCGTATTTATTATAAATGCGAGCCTTTGTTTTTCTTGAACTTTTCTTTTCTGAAATTCAAGCTAGTTTTTTCTGACACAAGCACAATATGATATTCTCAAGTAAACAGTATGTTGGGGAGCATTAAATGAAGATCAAACAAGAAGTGAATGATTTGGTGAAACGAAGCCTCGATCGCCATCTGCGCCTCGCTGTCACTGGCTTATCTCGCGCGGGTAAAACGGCGTTTATCACCTCATTGGTCAATCAACTTTTAAATAGCTCCACACAAGATAACTTACCTCTATTTGAGCCAAGTCGAAATAAGCAACTGCTTGGAGCAAAGCGTATCCCACAAACTAACTTAATGGTGCCAAGATTCGACTACGATCTGGCTATTGAGCAGCTTAATACCACGCCACCACAATGGCCGGAACCCACGCGTGATGTGAGTGAAATTCGTCTTGCGATTCGTTTTGTTCCAAAAAAAGGTGCAAGACGATTACTGAAAAGCACATCAACTTTGTATTTAGATATTGTCGATTACCCTGGTGAATGGCTATTGGATCTGCCTTTACTCAATATGAGTTTTGAAGAATGGTCACTAAGCCAAATGCAGCTTCTTAAAGGCGAAAAAGCGGGCAGTGAATTGCGTTCTATACTGGCTAAAGAGTGGTTAGTCAAACTTAATCATTTTGATTTGTTCGCCTCAGCTAATGAAAATCGAGTGGCAGAATTGGCGAAGGCTTATACCGATTATCTTCATGCTTGCAAAAACGAAGGACTGCACTGGGTTCAGCCTGGGCGTTTTGTTCTGCCCGGTGAGCTTGTTGGTGCACCAGTATTACAATTTTTCCCGGTTGATATTGAAACGGATGATAATGGTAAACCCAAAGCGGAAATAAAACGTAGTTCTGCTTATGCCATGTTGCGCTCTCGCTTTAATGAATACAAAAAGAAGATTGTGAAAGATTTTTACCAAGAGCACTTTGCTACCTTTGACCGCCAGATCGTACTGGTTGATTGTCTACAGCCACTGAATACCGGCTATGACTCATTCATGGATATGAGTGGTGCGATTAATCAATTGATGCAGAGCTTCAAATATGGGCGCAATTCGATTCTCAAGCGTTTGTTCTCAGCCAAGATTGATAAAGTGTTATTTGCTGCAACGAAAGCGGATCATGTGACGCCGGATCAACACACCAATATGGTGTCTTTGTTACAACAACTGGTTCATGAGGCCTGGAAACATGTGTCTTATGAAGGGATAGAAATGGAGTGCATGAACTTGTCTTCTATACAAGCGACTATGCCTGGCTATGCACAAGCCGGGGATACCACATTACAAGCAATCAAAGGCACAACATTAGCAGAAGAAACCATCACGCTATTTCCTGGAGAAGTACCGCCTAAATTACCTCAACGTGAATACTGGCAAGGTAATGGCTTTGAGTTTTATCAATTTAGACCGTTAAAAATTCCACACGACCAAGCCTTGCCGCATATTCGTATGGATAAAGCGTTACAGTTTCTACTAGGGGATAAATTGCGATGAGTCAGGATAAAAAAGAATACAAAACCAAAGTGGTCTTCGATACGGATAAACCTACGAAATCTGTACAAGAAGAAGTCGGGATCATGCAAGATAACCTGTCCAATACGATTCGTTTTGATGAAGCCACCCAATTTGTCCCAATGACGCAAGAGCAAATAGAACTCACGGCTGATAACCAACTTGAAGATGAAATGGTGAAGATCATTCGACCACGCTCGAAAAAACGTTGGTTATTTACTGGTGCGGTTGTGGCTTTTACTGGCTTGGTTGGTTGGCAATGTGTGAATAATGTTGTTCAGGCTTATCAGCAATCGGATTGGCTAACACTAGGTTGGACAGGATTTATTGCCGCAATAGCTTCACTCGGTATTAGCGCTACGGCAAAAGAGCTATGGAAATTACGTCGTTTACGCAAGCAACTCGGTAGTCAAGAACTCGCGATGGATTTAATTCATTCGCATAAAACGGGTAATGCTAAGCCATTTTGTGAAGATCTTGCCAATCAAGCTGGCGTTACATTGGAACATGCGGGTTATGATCGTTGGGTTAAAACCGTTAATGACAATCATAACGACGCCGATGTGATCGAGTTGTACGATGATATGGTGATCGCTCAACAAGATAAACAAGCCAAGAAAATAGTCGCTACATATTCTACAGAATCGGCGATATTGGTGGCGGTTAGCCCATTGGCGATTGCCGACATGCTGCTTGTGGCTTGGCGCAATTTCAAAATGATTGACGAACTAGGAAAAATTTACGGCGTAGAGCTGGGCTATTGGTCTCGTATTCGCTTAATTAAACTGGTCTTTATTAACATGGCCGCCGCTGGTGCTAGTGAGCTTGCTGTTGATATCGGCACTAACGTCATGTCGTTGGGCGTAGCTGGAAAAGTGTCCACTCGTGCTGCACAAGGGATCGGCGTTGGCCTGCTCACTGGTCGACTAGGTATTAAAGCGATGGCGTTATTGCGTCCATTACCTTGGCGTAAAGAGAAAGCCGTACGTTTAAGTGAAATCCGCAAGTTAGTGGTAGGGCGAGTGATTGGTAAATCGGAAGATAAGTAAGCTTGGTTTAAAAGCGGTGAGTAGATCAATGATTAACTCGCTATTTATCAGTGCAATCCACTTATCATCTTGACGAAATTGAGCGCATACAACACACTACTGTCAACTTTTCGTGACACTTGTAGGGATTAGATCGTGCGATTAGAAGTTTTGTGCCAAGACCGTCTCGGGCTTACCCGTGAATTACTGGATATTCTCGCCTCTAAAAATATTGATTTACGTGGAATAGAATTAAGTACCCGCGGCAAAGAAGTCGGTGACCCGGGCACCATATATCTCAACTGTCCTGATGTTGAGTTTCACACTTTCAGTGCCTTAATGGCGCAAATCCGTCAAATCGATGGCGTGACGGATGTGCGTAAAATTCCCTTTATGCCAAGTGAGCGTGAAAATACCGAATTAAACGCGATTCTAGATACACTGCCAGATCCTGTCATTTCGATCAGCTTAAAAGGTGATATAGAAATGGCGAATTTCTGCGCGTTGGCACTATTCAAAGTGTCAGTGAAAGAAATCCAAACCTTCAGCATTTTCCATTACATTCCTAAACTGAAATCGGCACCTTGGTTTAAAGCGCTTGCTAGTGGCGAAGTAAAAGCGAAAGGCGAAGTGAAACCTAAGCAGAGTAAGTTTGACGAAGGCTTACTGCGTTATCGCGATAAAATCACCATTGAAGGGCTCAATTACCTGATGGATGTAATGCCGGTGATGATCCACAGTGATTCGGGAGAAGCCATTTTGGCCGGCGCGGTGATCATGTTGAAACCCATCGTGTTGTCGGAAACAAAATTGACCTCTGTTCCTGAGTATAATCCGCTTGGTTTTGAACATTTTGTCGGTGTCTCAAACCATCATCAACGTTTAGTTTCCCAAGCAAAGAAACTGGCCATGCTCGATCAACCACTTTTGATTGAAGGGGAAACCGGAACGGGTAAAGAAATGCTAGCGCGCGCTTGTCATAATCGTTCTCACCGTTCTAATGAACCTTTCTTAGTACTGAGTTGTGCCTCAATGCCAGATGATGCAGCGGAAACTGAGTTATTTGGTAATGCGCCAGGTGCGTTTAATCATGAAGTTGGTCATAAAGGGATCTTTGAACAAGCGGACAAAGGCACGGTTTTTCTTGATGAAATCGGCGAAATGAGCCCGCATTTGCAAATCAAACTGCTGCGTTTTTTACAAGATGGTTCGTTTCGCCGTGTCGGTGAAGAAAAAGAAATGCATGTCGATGTACGTGTTATTGCCTCAACCAAACAAACCTTGTCACAACTTACGCAATCGGGCTCTTTCCGTGAAGATTTATATTATCGATTGAATGTTTTGAATTTAAGTATTCCATCATTACGTGAACGCAGCAGTGATGTGTTGCCGCTGGTGGATATGTTTGTGGCGAAGTACGCACAACAACTTGGTTTAAAAGTACCGAGTTATGATGATGATTTGATCGAGCAACTGACGCTCTATCCGTGGCCGGGAAATATTCGCCAATTAGAAAACTCGGTGCTGCGTGCGATGACGCAACTTGACGATGATGTATTGAAGTTCGAGCATTTCCAACTGCCAACGTTGCAGGCAAGTCGTTCAGCGTTTGAAACACAATCAGAAATTTTTACTCTGGAAGGCTCATTAGATGAGATGATGCGTAAACACGAAGCGCAAATTCTTGAGCGTTTGTATCAATCTTTCCCATCCAGCCGAAAACTCGCTAAACGTTTAGAAGTTTCACATACTTCTATTGCGAATAAATTGCGTGATTATGGCATCAGGAAGTCGTAATGAATTTTTGTGATATGCCGTTAATCGATTTGAACTCTGGCGCGACATTTTCATTTATGGATTGCCATTTACGCCTTGTTCAACCGGGTGATGAATGGCCTATCAGTGAGTTTTACCTTCAAAATAGAGATTACTTACAACCGTGGGAACCTGTACGCAATGAAACTTTTTATACCATCGAATATTGGTGTAATCGCATCGCTTGTACTTTAGATTTACACGAGAAAAAAGAGGCATTCTCTTTTGTTATTTTGAATGAGTCGGAGCAAAGTGTGATAGGAATGATTAACTACACATCGGTGTCAAGTTACCCATTTCATGCTTGTCACTTAGGTTATGCTTTGGCCCAATCACAGCAAGGTAAAGGCATTATGCACATGGCCTTAACGCTCACCAATCAATGGATGTTTAAGCAAGTTAATCTACATCGAATAATGGCGGCTTATATACCAAGAAATCGTGCGAGTGAAAAAGTGCTCACTAAGCTTAACTTTGAACATGAGGGCACAGCACGAGATTACCTTTTAATAAACGGTCAATGGGAAACTCATTATTTGATGTCTTTGATTAACCCTGATTGGGTCAACAAGGGCTGAGGAGTACGAAATGGAACGATTAAACAAACAACTTGAGCTGTTGATGGAGCTCGACAAACTCAAAACCGTATTACGTCGTACACGAATAAAATCGGCACAAGGTCGATTAGAAAATACCGCAGAACACAGTTGGCATGTCGCTTTAATGGCATTGTTGATGGAAGAACATGCCAATGAGTCGGTGGATATTACCAAAGTCGTCAAAATGTTGTTATTGCACGATGTGGTTGAAATCGATGCCGGAGATACCTTCGTTTATGATACTGCAGCCTCAGCAGTACAAGCCGAAAATGAATTAAAAGCTGCCAAGCGATTATTTGGGATGTTGCCGCAAGATCAAGGTGAAGCATTGATGGCAATATGGCTTGAATTTGAAGCCGCCCAAACCGCAGAAGCCAAATTTGCTAAATCGTTAGACCGGCTGATCCCAATGTTGCTTAACTATTATAATAATGGTCAAAGTTGGATGGAGCATGGGGTAACCAAAACACAAGCATTAACCGTCAATGCGCGAATTGAGCATGGCTCAGCCGCATTGTGGGAAAAAACGCAGCAGATCGTTGCTGAAGCCGTGAAAAATGGCTGGTTAAAAGATCAATAAGAAAAAGCGAGATTCTATGTCTTATATACCTTTGGACGAATACCAAAGAAAGTGGATTTTTACGCATCAATCCATGCCCGTACCAGAAGAAGATTTAGTGCAGATTAAACCTATTCCACAACAACGTGCTGCTCAGTTGTGGATTGAGAATATCAGCAAACAAAGCCCAGATGCAGAGCGACTGAGTTCATCTGATTGGGCAAGCAAAGCCAGTAATTGGCAAGATGAGGTGGATTGGTCAGGGGCGTGGGAAGCCGATGAACCTGAATTGCCTCAAGCCATTTTAGATCATATCGATTGGCAAGATGATGTGACGGTCTACTTTTGCTATGAGAAATACAACATCATAGAAACCAAGTGGTCAGTCTTTAAAAAACATTGGAAGAACTTTCTGTTTTTCGATGATGGCCCAATTTTAATCGGTCGCCGCCGTTCTGAAGCCTTATGGTTTAACACCAATGGCACGGTAAAGCTTGGCCATAGAATGTAATCAATAAACTTTTCTATAAAGCTACCCAATTGGTGGCTTTTCATTTATGTGCTATTTTTTATTCATCGCAACTTTTTGAGGATAGTGCAATGAATCCTGTTTGTTGGTTTGAAATTTATGTTGATGACATGTCTAGAGCTAAGGCTTTTTACCAGACAGTTTTGAATATTGAACTGCAAGATTTACAGCCACCCGGTGGTGGCCCTGAAATGCAAATGATGGCATTTCCTTCAAGTATGGATCAATACGGAGCAACTGGGGCGCTAGTTAAGATGGCCGGTTGTGAGGTAGGTGGCTATAGCACGATTGTGTATTTTTCTTGCGAAGATTGCGCGGTAGAAGGCAGTCGAATTGTCGCGGCAGGCGGTTCGATTCACAGAGAAAAATTATCAATTGGTGAACATGGATTCATTGTCCTTGGTGTCGATACTGAAGGTAATATGTTTGGTTTGCATTCGATGAAATAAATATTTGGATTCAACGCTAATTAATCAATCTATGACTTTAACCGTTTTGCATGAGCGAGTAAGGTTGCTTAATCTTTATTACGGTGGAAACCTCATGCATAAATTAAAAATTTTCGAACAGACAGATACAGAGTTGTTGTATCAAATTATACGAAAGCATTCATTTGCAACACTGATTGTTTACTCTGAAAACGGTGTCGAAGTTGACCATCTTCCTATGTTTTTAGCTGCTAAGGATGATAAATTTTTTCTACAAGGCCACCTAGCAAAAGTAAATCCAACAGCCAAGCAGCTTCGAGAAGCTACTGAGGTAATGATAATTTTCCATGGCCCGAACGCTTATATTTCTCCAAATTTTTATCCAACTAAACAAGCAAATGGTAAAGCGGTTCCAACTTGGAATTACATTGTAGTACATGTGAAAGGAATGGTATCTGCGGTTGATTGTAACGCTTGGAAGTTAGACTTACTGGATAAGCTAACTGCTCATCACGAGATAGGTAATAAAGAGCCTTGGTCAATGTCGGATGCTCCAACTAAATATATTGAGCAAATGCTCCCTGCAATTATCGGAATTGAAATTGAAATACAAGAAATTGAAGGGAAATGGAAAGTAAGCCAAGATAAGCCTAAAGTGAATCAACAGGGTGTTGTTCAAGGGCTTCAAGAATCTGGTCATGGCGAAATGAGCGATTGGGTAAATACCTATATCACTAAATAGATTCCTATTAAAAACGCCGCTTCAATTAAAGCGGCGTTTTTATTGAACCCACAGTATAGAATTACTTCTTACGGCAGTATTCAGCGATGATGTACATAGATTGGCCGTTTGCTTTGCCTGAAACCAATTTAGGGTCATCAGCTAGGCTGATACCACGAACAACCGTGCCTTGTTTAATTACTTGAGATGAACCTTTGATTGGCAGATCTTTGATGATGGTCACGTCATCGCCTTTTTTAAGTTCAACGCCGTTTACATCACGAGGTTTTTCTTGGTCTTCGTCCATGCCGATTTCAGCCCAAGTTTTGGTTTCGTCTTCAAGATACATCATATCTAAAAGCTCATTTGCCCAAGTTTCACCTTTGCGAGAAAGATGAGTAAGCTGACGCCATGCTAATACTTGTACTTGAGGTACTTGGCTCCACATGCTGTCATTTAGACAACGCCAGTGGTTCACATCCATGCCTTCTGGTGATTCAACTTGTGCGCGGCAAGTATCACAAATCATAACTGCGTGATCGACCGTGATTTGAGTGTGAGGCGCTACAACGAAAGGAGCCAATGAAGAAGTTGCAGAGCAAAGCTCACATTTAGATTCGCAACGTGCAAGTAAGGTTGCTTCTGTAGACATAATGTTTACCTAATATCGTCAAGGATGAATTTGAAGCCCGCTATTATCCATTTTATCCATAATATTAAAAGGGGAATGTGATATTTAGCGTCCAAAACTCAGTATAGGTGAGCATTTTGTCTTTGTTCATCGAGTTTCTAAGTGATTTATAACTGAAACATTTTTTCCAGTGTCAGTTTTTCTTGTTCGGTCAATACTGGGGAAGAGAAATCTTGCTCGGCTACCATATCATCGATAAACACTTGGACTTTTTTCAGTTGTTTTGGTTCAAGGTCGACTAAATGGTCAATCAATTGTTCGAGTTGCTCTGAATGGTCGGTTTCCGTTTTGAGTGATGAATGTGCAGACATGGGGCTCTCCTTATGTCGTATGCGTTAGCGGCAATGAATACAATTAAGAGTTATATCAACAATAATGGACGAAATGTTTAATTTGTGTAAACTTAGCGACAATGTTCCATCAGAATAAGAATAGGATAACTATGAGCAAATTGATTTTTTGGATAATTCTGGTTGCCATTGGTGCTGGCATCGGTATTAACTATCAAGATGAAATTATGGATATGCTAAATTTGCGTGATATGGAAGAAGTTCAAGATTCACTAGAAGATGCCGCAGATAGTTTGCAGTCTGGCGTTGATTCGCTGTCTGATACGGTAAGCCAATTAGCCCAACAGAACTAATCGATTGATGTAAAAAATGGCCCATTTCTTAAGAAGTGGGCCATTTTTTGTTTGGCTGAGGCTACCTATTGATGATTGGTCGCCGTATAACCGTAGCTTTCGATTAACGCTTGGCCTTCTTTCGATAATACATAATCTAAGAAGCGTTGTGCTGGCTCTTGAAGGTTACCTTTTTTATAAACGAGTAGGAAAGGGCGTGCCAATTTATATTTACCGTTGGCAATGTTGTCCGAGGTTGGAGAAACGCCTTCTAAGTTAATGGCTTTAATCGATTTATCAACCGAACCCATTGAAACAAAGCCTATTGCTTGTGGGTTATGGTTGACCAAGGTTTTCATCATGCCATTGCTGTTGACGACTAAATTTTTGCTACTTACATTTGAAACGTTTTGCTTGTTAACCACTTTAGTTAGACCCAATAAAGTTTCGAAACTGTAGCGAGACCCCGATGCTGCTTCACGTGTTACCACAGCAATTGCTTGGTCATTACCGCCCACTTCTTTCCAGTTCTTTATTTCACCCAAGTAGATTTTGGCTAGTTGGTCTAGTGTTAAATTATTTACAGGGTTGAGTACGTTCGTCGCCACGGCTAAGCCATCGTGTGCAATTGGAACGATAGCGACTTGATCACTGGCTTCTGCTTCCGTTAAATAGCGAGAACTCATTCCTAGATCAGACACGCCTTTAATTGCTAACATTATTCCAGCTGTTGAGTCGACGGCTTGTACCGCGATGTAGTCATCTGGGTGAGATTGATTGTATTTTTCAGCTAAAACATCCATCACACGCGCGACAGAACTAGAGCCTGATACTACGATTTGTTTGGCTTGCACCGAAGAAATCAGCATCAGAGATGATAAAAGGGTGGCGAGTAAAACTCGAAACATGTAAATCTCCAAACGATAACTAAATGAATGCTCATTATTCTATGTCGTTTGTGTGACAGTTTTGTGACTTAAGGTTAATTGGAAGTGAGTGTGCAGAATACCACAACCAAGCGCGGTTTTTCATTTAGAGGTTATACTCAAGATGGAGGTATCATATGATCACGGAATTAGATTGGCGCCGCATAATGAAACGTGCTGAGCAATTGTGTCATTACCGAAATGGTAGTGTTCCTTTTGGACAAGGTAAGGCTTGCTTTGAAAGTGATGAATCACAAATGCGTTTGATTTTTTCCAATGAGATTTACTCCGTCGATTCTATGCATTCAGATCATGCAATTGAGGTGGCTAAATTGCAGTACGATGTGAACCACGCTATGTGGGAGCTTTATATTAATAGCGCCGAAGAACACTTTCAGCCAGAAGCCGAGTGGGTGCCACACCCCGTCCATTTTGCTCATAAAGAGGCGTTAATCTTATTGGCTGTAATTGAAAAGGATGCGGAAGAGTGTATATGGCGTTGAACTCTGACATCTATACATGATAGATACGTAATGCACAATTTGAATTGCTTTAAATAGGAATTGGATAATGAAAAGGCTACCGGAGTGGGTAGCCTTTATTGGTCATAATTCTCTTATTCTGATTTCAATTCCGCATTTTCCACTTCTGCGTTATTCGCGTCATTAGATTCTGCATTTGAACTTTCAGGTAATGGCGCAAAGGCTTGTGTTGGTTTTGCCACAATGCTGCGATTTTCAATGCTGACATTAGTGAGAGTAACCTCAATTACATCACCTAGTTTTAACTCAACATTGCCATCAATTTCAATGGTACCTAATTCACGTGAAGCTGAAATACGCTCTTTGTTGTCCATGATTTGCGAACATGGAATGAAAGCGGCAGCACCATTTTCTAGTAAGCGAACTCGAGCACCAGCACGGCTGATATCAAAGATTTCTGCTTGGAATACGGTACCGTTTTCTGGTTCTTTGATTAAGGTACGGGCATACAACCAATCGGATACATTACGTTCTGCCATGTTGTGGAAACGACGGCATAACGATAATTCTTCACCAATGGTTTCATCTGGTGTCTGCACGGGCTCTTTGTTTAAGATCAGAGCTTTGAGCATACGATGGTTGATCATATCGCCATATTTACGGATCGGAGAAGTCCAAGTGGCATAGATATCTAGTCCCATAGCAAAATGTTGCTCAGGCTTATGGTTGATTTCACTGTATGCTTGGTATTTGCGAATACGGTTATCTAAATAATTTTCTTCTTGGCTTGCTAACCAACGACGTAGTGCACTAAAGCCTTCTAAAGTAACAATGCTTTCCGCCGTGAAAGGCAATTCACCAGATGGATTTGTCAATTCAATCACATCTTTAACTTTGTCTTCTTTAAAGCCGGCATGAGTATTAAAAATACCAGAGTTGAATGCTGATTTTAGCGCTTTACCTGCACAGATATTGGCGGTAATCATAGATTCTTCAACCAACTTATTAGCTGTGCGACGCATATCGGCATGAATGGCCACGACGTCATTATCCTCGCTCAGTTCAAAACGGTAGTCTGGGCGATCTGGGAAAACGACCGCATTATTTTGACGCCATTGTGCTCGAGCTTGCGCGAATTTATGCAGAGTAGAGACGACGGTCGCAATTTGTTCGCTTGGATTCCAATTTGTGCAGTTTCCAGTTTCTAACCAGTCAGATACATGATCATAAACTAAACGAGCGTGTGATTTGATATTGGCGGCAAAGAATTCGATATCATCAGCTATGACGCCATCTTTTGAAACAGTCACAGTACAGCATAGTGCCGCACGAAGTTCATCTTGCTTTAATGAACAAAGATCATCGGCAAGATCACGCGGCAACATTGGAATATTGCGGCCAGGAAGATAGATTGTGAAGCCACGCTTACGTGCAACGGCATCCATGTCTGAATCGGGCGTGATGTAGGCAGTTGGATCGGCAATCGCAATCGTGACTTTAAAGTCGCCGTTGTCTAATTGCTCTGCGTAAAGCGCATCATCCATATCTTTGGTCGATTCACCATCGATGGTCACAAATGGGATATCAGTTAAATCACGACGTTCTAATGCTTCATCGTCTTTTAGTCGCCACGTTTCACCTTCAGGCAACCCTTGAGGTTCGCTATTAGGCAAATCATTTTGTGCCAGCGTTACCCACCAAGGCGCGATCTTGTCGTCGGCATCGGTGATTTTTTCTGAGATCTCAACAAAGAAAGCATCTTTATCGCAATCTTTAGCCAGCGGGTGGTCAACGAGATGAGCCACAACCCAATCACCATCTTTTAGTGTTTCTGGGTTTACCCCTTTACGCGCTTTAGCTTTTAAAGATAGTTTTTTCAGCTGTGGATGGTCTGGCACAACATTTAAACGGCCTTTAAAAAGTTTGATGCGTGCAATAAAGCGGGTAAGGGCGGGCTCGATAAGCTCATCGGGTTCTGCACTTTCTTTATCGTTTTCAGAACGAATAATCGCGACGACTTTATCGCCATGAATGCACTTCTTCATAAAGCTAGGCGCTATGAAGTAGCTGTTTTTGCTATCCACTTCTAAGAAACCAAATGATTTATCGGTCGCTTTTACCGTACCTTCTTTTTTCGGTAGGTTTTCTTTCATTTGCTGCTTTAGTTGCGCGAGTAACGGGTTGTCTGAAAACATAGATGTCTTTCTTTAACTATTTTTGAGTGAAAATTTATCGGCACACTATAATGATTGCAATAAGGGATTACCACTTTATTACAGTAAAAGTGATGAGATAAGGTGGATAAGAAATGAAGTTATTTTTCAAACTTTAGACTTGTAGATGTCTATTTATAACGGTTGTGCCATGTTATTTATAAAATATGGACAGATAAGCATAAAAATGTGATGAAATTCAATTTTTCCTAGCTTTTTTTATGTTTATCAGGCAGAATGCGCCTCCCTTATAGATGTCCCGCCACAGCTTAAGGCGTTTTCTACCTAATCCATGATGTGTATGGATACTAGATGTTAGGGTAGGTATTAGAGGTAGTTGAGCTGAATGGGACCGAGATTTTCCTTAAAATTAGTAGGAACCCCATGTCAGAAAATCAAATCAAATTCGTCGATCTAGATCTTAACTCAGATATTCTTTCTGCTCTAAACTCGATGGGATTTGAAACTCCAACTCCAATTCAAGCTGCATCTATCCCACACCTATTAGAAGGTAAAGATGCATTAGGTAAAGCACAGACTGGTACCGGTAAAACGGCTGCTTTCTCTTTGCCGATCTTGAATAAAATCGATCTTAAGCAATACAAACCACAAACTATCATCATGGCGCCAACTCGTGAGTTAGCGATTCAAGTAGCTGCAGAAATCAAAACATTAGGCCAAAATATTAAGGGCTTAAGTGTCACTGAAATCTACGGTGGTGCTTCAATCGTTGATCAAATGCGCGCTCTGAAGAAAGGTTCTCACATTGTTGTGGGTACACCGGGACGTGTTAAAGACCTGATTAATCGTCGTTCTCTACATTTAGATGAAGTAAAAACTTTCGTTCTAGATGAAGCGGATGAAATGTTGAAAATGGGCTTTGTTGATGATGTTACTTGGATCATGGAACAAGCACCTGAATCTGCACAACGTGTTCTATTCTCTGCCACTATGCCTCCGATGGTAAAAACCATTGTCGACCGCTTCTTGCGTAATCCAGCTCGTGTTGACGTTGCTGGTGAAAACCGTACGGTTGCCAAAGTTGAACAAAACTTCTGGGTAGTGAAGGGCGTAGAAAAAGATGAAGCAATGACTCGTCTACTTGAAACTGAAGACACTGATGCATCAATCGTATTCGTTCGTACTCGCCAAGATACTGAACGTCTATCAGATTGGTTAACTGCTCGTGGTTTCAAATCAGCAGCATTACATGGAGATATTCCTCAAGCTCAACGTGAGCGCACCGTTGATAACATCAAACGTGGCGTGATTGATATTCTAGTGGCAACAGATGTTGTAGCTCGTGGCCTTGATGTGCCTCGTATTACGCACGTGTTCAACTACGATATCCCGTTTGATACTGAATCATACATCCACCGTATTGGTCGTACTGGCCGTGCGGGACGTACTGGTAAAGCAATTCTACTTGTTCGCACTAACCAAATGCGTATGCTTCGCACTATTGAGCGTGTGACGAAATCAAGCATGGAAGAAATCCAACTTCCACAACGCGATAAAGTGGCAGAAGCGCGTCTAGTGAAATTAAGCGCAGAGCTTGAAGCCGATAAAGACAACGCATCACTAGAAAGCTTTGTTGAGTTGATTGAAAAGCTACAAGCGTCTTTAGATGTAGATGCAGCGACATTAGCGGCTATTTTACTTAAGCGCCAACAAGGTAAGCGTCCTTTATTCTATAAAGGTCCAGATCCGATGATTGAAGCGATCGAGCGTGATAATAAGCGTCGTCGTGAGCGTCGTGAAAACCCTCGTGACGGTGGCCGTGGCGAAGGTCGTTCATTTGGTGGCAACAAGCAAGATTGGGATACTTACCAATTGCAAGTTGGTCGTGACAGCGGCGTACAAGTGAAGGATATCGTTGGTGCATTAGCAAACGAGCTTGGCTTAACTAAGCATTCAATCGGTGCAATTAAACTGGCTCAAGGCCACACATTCGTACAGTTACCAAAAGCAATGACATCTGAAGTTGCTGGTAAACTGAAGAAGCTGCGTATCCGCCAAAAAGAAGTGGGTGCAGTCGTGTGTGATTTTGATGATTTCCGTGAATCACGTGGCCCTCGTTCTGGTGGTCCTCGTCGCGACGGCGGTCGTGATGGTGGTGGTTTCCGTGGTGGACGTGGTGAAGGTCACCGTGGTCGTCGCGATGGTGGTAATGGTGAGCGTCGTTTCGACCGTAACCGTGGCCCTAAAGGAAAAGCATCTGCACCACGCGGTAACCGCGAAGGTTAATAGCTTTAACTAACGTTACCAAACAAGATCTTAAGGCCGAGATAACGAAATGTTGTCTCGGCTTTTTTACGTTTGTAGTTAACCTCATCTGAGGTTAGTTAACGAATTTATTTATTCTCTAAAAGAAATGAACCCTTGTTTTAGATCAAGCAAATTATTACTCAAATCTGAAATGACCAAAATAAAGTTGAAAGATTAAAAAAATATTGAATAATGTAATGCAAATAACACTATTCACGACTATAGTGTTTATCTTCACAAAACGTAGAAAGAGAATCTCATGTCAAATCAATATGTATTAGTGATCAATTCCGGCAGCTCTTCACTGAAATTTGCCGTTATCAACTCAGTCACAGGGGATGCCGTATTAACAGGGCTTGGTGAGTGTTTTGGGCTAGAAGATTCAAGAATGAGTTGGAAGCACCAGGGACAGAAACAAGAAATCTCAATCGTTGGTGAAGAAAGCCACCACCAAATCGCGATTCAAAAATTAGTTGATATTGTGGCTGACTATGGTTTGACAGATGAAGTGATTGCGGTTGGCCATCGTATCGTACATGGCGGTGAGAAGTTTACGAAAACGGTTCAAATTGATGAGCAAGTGTTAAAAGATATTGAATCAGTTAAAGAACTCGCTCCGCTTCATGCTCCTGCTAATGTCATTGGTATTAAATCTGCATTAAAAGCTTTCCCATCTCTTCCTCAATTCGCTGTATTCGACACCGCTTTCCACCAAACAATGCCTGCTAAAGCATACACTGGTGCAATTGATAAAACCTTATATGATGAATTCAAAATCCGTCGTTATGGTTTCCACGGCACGAGCCATTACTACGTAAGCCGTGAAGCAGCGAAAATGATCAATAAACCGATTGAAGAGTCGAGTTTCATTTCTGTACACCTAGGTAACGGTGCCTCAGTATGTGCGATCAAAAATGGTAAGAGTGTAGATACCAGCATGGGCTTCACGCCACTGGCTGGCCTTATGATGGGGACGCGTTGTGGTGACCTTGATCCAGGTATCATTGAATTTTTGATGAACAAAGGTTGGACTCAAGAAAAAGTATTTGAAACATTAAACAAGAAATCTGGCTTCTTAGGTGTTTCTGGTTTAACCAGTGATGCTCGTGGTATTTTGGAAGCGATGGAAGAAGGGCATGAAGGCGCTAAATTAGCGTTTGAAGTCTTTACTTACCGTGTCGCGAAATATATCGGTTCATACATGGTGGCGCTAGATAACCTAGACGGAATCATTTTCACTGGTGGTATTGGTGAAAACGCACTACCAATTCGTCGTGAAATTCTTCGTTACTTGAAAATCTTCGGCTACAAAGAAAACGAACAAGCGGATGCGGACGCACGTTTTGGTGAAGAAGGCATCATTACAACCGAAGATTCTCCAGTGGCCATGGTTATTCCAACCAACGAAGAGTTTGTTATTGCTCAAGAGTCGGTTGCTTTGATGAAGTAAAATTAAAGTAAGACGCTACTTTTTAGTTATAGGTAAAGAAAAGGGAGCCACAGCAGTTGCGGCTCCCTTCTTTATTTTGTGACTGTACAACCTGTAACGTTGCAAAGTGTAATGCGGTTTATTCAACAGTGATAAGAGGTTAGTTAGAACCTTCGACGACTGTTTTTACCGGTGCATCTTTAAATTGTTCTGCTTTATCGGATGCTTGAGAGGCTTTCTCTGTAACATCGTTTTTAGTATCAGATACAGCGTCTTTTGTTCCTTGAACCTTATCTGCTGTGCTTGATTTCACATTGTCTACTTTATCATTAGCCGCATCTTTTGCATTGTCGACATGATCGTTAATGTTATCAGCGGCTTCATTTTTGGCTTGTTTCGCTGTTTTTTCTGCATCGCAGCGACCACTGACACCGACGGTACTTTCTAAAGCCGCATTTTTAGCTGCTTTTGATGCATCACAATCAGGCTTAATAATGCCAGCAAAGCTTGAAGACGAAACAGCAAGAGCCAAGCTAACAACAAATGTACTCAATCTCATAGTATTTCCTTACGTAGCCTTTGTGATTGAAGTTGCAATTGTGTTTAAAGACTCGGATTACAACTTCAATCTATGGTTGTATGATTTATTACTAACTATTGTTTATTACTAACTATTGTTTATTACTAACTATTGTTTATTACGAAATTAGTCTATCGTGCAATATGAGTTAAGCCGTTGCAGCACGTGCTTTTAAGAACTCATCATAAGTACCACGGAAGTCATGGATTTGACCATCACGGATCTCAAGAATACGAGTTGCAAGCGATGACACAAATTGGCGGTCATGAGATACAAAGAATAGGGTGCCTTTGTAGTTTTCTAGCGCCAAGTTCAATGATTCGATTGACTCCATATCCATGTGGTTGGTTGGTTCATCCATCAACAACATATTCGGTTTGTGCATCATCAGTTTGCCAAGCAACATGCGCCCTTGCTCACCACCGGAAAGTACTTGAACGCGTTTTTTAATGTCATCCTGACCAAATAGCATACGGCCTAGGAAGCTACGAACCACTTGCTCATCATCGCCTTCTTGACGCCATTGCGCCATCCAATCAAATACGGTTAGATCTTCCGCAAATTCATGGGCATGGTCTTGTGCGTAGTAACCAATATTAGAGTTTTCAGACCACTTATAGAAACCTGTTTTTGGTTCTAGTACGCCAGCCAAAGTGTTTAATAGGGTAGTTTTACCCACACCGTTTTCACCGATGATGGCAACACGTTCACCTACTTCAAAGATAGCATTAAATTTATCAAACAGCGTTGTTTCGAATCCCTGAGATAAATTTTCAATCTCAAGCGCGTTACGGAACAACTCTTTTGATTGCTCAAAGCGAATGAAAGGGTTTTGACGACTTGATGCTTTCACTTCTTCTAATTGAATTTTATCAATTTGCTTCGCACGAGAAGTCGCTTGTTTTGCTTTCGATGCGTTAGCCGAGAAGCGAGATACGAAGGTTTGTAACTCAGCAATTTGTGCTTTCTTCTTTGCGTTATCGGCCAATAGACGTTCACGAGCTTGCGTCGCTGCAAACATGTAGTCATCGTAGTTACCAGGGTAGACTCGTAATTCACCGTAATCGATATCTGCCATGTGCGTACAAACTTCATTTAGGAAGTGACGGTCGTGCGAGATGATGATCATGGTGCAGTTACGTTGATTTAGGGTTTCTTCTAACCAACGAATAGTGTCCATGTCCAAGTTGTTGGTTGGTTCATCAAGTAGCATGATATTTGGATCAGCAAAAAGTACTTGAGCCAACAGCACACGCAGTTTCCAACCAGGAGCAATTTCACTCATTGGGCCCCAATGTTGTTCAGTCGGAATACCAACAGACAGTAGTAAATCTCCAGCACGAGATTCTGCTGTGTAGCCATCCATTTCTGCAAATTGCGTTTCAAGATCAGCCACTTTCATGCCGTCTTCTTCGCTCATTTCAGCTAAAGAATAGATGCGGTCACGTTCTACTTTTACTTCCCATAATTCTTTGTGGCCCATGATGACAGTATCAATAACTGTGAATTCTTCGTAGGCGAACTGATCCTGGTTCAGCTTAGCGACACGTTCGTTCGGGTCATAACTTACGTTACCAGAACTTGGTTCAAGCTCACCGCTTAAGATCTTCATAAAGGTGGATTTACCACAACCATTGGCACCAATAAGGCCGTAACGGTTACCGTCGCCGAATTTTACCGAGATGTTTTCGAATAGGGGTTTAGCACCAAATTGCATGGTGATGTTTGCTGTGCTTAAGATAACGGCATTCCTCTGGTTTGAACTTTATGTTGATGTCGTTTCAGCCATACTGGGTCAGAGGTTATGGTATTAGCAAAACCCATTAACCCGTGCTGATGAATTAGCGCGCATTATAGACGATATGAAAGCTATGTGATACCCGTCAAATTTTGAAAGTGTGTGAAATTATTTTTTCTTACGGGCAAAAAAAGCGCCTAGCTGAGTGCAGTTAGGCGCTTGATCAAATAGGGCGATGATTACTTAGCCAAGGCTTTGAAAGCGTGAAGTTTTTCACCATTTGCAATGTCATCGCTCATCACATCTGATGTAATATCATAGATATAAGCAGCAGGTTGACCTGATGAGTCAGTGGCTGTAGCTGTGATGTACAATTTATTATCATTGGTGAGGTTAATAGTGTCGATTTCAGTATTAGCTAGAACTGGCGATAGTAGCTTGTTACCAGCTTTTCTATCTATAATCGAAATTTGAAGCGCTTCTTTAATCACAATGTAGTCGTCGTTGACCCAAAGATAGTTTTGCTGACCGCCTTCGATTTGACCAGCTTCACTGTCGGTTTCAAAGCCGGTGTTGGCGTCGAGTACAAAATTGCTTTCAATACTAGTTATTTTATTCCCAACCGATCCTGATGTGACTTCTTGTACGGAATAGATACACTGTTTATTTACATCACCACATATATTGTCGTTAAATGAGTGGCTTAAAGTAAATGTTAGAATGTCGTTTTGATTGTGTGGATTAAGAGCAATTTCACCATCCCAACCACCAGCTAAAGACTCATCGAGTTCAGCATCCTTGTTCAATAATCCAGTATTTAATAAGGTTAATTCTGAATTATGCATAGTAAGGATCTGTGTTACATCACTTAGGTTTTTAATCTTATTATCTATACCAATTAGGCCAGAAACCACGCCAGAATTGATAGCCGGGATCACTACCGTTTTACAAGTAACTTTTTGTGCATTCGTAAGTTTATCATTATTACAAATTTCATTACTGAATGAGGCTGGTGCACCTTTGTTTGTTTCTATTAATACACTGCCAAGGTTCTCGCTAGTTGATAATAACGTGTCACCACTTATTTGAATTATATGTTTCGCTTTTTCTAACGTCTTATTCTCAATGAGTTGTTGTAATACTTCAGCAATGGACTCATTTGAATCTTCATCGGTTAGTTTTGAGATGGCATCGATAATGGATTCCGTATTTAACTCAAGGCTGTTGTAAAAATGCCCGCGTGTATAAGATTTAGTATCAAAGGTTTCGCCATTTGAAAAAACCAATAAACCTTTGCTATTTTCACCTACAAAATCAGGAATTTCCTTATTATCTGAAATTAAAAAATACTCGCCAATTGAAATTGTGCCATCTTCTGATGTTGAAGTCTGAACGTAATACCATACAGGTTTACGGTAGTTATGATTAATCGGTGCATGATCTTCAACACTATCGCCAAAATTTTGATATTGGTATAGAGAATGATGGTCTTCAACCACCTCAACCACGAATCCACCATTAGAAACAGGCGTAAATTTGTTAACATTCACATTTGAAATATCACCAATAGGCGCACCATCTGCATCAAAACCGATGAGATGAGAGCCTTCATCTGAACTTTCAACCCGAGCAATACTTGCGGCATTAGATAGATTAGAAAACGTAAGTTCAGTGAGAGGTTCTTTCGACTCAGAAGAACTCGAACTTGAAGAATCGTTACAAGCAGAAAGGGCAAGACAAACGGTAGTCGCCAATAATAATTGTTTTAGCATGGGGAATCCTATTTTTTGGAAGCCGGATTTTACCATTATGATTTTATTTTCCAAGTGTGCAGTAAGTGGTCTGATTAGAATAAAAAACCGTGCCACAAAAAAGTGCGGCACGGTTTAATCTATGAACCAAATCAAGGCATGTTGAGAGATTCTGAAGATAGGGCTAAAGAATCGATGGCGCTACAAAATTAATTATACGCGCGAGCAAAACAGCCTGAGCTTAGGACTTTATATTCACCGGTCGAGCATGGGATGAATGCCGATTGACCTTTAGTAATAACTAAAACATGGCCACTGGGGTGAGTCAGAGTTACATCAGCATTAATGGCGAAAATAATCTCGGCGCTATCACATACTAAATTTGCTTCGCACTCATATACACTGAATTTAAAATCATCCACTGGGATTGGGTAGTGCTTCGCGTTCTTCTCTTCTTTTGGAGCTAATAAAATTTCATTACTTGGCTTTGGCACACAAGTTGTGTTGGCTATCAGTTCAGGCACATCCATGTATTTTGGCGTTAATCCCGCGCGAAGTACGTTGTCAGAGTTAGCCATGATCTCTAAACCTGTACCTTTGATATAGGCATGTGGAGTACACGCATCAAGGAACATGGCTTCACCCGGTTGCAAAGTAATAGTATGCAGCATTAATGGGGCAAACAGACCAACATCACCTGGGTATTGCTGCTCCAAATCAAGTAGTAGATTGGCTAATGCATCACCTTTATGCTCTACCGCATGCTGGTGAAGCGCTTGTAACGCCGATACTTTTTCTTTACCAGTCAGTGACAGCATTGCCTCGAAAAATTGGCTCAAACCTGCTTGTGTTTGATTTGCTTTAAGGGCTTCAACGTAAACAGTCAGAGTTGAGGCGTTCACTGCTTCAAACAAACGAATGATTTCCGAGTAATCGCGAAATCCATTCATGGCTTGATAGGGCGTTAAGGCATAAACCAATTCAGGCTTGTGGTTTGGATCTTTGTAATTCCGGTTTGCAGCTTTTAGAGCAATGCCTGCTTGGTTTTCTTTGTCGAAACCTACTTCAGCTGCTTGCTTACTTGGGTGAACTTGGATGGATAACGCTTTTTCTGCGGCCAGAACTTTGAATAGGTACGGAAGTTCGTTGAAACGCTTTTCAGTACGTTCACCTAGGATTTCAGTTTTGTTATGTTCAATAACAGAGTCCAAACCAAAAGTTTCGCCCTTATGGGTAATTTGCGAACAACCATTTGGATGCGCACCCATCCAGATTTCAGCTTGGTGCTTGTTATCTGGATTTGAAATATCGAACAGTTGATTTATCGATGTTTTGCTGCCCCATGCATAATCTTGAATGACATTCTGCATGAGTACAAAAGGAGGAAGCGTAATCATAATGATCCTTCAAATAAGTTATAAATTTATCAAAAAATGAATGCAGGCATTATAGCCTGCATTGGAATTTAATCGTTTAATTTGTTCAGTTAAGCGGTCGCTAATTTAGCTTGACGCATTTTCTTCAAGGTGACACAAACAACAGCGGTTACGATGGCACCCGTTGCCATACATAGGATGGCCAATAGTGGCTTGTTCATTGCGCCAAGTAGGGCAACTACAGGACCACCGTGAGCGACGCTGTTGGTAATACCAAATGAGAAAGCCATTACCGCACCCACCATTGAGCCGATAACGTTCGCAGGAATTACCGATAGTGGGTCTTGTGCGGCAAATGGGATGGCACCTTCAGAGATACCTACTAAGCCCATTGCACCTGCGGCTTTACCTGCTTCAATCTCACTTTCTTCGAAGATACCAAATTTGCGGCCAATCACTGTTGCTAGCGCCATACCCAGAGGAGCAATTGGAATAGCAACCGCCATAGCACCCATAAATTGAGTTTGGCCACTTGCGATCATGCCGACAGAGAATAGGAACGCCACTTTGTTGAATGGGCCACCCATATCAAAACCAGCCATGCCACCCAGTACAATGCCCAGTAGAACTACGTTACCTGTGCTCATTTCAGTCAATACTGCGTTCAACCATTGCATTAAGTCGGCAATTGGTGCGCCAATCACAAAGATGAAAAGCGAAGCGATGAACACGGTACCTAGAATCGGTGCAATCATGATTGGAACAAGAGGGGCGAGCATTTTATGGTAATCACGAGTGGCAATAAAGCGCACAAAATAACCCACTAAAAGACCTGCGATAATCGCACCAATAAAGCCAGTACCGGCTTCTGCACCATAGAATGAGCCATTGTTGGCAATCCAACCCCCAATGAAACCTGGTGCTAATGCTGCACGGTCACCAATCGCAAAGGCAATATAACCCGCAAGAATTGGGATCATCAATTGGAAAGCCACCACACCTACATTTAAAACATGGTTCCATAGGCTACCTTCAGGAATTTGCATGCCATTTGGTGTTGGTTCACCACCAAGCGCTAATGATAGGGCGATCATCAAACCACCGGTTACCACGAATGGGATCATATGAGATACACCATTCATCAAGTAGCGATATAGGTTTGAACGGCCCGAGTTAGCACCAGACTTATCCTCTTTACTGCTTTGTGACGCATCCGCTTTAAAAGGTGCAGCATCTAAGGCTTGTTGAATCACACCTTTACCATTGCTAATAGGTGCTTTTACGCTAGTTTGAATCAGTTTCTTGCCATTAAAGCGAGCCATGTCCACTTGTTTGTCACAGCTCACGACAATAGCAACCGCGCGGTCGATTTCTTCTTGTGTTGGCGCGTTTTTCACACCAATTGAGCCATTGGTTTCTACTTTAATTTCGTAACCCATTTCAGCGGCGGCTTTTTCCAATGATTCAGCGGCTAAATAGGTGTGTGCGATACCCGCTGGGCAACCCGTTACGCCTATAATTAAACCGTTATCTGCCGCAACGGTAACTTCCGTTTCTTTCTTTTCAAGCAGTAAAGCAAGTGCTTCTTCAGGTGTTTTTACTTTAAAAAATGCATCAATAAAACCTTCTTCAATCAATTTAGAAGAAAGTTCGGCAAGTACTCCAATGTGATGATCAGCGCCACCATCAGGAGAGGCGATCATGAAGAATAATTTTGAATCTTCACCGTCTTCGGCACCATATTCAATACCAGAACGACTGATACCAATGGCGACAGCAGGCTCAGCAACCGCTGCACTTTTGGCATGAGGGATGGCAACACCATCTTCAAAACCAGTGTTACCAATGTCTTCTCGGGCATAAATGTCTTTAAGAAACTGAGCTTTATCACTGAGTTTTCCTTGAGCATCCAGAACATCCACCATTTCTGAAAAAACTTCATCTTTGGTGGTGGCTTTAAGATCTAAGCGGATTAGCTTTTCATTAATCAGCTGAGTAATCATGGCAGTACCTATTTAGTTTATATTTATTTGTTTTCATTATTATCATTTGTTGGAATGAATTGTTGGCGATTTGCTTTACAAAAAATAGTGTACATAAGCACCATTTACTGGATTATTGTAACCATGGTAGCGGTTTGTGATCATGATCACCTGATAATTAAATGATGAGTTATAGTGTCGAGAGGCTTTGTTATAGAATGATGTCCGTCAACTTAACTTCTTGCCCGTAAAATGATCTAAGGTTGTGATTATCTATGAATCAGGTGTTTATCAATGTTCTGGAAGGTGTGCTTTCTGAACGCGAAAACTTTAACCGTGTTTGGTTTGCCCATGATCACACCACGCCACCGCCGTTTAGTTATCAAGTGAATTTTCCACGAATGGAGTTTGTGATAACAGGCGAGTACATCAATCAAATTGAAGATCCTGACTTTGGTGTGAGTACCGTAAAAGTATTGCCTGGCGATATTTTGTATATTCCGCCCAACAGTTGGAATAAACCAGAATGGGATAGCGATTGCTGTGTGTTAAGTTTGCTATTTGGTAAGCGTCAGCTTGGTTTTAGCCTGGTGGAAAAAAGAAAAGGGGAAGCCAGTTTCTTTGATGTACAAAAACACAGTATTCAAACTCGAACCGGCCATGCCATTGATCATATTTTGAATGCTCTCAACACCTTATCGAAGGAAAAGCATCTCCATCCAACCGGTGGGCATTTATTGATGGCCTTGATGAGCTATTGTCATGGCATGTTACTGTCGCCTGATGCCTCCTCACAAAGCCGTAGTGAAGATCTTTATCAGGGGATTTGTATCTACATACAAGAGAACTTTCACCGCAATATTACCCGTGACAGCATAGCTCATCGTTTTAATATCAGCCCTAACCATTTATCTCGCTTGTTTCGGCAACAGGGCCATATGCGCTTAGCCGATTACATTACTTGGGTGCGATTGGAGCGCGCCAAATTCATGCTAATGCGTTACTCGTTCCGCTTATCTGAGGTGGCCATGCGCTGTGGGTATAACGATGTGAATTACTTTTTCCGAGTATTTAAACACAAAACCGGTAGAACCCCGAGTGAGTTCCGTGCCATGTACGTGGATAGATAGCCTACACGAGGAGCCGATAACGCAGTACAAATGACCAACAAACGCTGCCCGAAGGGTTCGGCTAAAAGCGTTTTATGCCGTAGTTTGTAATAAGACAGGTTAAGTCTCATTTACTTAGAATAACTAGGCTACAATCGACTTGCCTTGCTTAAAACGCTTTTATCTCGAACAAAATTTAACCACGAAAGATCAACAGACCCTAGCTTATTGACGAAAAACTAGTGCTCAAGTTTCATCAAGCAAGACACAATCGCCTGCAACTCTAATGGCGTATAGTGCTGGCAGATGAACTCGTTGACTTCTGGTTTTATAAAGGGAGTGGCGAGATGACGCACAGCCATTAATGTTTCTTTATTGGCATTTATGGGGAGCAAAAGGGCAATGATGTGCGTAACAGGGCCGAAAGGGGAAAGCCAATCTATAGCAACTGGGCTGGTGAGTATCATAATTTGTGGAGTAGAGACGGTATCGCTCATCACATGAGGTAAAGCTAAGCCGGACTGCATTCCAGTCGACGATAACGCTTCACGCCGATACAACTCTTGTTCAAGTTGTTCTGGTGAATCACTTTGAGCAAATTTTGCAATCCAGCGCAGACAAAATTTCTTTTCTGCGAGTTGCGGATCGCCTGAACGACATATTAAAGAATAGAGTTTCAAAAAACTGGCTAACTCTCGTTCGATGTCAAAGACCTGCGCGTTAAAGAGGCCAAGATTACTGATTTTTCGGGTGGATTGAATCGTATCAGAGTCGAGAACTAAACATTCTTGTTGTAGGTGTGTTTTTAATCCTACGACTTGTTGTTCAAGCAGATTTTGGTCTTCGGAGCTTAATACTAATTGGCATAATTCAAATGGGTGGAAAGCCAAAGTCAGCACATTTAAGTAGTCTTTTACATTCACTTGTTGCAGTGTTTGTACCTTAATTAGACTCACGTCGCTGTGCGAGGGTTTGACTTGTTGATGAATAGATTTGAGCAGCCACGAAGGAAGCCCGGTTGAGCCTAAATAAAAAGTTATGCGCCTAGTGTGCATGTTTGATGCAGCGATCAATAACCGCGTCTGGGTTGGTGAGCACATCTTCAATTGACACTTGGATTGGACGGGCTTGTTCGAAACGTTCCGGCTGTTCAATATTAATGTCTGAGGCAATTAATACCACATCAGCTAGGCTGATATCTTTGTAGCTCAGCTTATTGTCGATACCCATTGCACCTTGTGTTTCTACTTGAATGGTTACTTGGGCTTGTGCTGCGGATTTTACCAAGGCTTCGGCAGCCATATAAGTGTGCGCAATGCCCGTTGGACAGGCTGTAACAGCGACGATTTTCATCGATTTTTTATTACCCGTATTGATCCGTTAAGCGCACATCATACTTCTGAGGCAACAAGATTCAACTTGTTTACCTCAGATTTATGATTACTAACGCTAAACATCAGTTTTTTGGTTTAAATCTCAGCAATCGGAGAGCATTGAGGGTCACAAGGGCAGTTGCTCCGCTGTCAGCCAGTACCGCAACCCATAACCCGGTAATCCCGAGTAAACTTGTCACCAGAAAGACGGCTTTTAATCCGAGTGCAATGGTGACGTTTTGACGAATATTCGACAGCGTTGCCCGAGATAGCTCAATCATTGCAGGTAATTCGGTTAATCGGTTATGGGTTAAGGCCGAATCAGCAGTTTCGAGTGCCACATCGGTACCTGCGCCCATTGCTACACTGACATTCGCTGCTTTCATCGCGGGCGCATCATTGATGCCATCACCAACCATAGCGACATGTGAATGTTTCGATAATTGCTCAATGTATTGCACTTTATCCTTGGGCAATAAACTGGCTTGGTAATTCATGGCTTGGAAATTATTAGCTTGAGAATTAACAGCTTGGCTACTGAATGATAATTGCTGGCTTATCGCTTCTGCGCTGCGAGGGTTGTCGCCAGTCAGCATCATCGCTTTTATGCCAAGTTTATCCAGAGCATGTAACGCTGCTTTAGCATCCTCACGAATTCTATCTTGCCAAGCGATAATACCGATGGCAGACATGGCATGGTTTCCATTGCCCATGACTGGAGTTTGACTGACAACAACAACGGTTTTGCCTTGATCTTCTAGTTTATTAATTTGCTCAGTAATTGAAGCATCTAATTCAATATCAAGTTTACTCGGTGACGAAATTTGCACCAAAGTGCCATCAATTTCTCCACGTACACCAATACCGGCCAATGCATTTTTGTTTTGAGTTTCAGGAATATCAAGATTATCTCGTTTGGCTTTATCAATCAGCGAAGTCGCCAGTGGGTGAGTTGACCCCACTTCAACTGCCGCAGCAAGGGTAAGCACTTGCGATGAGGTAAACTCGCTTAAACCAACAACATCTGTCACTTGCGGCTTGCCTTGTGTCAGCGTGCCCGTTTTATCAAATGCCATTACTTCAACTTTACCAAGCTGTTCTAATGCTGCACCGCCTTTAATTAATGCGCCGCGTTTAGCCGCTGTCGCCAGTCCAGAGGTAATGGCTGCAGGTGTTGAAATCACAAGCGCACAAGGGCAAGCGATAAGGAGTAAAGCTAATCCACGGTAGACCCATGTTTCCCAAGGTTGCGCAAATAGCATTGGAGGAACAATAACGACCAGTAGCGCTACCACCATCATAAGCGGGGTATACCAACGGCTGAACTTATCCAGAAATCGTTCTAATGGTGCTTTACGTGATTCAGCATCTTCAATCAAATGTAAAATTCGGTCGATAGCATTATCACCTTGTTTTGATGTGATTTTAAAACGTACGACGCGGTCAACCACAATTGAACCAGCCATTACGTTGTCACCTTTTTGGTGTTCAACGGGTATCGATTCGCCGGTTAAGGCGCTGGCATCAATACTGACTATTTCTGAAAATAATTGGCCATCAGCAGGTAGGCGGGAACCGGGTGAGACTTCAATGATATCACCAGGTACTAATTCTGCTACGGAGACTGTGGTGCGCTCTCCATTGACAATTTTGGTGGCATTTTCCGGTACTAATGCCATTAATGCTTGTACACCACTACGGGCACGAGAGGCGGCAATACCTTCTAAACGCTCACCAATGAGAAATAGCAATAGAACCATGGCCGCTTCAGCGGTTTCCCCTAAATACAATGCACCAATTGCCGCAACACTCATTAGCGTTTCAATAGCAAAAGGCGTACCTGATTTCGTTAAGCGGTAAGCACTTTTTAAAATCGGCACGAGTCCTAATAAGCAAGTTAGCGTAAATAACCATTGGCTAAGTTGTGGTGACCAAGTTTTGATGACCGCAGCGAGCAGCATACCAAACGCAATACCTATGATACTGATATTTTCACTGATAAATTTGGCTACAGGACGGGTCGTTGGTTGAGCGTTGCTGTCACTAAGTGATTTCGCCTGCATGGATTGCGTTTTAAAGCCTGCATCAGCACAAGCCGTTTCAATTTGTAGCTTCGATGCCGGCGATGAAAAATTCACCACCAGTTTTTCTGTGGCAAACAGAACTTTTACTGAATCGACTCCAACCACTTTAGCGACAGCGGTTTCGACTTTTCTAGCACACGACGGGCAATCCATGCCTAACACATGCCATTCAGCACGAGATTGATTGGGATTCGCATCATGCAGAGGTTGCTCATTCTGTGATGTTTTGGGTGCTTTGCAGCACGAGCTATTAGACGTGCGATTACCACAACTTGCCTCAGATTCAAGAGGGTGGATCGATGAGATATTCGTCATTGTGTTGGTGTTTTTATCTGACATAACCAAACTCCGTTTAGGATTTAGTTAAACCATACACCTTGGAGTACACTCTAAGGTCAAGCGTATTGTGTAAAAATTAAAAAAAGCACGCTAGATTCAGCGTGCTGTTGATATGGTTAGCGATAACCTATTAGGGGCTGTTGACCTTAATTTAAAACAAATTTTTCGATGGCTTGTGCTACGCCACTGTTTTCATTGGTGTCCGTCACATAGTCGGCTATTTTTTTAGTGGCTTCAGTCGCATTGCCCATTGCCACTCCAAGGCCTGCATATTCAAGCATGTGGTGATCATTGCCCGCATCACCTAAGGTCATAACTTGTGATGCTTCAATACCTAAGTGTTCGGCTAAAGAAGCAACACCCGAACCTTTATCACTGGTTGGGTTCATGAATTCCAAAAAGAAAGGGGCACTACGAACAATGGTGAATTTGTCATGCAACTCTGCTGGGATACGTTCGATAGCATGAGTCAACTTATCTTCTTGCTCAACCATCATGACTTTTAAAATAGCATCATCATCGGCTAAATTTTCAAAGGGTAATTCAGTTAACGCAATACCATTGATTTCTGATTCGTGCGTGGTGTAAAGATTGGCTTTCGGGCTGATCAAGCCTTGCTTTAACGAGAAGGCATGAATAAATACGTTCAATTTATTCGCCCATTGGTTGAGCAACTTAGCATCTTCACCAGTTAAAATTCCCTGACGAATCATGGTGTTATTCGCCACGGTTTGCACCAGTGAACCGTTGTAACTGATCACATAATCCATGTCGCTATTCATACCAAGTTCTTTTAAGGCAAATAACATGCCGTCAAGCGGACGACCAGAAGCCAATACCACATGAACGCCTTTTGCGCGAGCTTGAGCGATAGCGTCTTTGTTACGTTGACTAATTTCGCCTTTGCTATTGAGCAATGTGCCATCCATATCAATTGCGATCAGTTTGTACATAGGATCATTTCCTTACCACATATTAAATGAAGCAAAGATGATACTACCAATGGTTATTATACCCAAGTGACTTCAAGATGCAGAATTCAGAGCTATCATCCAAGCCTTTAGACAAGGAAGATTTATAACGGAATGTAGCACCTTTCAAGTAAATCTGACGTAGGCTAGGGCTTGGATGAAGCTCCCGAAGGGCAAGTTAAAACAAGCTTTATGCTGCGTTAAATTGAACAGAGAGAGAATCACTATGATCATATTCAATTTGCCTTGCCTAAAACTTGTTTTATTCTTGCTGAAACTCTCATCTTGAGGTTACTTGGGTATATGTACGACCTGAGTGTTGTCAATTATTACCATTAGCCATAGTGATAACGCGCTTTAAAATCCAGCGTAAAAGTAGCGGGATCTTTTCAGGGCCATGCTCTTCACAAAATTCAACAATACCGAGAGCCAAATCCGGTTTAGCATGTTTTTTTACTGCTCGTTGAACGATTTTTTTCGCGGGAATGGGGTGGTCATTAGTAATGTGCACCATGCTTCTGAAATAGTCTTCAAAACCATTATGGTAAAGAAAATGTTCAATATCTCTATCGGGCAACTCGGTTAAACGATGTTTTTCAAGATCTTGTGCCAGTTGTGTTCGAACCGTTGTTGCGTACTTTTTGCCAGCAGGGTCGCCATCGACCACCACATGCCAATCAATATGCAGCGCTTTGGCCATTTTGATTAACGACTTCAATCCGGATTGGGCAAATTCAATGATTTGGACACCTTCTGATGCTAAGTTGTAGCCATAAATTTTGGCTAACTCATTAAACAGCCAAACTTCGGTTTCGCCTTCAACCAAAAGCCAGCATCGTGCAAAAAGTGCATTGGGCCGGTGAAAGCGAATATGAAAGCTGATGCGTCGCAAATCATCACGGTTTAATTGATGTTCTTTGATTGAATAAGCTTGGGTCACATCGGATTGACGAACTAAGCGACGAATTGAAGATAAAGGGACTGCGCTGAGCAAAATACCACTATTGGTGGTGAGAATTTTTTGCATAGAAATGAGCTGAAGCAATTCCCATGATTTCAATAAATTCGTAGGGTGAAGTCGGCCTTCCGGATCTTCCAAAATGAGAATTGGGCGAGCTTGAGAACTGATGGTGGCATTGCCTTTGGCTTGTAAGAAGGCATTCAATAGGCCCATTAACAACAACTTACTTTGCTGATTTTTGCTTTTTTGCAATATTTTGATCAAGCTGGTGTGATCTTCTGGAGACGCATATTCACCACTAAACAAATGCTCTCTCGGTTGCATCTTTTGTTTGCTGCTATGCCTTTCAAAAGTGAAGTAATGCTCAATCAAATGCTGCATGGCATTGATGGTACTTTTTAATTCCCCTTTATTGACGTGGCCGGGCATAGCTAATAAGCGGCGATAGGTATTATTGATACGCTTTTCAGTTCTATCTTGAATGTCACGATCAGGCTTTAGAACACTTTGAAGGTGACTGGGCAATCGGCGAGCATCACGTAATCTTATAACGGGGTGAATTCGCGATAACTCCATCGCTAATTTATAGCTGTCATCAAGTTGAAGAGGATTACCTTCAATGTCGAGAAATTGGTATTCCGTATCAATTTTTAGTTCACAGCGTGAGGCACTGAGCTGATAAATACAGATTTTACAGGCGTTGCCATCCGCATCTACGTCGTTTTGCCAAACAGGCTTTAAACGTCGATAACGGCTATTTTTATGCTCATTTGAATAAGTGGAGCGCCAACGAGTAATAATTTGAATTTGTTGTGTTTGAGGGTGTGATTGCGCGTAATCCACATGAAAATCTTCAATTTCAAATTGATAAAGGTGACCAGACGTTGGCAGAGCGATGCATAAGGCATCAAGCAAAGAGGATTTTCCCCATGTATTTTCACCGAGTAAAGTCGTGACTTCATCTAAAGTTAGCGATAAACGTTTGATACCACGAAAGCCAAGGATCTCAATTCGGTCTAGTTGCATAGGCTATCCTAAGTATTGAAGATAAAAGGAAATTAGGTAAAAGGTAGTATGTAGAGTATAGAATTAAATATTTTTAAACGTATGTCCATCTCACAATTCTCGGTTACTGAGTCACAGTACAAGTTGGAGGAGCAATAGAAAAATTCATAGTTTTGTAATGAAACTCGCAGTAGTATGAAATCACTTTGTTCGTTGACGAACTGTTCATCGCACAAATGCAATCGAATTCAAGAGGTATAATGACTTCAAACAATGCTCAAACAGTTAGCCTAACTTTGGCTCACATCAATGATACCCACTCCTATTTTGAACCAAGTTCGCTACAGCTTTCTCTTAATATTGACGGACAAACGCTTTCACCTTACGTGAGTGCAGGCGGATTTGCTCGAATTGCGACTCGCGCAGAACAGCTCAAGCAACAAGCGTTACAACAAAACAAAGGCTTTTTATTTTTACATGCTGGAGACTGCTTCCAAGGGACTTTGTATTTCTCATTGTTTAAAGGCAAAGCCAATGCCGACATGTTAAATGCATTAGATATTGATGCGATGGCATTGGGTAATCATGAATTAGACATGGGAAACGAGCCTGTTGCGCGCTTCTTGCAACGTATTCAGTTTCCACTTCTTGCGGGAAACTGGGACGTATCGCAAGAGTCAGCCAAAAAATCGATTCGAGTCAGCGATTCTGAAAACCTAGTGCCTTATCAGCCTTTAACTCAACATGCGGGTTGGATTACTAAGCAAGTGCAGGGAACACCGATTGCGATTTTTAGTCTTGCACTCGATAAAATGGCCGATATATCAAATCCAGATCAAGATACGCCATTCTTAAATGCCATTGAAGTAGCAAAAGCAACCGTGCGTGCTATTCAGGCTTCTGGTGTTAATAATATTATATTATTGAGTCACTTAGGTTATGAGGCCGATCTCGATTTAGCTCAACAGGTAACTGGTATTGGTGTCATTGTTGGTGGTCATTCTCACAGGTTACAGGGTGACTTTTCTGATTTAGGTTTAACGAAAGATGATGATTATGGTCAATATGTGAATCAAACCTATGTCGTTCAAGCAGGATATCATTCGCTGTCGATGGGACATTGTCATATCACTTTTAACCAAGATGGTAAGGTGATTGACTTTAATGGAAAAAATGAATTGTTATTAGGCCGTAGGCTTTGTTTAGATGCCACTCTAGCGGACACCCATCAAGATGATTTTCATGCCAAAGCCAGTGAATATTTAAGGCAGCATCCGCACGTTGTCATCTGTAAAAAAGCCCCAAAACTACACAACATTTTACTAGAAAAATACATTCCGAAAGTTCGTCAGTTGCAAGAAACCGTTGTGGCAAAAAGTGATTATCCACTGCGACATATTCGTATTCCAGACCAAAATGGTCCAAGCGTTTTAGCCCCTTTAGTAGCCGAATCTTTCACTTTCATGATGCGCAAACAAGGCTATGAAGTCGATTTTGCCATTCATAATGCCGGTGGTGTAAGAGCCTCATTAAACCCAGGTAAAATCACCATAGCGGATATTGCCGGTAAATTACTGCCTTTTGCGGTTCCTATCGGTGTCTATGAAATCAAAGGGCAATACCTTGCTGCTATCTTGGAAGGTGCTATCAATAACGCACTCAATAATGGGGTAACAGGAACAGGTTCCGGAAGCTACCCGTATACACATAATCTCGATTTTGATTATTTACCAGACAACCCCATTGGCCATCGAATTGGTAATTTGCATATTCGCTTACAAGATGGGCTATGGCATGCCATCGAATCAGAACGCTTATATAAAGGCACGTCCTCGGCTTATACCATGAAAGGGAAAGAAGGCTACGATGCCATTTTGAATATGCATAAGTATGGCAAAGTGACTTACTTTTCAATGTCTGATTGTTTTGTGGAATTTTTACAAAGTAACCCACAGCGCATTTTGCAACCTATTGAAAAATATAGATGAACAAATATTTTCAATCAAAGTTATCAAATATTGAAAATACTCCTTGAGAGATGATCAACATGCGAGTACATTGACTGCGTTTGGGGAGTAGTCAGTGAAAATTTGCTTGTCGTCATCTCGAAATAGGCCACGAAAGTGATAGATCTATTTCCGGTAAGCAAAGGTGGGTCGCCACTCTGACGAGACCAACGCATATTACGACTATCGGGATTATTCCAGATAGTTTTTGTGTTATGCGGATGGTCTGAATGTCTCATTCATTTCTGTCCGCGGTTTGAGGGATAGAAATGCACATCTCAACTTATGCTTGTTTTGCGTTATTAACCTTGTTCATGCTGGCACTGGATGTTTGGCAGACGCGTAACGGCAATATCACCATTAAAAAAGCCGCGATTTGGAGTTGCTTCTGGGTTTTGCTGGCTTTGTTATTCTTTGTTTCTTTATACGAATATTGGCAGTTTTTTGAACCAAACAGCAGTTATTCGGCTCATGATGCGGCTACAGCATTTCTGACGGGCTATTTGCTAGAGAAATCTCTTAGCGTTGATAACTTATTTGTGTTTGCTTTGATCTTTGGCCGCTTTGCAGTCCCGCATGAGTTAAGACCAAGAGTTTTGCTGTGGGGCGTGATAGGGGCTTTGATTTTACGTGCGATCATGATTGCCGTTGGCGCTGAACTGCTCGAAACATTCCATTGGATCTTATATTTGTTTGCTTTCTTCCTTATCTGGACTGGCTACCAATTAACAAAACCAGAAGATGAAGAAGAGCAACTGAACTCATTTCCAGAGAGAATGGTGCGTAAATTATTCCGAGTGACAGAAAGCTATCAAGGCACGAAGCTGTTTACTAGTGATAATGTCGGTTTAATGGTAACGCCATTATTGGTTGTCGTTGCTGTGATTGCGATGACAGACGTTATGTTTGCGTTAGATTCCATTCCTGCAATTTTTGCGGTGACTCAAGAGCCTTTTCTGGTATTAACGGCGAATGTGTTTGCGTTATTAGGGCTTCGATCTTTGTACTTTGTTTTAGAAGGTATGATTGATAAGTTCGTGTACTTACGCCCAGCATTGGCATTTATCATGATTTTCATCGGTGTGAAAATGCTTCTCATCGGCACATCATGGGCGATTCCAACCATGGTGTCATTGTCGGTATTGCTAACAACCATGACGGTGGCGGTGATCGCTTCAATTCTCAAAGAGAAAAAAGCGTTGAAAAAATCGAGTATCAAGTAATAGCCATTGATTCTCAAGTGATACAAAAACCACAAAGGCCGACGGATGATGATTCGTCGGCCTTTGATTTTGTATGGAGTATTTATTGGTTGTTAGTAAAAGTTAGGGCTAAATAACTGAATTTTCACCGTTTCACCAACATCAACTCGGCCACGTTCTTGCTCTAATACCACAAAGCAGTTCGCAATACTCATAGAGCGGAAAGCACCTGAACTTTGATTACCCGTTGTGGATACTTCTATCTGACCTTGTTCATTAATACTGTAAATACCGCGTTGATAATCGGTTCTACCCGGTGCTTTTTTAAATGGCGTTTTGCTGATAGCTGGGATATTGGGTTGAGCTTTCCACTCGCTATTGCCAGCCAGTTTCGCCAGTAATGGTTGCACCAATATATAGAAGGTCAACATAGCAGATACGGGATTGCCCGGTAAGCCACAAAATAGGGCTTGTTGACGTTCGTTTGTTGCTAGTAAATGACCAAAAGCAAAAGGTTTGCCTGGCTTCATGGCAATTTTCCAAAAGCCAATTTCACCGAGTTCATCTAAAATTTCTTTGGTGTAATCGGCTTCACCAACACTCACACCACCGGAAGTAATCACTACGTCAGCTTGTTCTTGAGCTTGTTGGAATGCTTGTTTTAAGAGAGATTTATCATCAGGGATCACACCAAGATCAATCGCCTCACAACCAAATTTTTCAAGCATCACTTTAATGCCGTAACGGTTACTGTCGTAGATTTCACCTGCTTTTAATTCTGCGCCTAATGGTTTCAGTTCATCTCCAGTTGAGAAGAAAGCGACTTTGGGTTTGTGATAAACCGGTACCATTGGAATGCCTAATGTTGCAATTAAAGGAATATCTCGGGTAGTTAAACGATGGCCCTTAGGCAGCACTAAAGCACCTTGTGTAATATCGTCACCGATAGGGCGGATATTCTGTTTGGCTTTTACTGGCAATGCTTGGGAGAAATCAATCATATCGCCACTGACTTGCGCTTGCTCTTGCATGATAACAACATCACAACCAGTAGGAATTTGCGCACCAGTCATAATACGGATACAGCTCCCTTGTGGCCATTCGCCGTCATACGGTTGCCCGGCAAAAGATTTACCCACGACAGGCATTTGGCTCGATTTTTCGAGATCACAAGCACGAACCGCATAACCATCCATTGCCGAATTATCAAAAGGAGGAACATTCATTGGCGAGCAAATATCAGCACTTAAAACATGACCAATTGCCTCATCGAGTGCCACAGTTCGAGTCTGTGAAATAGGCGTAATTGATTCCAGCATTTTGTTTATTGCAGTGTCGATTGGCATTAAGCCCGGCGTGTCGCAGCAACCCATAATTCATCCTAATTTTCAGTGATTCATAATACTAGGGCGCATTATTACTAAAATCACCTTCAGATGAAATGATAAAGGGCAAATTTATAGGCTAGGGAAGTTAACCTAGGCACAATAAATGTCACAAGTAAATTAGGGATGTAATTTCAGAAGATTACGAGTATCCTTAAAACCCCGCGGTAATAAGCGCTGTAGCTGGCTTATCGGGTGTTAAGAGTGTAATCGGAGAATACAAATGGCAAATTTGGACACGAAATTGGTATCAGATCCAGAATTAAGCGAAGCAGCAAAATTAGTACAAGCGGCTTTGATTGAACGTGGTATCGAAACCCCAATGCAACCAAATGATGTTTCCCAATCGGAGAAGAAAGAGCGTATTGAATACCACATGCGTGAGATCTTATCTTTGCTTGAACTGGATTTATCCGATGATAGTTTGGAAGAAACACCGCATCGCATTGCAAAAATGTATGTGGATGAAGTCTTTTCTGGCCTAGATTATAAAAACTTCCCGAAAATCACAGTGATAGACAACAAAATGTCATGTAGTGAGATGGTGAGAGTTAAAGACATTACTGTTACTAGCACTTGTGAACACCATTTAGTTACCATTGATGGCCAAGCTGCGGTTGCGTATATCCCACGCTCAAAAATCATTGGTTTATCAAAAATAAATCGTATTGTTCGATTTTTTGCCCAACGGCCACAGGTGCAAGAACGCATGACGCAACAAATCTTAGTTGCACTACAAACTTTGCTTGAAACGGACGATGTTGCGATTACCATAGATGCAACACATTACTGCGTGAAATCTCGAGGTGTTATGGATGCAACCAGTGTCACAACCACAACGGCACTGGGTGGCATTTTTAAATCGAATCCAGCTACTCGCGCAGAGTTTTTACACGGATTACGCTAATTCTCCCCAATAACGTTCATTAAAGGCCTCGCGGAGTGATTCTCGCGAGGCCTTTACGTTTTCAGCTTGATGACAAAAAATACGCACATTCAAATGCGTTTTTGCTTAGAAATCGACTTTACCGCGTAGTTTTTTCGTTTGACCACGCTGTACTTTTTTATCAGTACGCTTTCGCTGTGATGCTTTCGTTGGGGCAGTGGCACGACGCGCTTTTTGAATCTTAATCGCATCTAAAATTATCTGTTTTAAACGTTCTAGTGCATCCTCTCTGTTTTTTTCCTGAGTTCTGAATTGCTGAGCTTTAATGACAATGACACCGTCAGTCGTAATTCGCTTATCTTTCAATTCAAGCAGTCGAGTTTTATAAAATTCAGGCAGTGAAGATTGGTGAATATCAAAACGCAAATGAATGGCTGAAGACACCTTATTCACGTTTTGTCCGCCAGCTCCCTGAGCTCGAATGGCTGTCAGCTCTATTTCAGAATCTTCGATTTCGACATTATTGGAAATTTTTAACATAAATTGACCGTTAACTCACAGTTTTAGGGCAGTTGGTTATCGAATTGTTAATAACACAGGTGTATGCTTATAACCACAGTATTACTACGGTAGTATGAAATTTATTACCTCATGCTTAAAATCAAACAGAGAGGCACGTATGGCAGTAGATGTTTCCAACTACAAAGGTTTAATTTTTGATATGGATGGTACCTTAATTGATACCATGCCTTCACATCTACGTGCTTGGGAACAAACAGCTGAGCAATTTCATTTTCCGTTTGATCAAGAATGGATTCACAGCATGGGCGGCATGCCAACACAAAAAGTGGCAATGCAATTGCAGGCACGATACCACATTGATATTGATCCGCAAAAAGTGGCCGATACCAAAACCGGCTTATTTGCCCATTTAATTGAAGATGGCAGCATCATCAAGTGTACATTTGACGTGCTTAAACAATGTTATGGTGAGAAAAAGCTCGCCATTGGGACTGGTAGCAACCAAACCAACGCCTTTAAACTTCTTGAGCATAACGGCATTCTTCCGTTGGTTGATGTAGTTGTGACCGCCGCCGATGTGATTAACCATAAGCCTAACCCTGACACTTTCTTACTTGCTGCGCAAAAACTGGGCTTGAAACCAAGTGAATGTGTGGTATTTGAAGATACTGAAATAGGGCGACAAGCCGCACTCGCAGCAGGTATGGATTGTATCATGGTCAAAGATGGGCAGCTGTATGCCTAATTGAGGTATAGAGGCTAACTAACTCAAACAAACTCAATAAAAAAGAGGTCTTACATTTAATCTGTAAGACCTCTTTTCATTTCTTCGTTTAATTAAGTGGGAGATAGCTCAATCGACTTTCAACAATTCCACATCAAAAATCAGTGTGGCACCCGGAGGAATAGGGCCTGAACCACTTTTCCCATAAGCAATGTTATAGGGAATAAACAAACGCACCTTTTCTCCTTCAACCATGAGTTGTAGACCTTCTTGCCAACCTTTGATGACTTGATTGAGTTTAAAGCTAATTGGTTCACCACGTTTGTATGAGCTATCAAACTCCGTACCATCTAATAATGTACCTTGATAATGGACCAATACTTGGCTGGTTGCCGTAGGGTGAATCGAGCCAGTCCCTTCTTTTAATACCAAATATTGCAAACCACTTTCAGTAGTTTTGACGCCTTCTCGTTGACTGTTCTCAGCAAGAAATTGCTCACCTTTTTGGATATTAACTGCCGCGAGCTTTTGGTTATTGATGTTGCGGTAAATAAAAAAAGCGACCAACAACAAAATAATAATAGGAATAATAATTTTCACTCGTTCAATCCTTTACGGTTGTTTTAATAAGAAGTTAATCGTGTCTGCTATGTCTTGAATATCTTTATGACCACCGACGAGTACTTCATACTTGCCGTTCACAACAAAGGTCGGTACAGCGTTGAATTGGCCTTGTTTGGTGATCGCCATTGCTTGGTCTAAGTAGCGGAAAAGCGCTTTTTGCTGTAACGCATCAAAACTATAAGGGCTGATCATGTGTCGCGAAGTGAAGGCTTGTTCTATCGCTTGCTGTTGCTGAGTCATCGTCGCACCTTCACCGAGCTGAACCGCGGCAAAGAGATCTTTCATCATCGCTTCATCAGGTTTGTGATTTTGTTGCATTACGGCGGCATAGTAAATTAATGCGGCGACTTGCGCTTGATCATTAAACGTAACGTGTACTTTCGCAATTTCTTGGTTGGTGAGCTTCTCTAATTCAGGAATAGAGGCTTCCATGTTTCGGCAATGACCACAAGTAAGAGAAAAGACTTCTGTAACGGGTTTTATATCGGATTGAGAAAGCGTGGTTGGTAGTGGTTGGTATTGCTCACCGACTTTTGGTGTCTCACTATCTGAACAAGCCGCTAAAAATAGAGAACTGACCGCTATCAATGTGATGGTTTTTAAATGTTTAAGCATAATAGGCTTCGAGGTTATAAATGAAGTTAATAAAAAATACTCAGTTACGAGTATAGAGGCTGTAAGATATGAAAAGTTCCTCCTGTTGTAAAACGACTTTTGTAAGCAAAAATAGGTTAGGGCAGAATTAGTTACCTGATGATAGGAATAAACGGTATGTTGAAATACACTTATGTAGCTAAGTAACTTTAAGGTACTTAGGTATAAACAAAACTTATGGAATGAGAAAGCAGTATGTTTTTAAAATCATCATTATCTTTAAAATCATCATTATCTTTATCATCGTTATTACTCGGTTTAGGGATATCGTTATCTAGTTTCGCAGCTGATACTTCTTCATCATCAATAACGACGTATATTATCAATGGTAATACAGTCTCGACTGCCGACTACCCGTACATGGCGTTACTCATTCACAATCAAATTGCTCAAGAATCTAAGATCACTTCTTTTTGTGGTGCAACTCTATTAAATGAACGTTACGTTTTGACCGCAGCGCATTGTTTATATACGTCCGAACCGAGCCAGTTTTCTGATCTAGAAGTCGTTTTTAATGTCGATCAAATACAAAACGATGCTTTTGACCAAACCAATATGATCGCAGCAGAAGCGGTTTATTATCCAGATGATTATCAAAATACTGGCAATTTTGATAATGACATCGCGATCATTAAACTTGCTGAACCGATTTCTTCACTGGTTGTGGAGCCGAATGATTACGTGCAACTGACTGCAAACGAAGATTACCAGTTGGACGGTGAAGTTTTTAAAGTATTAGGCTATGGCAAAACGGGGCCTGATTCTAAAAGCTCTAATACATTACAGGCTGCGCAGGTTGAATATGCTCAACCAGAGTTATGTAATCAATCTTTTGAAAGTCTCACACTCAGCGATAAACAAATATGTGTGCAGGGTAAGGTTCTTAATAACTTACAGACTGGTGTGTGTGGAGGCGATTCCGGAGGGCCATTGTTATATGAAGAGGATGGTGTCCTACATCAAGTCGGAATTGTTAGTTTCGGTCCGAAGGACTGTGGCAATACAGATATCAGCGTGCAAAGCGTGTACACCAAAGTCAGTGGTTATGAAGGATGGATAGCAGGAGTATTAAACGGAACGGAAGCCGCGAAATTCGATGTTACTGAACAAGTAAACAATAACAACACTGCGGAGAGTTCAAGTTCTGGCGGTAGCCTAGGAAGTGGTGCTTTTATGCTGTTGTGTCTGCTGGGATTATTTAGAAAAAATTTTAAATAAGACTAAGAAATACAACGCCAGCACTGAAGGCTGGCGTTGACGCTAAGTAGCAATATTCCAGTAGAATATTTAATTAGCTATTTGTTTGCGCTGAAGCTTCTGCTGCTATTTGTTCTGGTGTTTTGTATGCCTTCGTATTCCAGAGTGGGACAGTAGATAGGCTGTGCTTATAGCTACCTTGAATTTCTTTGGTGCTGTATGAAAGGTAAAGCAACGTTTGTGATCCAGCATCGTAGATACGGCGAATCTTCAACGTTTTAAACAGAACACTTTTCGATTTTTTAAAGACCACTTCGCCTGATTTAGACTTGTCAATTTGAGCGATCATCTCAGGAGTAATTTCTCCGGTTTGACGACAAGAAATCCCCATATCAGAAGGATCGGCAAAATCTAAATTTGCTTCAACATTTGAAATATGACAAGTGACACCAGTCACGATTGGATCGGTCAATACTTCAACTTTAATATCTTTGGTGGTGAATATACCTAAAGACACATCACCAACTTCGTTTTTATCACAGGCAGTAAGAGCTAGTGCCATTGCTGATACGACAGCAAGTTTTTTAATCATCGTCCTTTCCTTCGGATTCGAGTCAAATAATCGTTGTTTGTGCATAAAGTCTATCATAGCCATTGAAAAGTCATAAAAATTAATTTCTTAATTACCTATACTCTAGCCCTACGATGGGGTAACTGTTAGGATGCCTATTCAAATGGATTTATATAAAGGCTTTTACCATGCTTTCTAACATTGAAACACTTGTAGCAGACAAAAATAACTGGCTCGCTAGTCAAGTGGATGTAGAGTTTCCAACCCCTGAAAGCATTGCTGGTAGAGCTTTATATTTAGAGCTTCAATCCCATATTCAATATACACAGTCACCTCGTAATACCTTTACTGAATCCGGTTTAGTCGATGAAGTTATTGAAGTCGATTTTCACCGTTTGACCATTCTATTTTCAGTGCTACAAGCATCATCATTAACAGAAAATACAGAACAACAAGGTTTGCTAATAGAGTTTTTGACGCAAATTATTCTTGATTCTGAATATCAATTATATTTGGGATTCAAAGGCACTGAGCCTGTTGCTGCATTAATGTGTCGCTATATTCAAGGTGATAAAACCATGTTGTTTTCTGATGTAATGACGAAATATGAACAGAAAAACAGCGCTTTTATTTCCGATGTATTAAAGCACATTGAAACTTCTTCAAGCCAACTTGAGCATGTGATTTATCCAATCTTTGCGTAAAGAGTGATCCTGTTTGAAATTTCTGATTTAAACTCTGCGGAAGGTAACATTAATTTAACTTCTTACTGTTTTTTTATCGAATAAATCACAACACTAAATCCATGTCAGCAAAGTAAAAGGTTCTGGGATGGATACACGTAAAATCAAATGCGTCATATTCGATTGTGATGGAACATTGGTCGATAGCGAGCGTTTAACTTGCCAAGCATTAGTTGATGTTTTTGCCAGTTATGGTGCCGATATTAATCCTGATGAATACATGAGCAATTTCCAAGGTGGGAAAATGTTCGATATTCTGAAGCAAACCAGTGAGAGAGCGGGGGTTCTCATTCCAATGGAAATATTAGAGCCTCGATTTCGTGAGCGTTTGAATCAACTGTTTGACGAACATTTAAAACCCATTCCTTTTGCAGTTGAAACGGTTCAGAAATTACAAGAATTGGATATTGAGGTCTGCGTAGCATCCAATGGCCCACAATCTAAAATGAAGCATTCACTGGAACGTACTGGGTTGCTACCATTTTTCGAAAACAAAATCTTTAGCGCGTTCGATATTAATAGTTGGAAACCTGAGCCGGATTTACTCCTCTACGCTGCTATGCAAATGGGTTATAGAGTCGAAGAATGTTTATTTGTTGATGATACGGAAACTGGCGTAATGGCGGGGGTGAATGCAGGATTAACAACCGTCTACTTTTCACCACAGCAACAGGATAAATCGCCTGACTTAAATGACGTTTATTGCGTGCAATGTTTGTCTGAAATACCTGAATGGTTTTCCGTTCAGGTATAAAAATGCCTTAAAACTCCGGACTCATTAGTGCAGTAGAGAGGGGCGAGGCTGACAAGTAGCATTGAAATGTTTTTTGCCAACAGATACGGAATTTTGAATCGGAAGATGAACGGGTCCGCAATGGATGCAAATTAATACATCTTGCTTTTCTGATAATAAAAATTCTTCACTAGAGCAAATCGGACAGCAACAGATCTCAAAATCATCGCTTGGTGTTTTGTTTTGTTTTTTTTCATCCATCGCGTCATCCTTCTGTTTATGTTTACAGTATGGCGAGTAAATTCAGTTATTCCTAGCTTGCACGAAAATTATCCTTAATAAGTCGAGCCTGTTTGTTCAAAATAGAAACTTTATATCAATTAATTACATTCGATTAAGATACCTGTCGCATAATCATGCTATGTATTTAGTATAAAAGCTATGATAGAAGTTCAAAAATAAAGTTTTAATGTTGTTATGAATATGAAGCTATAAAACCCAAATAAGGAACAGTGATGAATTTTTTAGCCCATTTACACATTGCACAGTATTGCCAAAGTGATTTACAAGGCAATTTACTGGGTGACTTTGTGAAGGGCGATCCAAGCGGTAAATATCCTACAGATGTTGTGAATGGCATACGACTACATCGGTTTGTCGACAAATATACCGACACACATCCACAAATACTGGCGTTGAAAATGCTGTTTCCTAAGCCATTAAAACGTTTTGCACCCATCGCGTTAGATATGTTTTGGGACCATTGCTTAGCAAAGCACTGGTCACAATTTCACACCGAGCCTTTAAAAAGATTTATTGAGCAGTCCCGCTCTGAGTGTCAGCACCGCAATTACGCTGTACCCGCATCATTTGTCACAACGACAAACGCAATGTGGCAAGGTGAATGGTTGCTGTCATATCAAGACTTAACCAGTATTCAGTATGCATTAGAACGCATGTCACACCGCAGCGAGAGAATGACGCCGCTAGCAGAGTGTGGTGATACTTTAGAGACGCATTATGAGATTCTGACCAAGACTTTTTTGCTCATTTACCCAGAAGTGCTCGAACAGGCGAAAATATTTGCCTCTCAGCAATCCAAAGTTTGATAGACTTTGCGTGTTTTCTTAATTCGCTCAACTAAGCAAAGGCCATTATGTCTCTTCAATCGCCATTCCAATCACTGGGTTTATCGTCTTCTATTTGCCAAACATTAAGCCAACTGGGTTTTGAAATGCCGACTGACATTCAGTTGCAAGCGATACCTCAGATATTGGAAGGAAAAGATATTCTTGCCAGCGCACAAACGGGGACGGGTAAAACTGCTGCGTTTGGCTTACCTATTATTCAGCGTTTATTGGATGCACAAGCCTACGAAGTCGAGACAATTTCAGCCCCTGAGAATAATCAACCTTCTAAACAGACCCAAGCTGCGGCAGTGAAAGCCTTAGTTTTAACGCCAACGCGCGAGTTAGCACAGCAAGTTTTTGATAACCTGCAATCATACAATCAAAAACTCAAAATCGTTGTTGTGTATGGTGGCACAAGTATGAGTGTTCAAACCAAACATGTGAAAGCAGGCGCCGATATTGTAGTTGCCACACCAGGGCGATTATTGGATCACCTTTTCGTCGGTAACTTGCACTTAAAACACACGGAAATGCTGGTATTAGATGAGGCTGATCGCATGATGGATATGGGGTTCATGCCCGATTTGCAACGAATTTTGCGTAGAATGAGCCCAGAAAAACAAACCTTATTTTTCTCTGCCACCTTTACCAAACGTATTCGTGAAGTGGCATATAAACTCCTCAATGATCCAGTTGAGATACAGATTGCACCAGAGAACAGCACCGCAGATACTGTTGAGCAAATGGTGTATCCAGTCAATAAATCACGTAAGCGCGAACTGTTATCCTATCTAATTGGCTCACGCAATTGGCAGCAAGTGTTGGTGTTTGCTAAAACCAAGCAAACATCTGATGCTTTAGCAAAAGAGCTAATACTAGATGGCATTCAAGCGGCATCCATTAATGGTGATAAAAGCCAAGGTGCAAGACAAAAGGCGTTGGATGACTTTAAAGCGGGTAAAGTGCGTGCGCTCATTGCAACTGATGTGGCTGCTCGCGGGTTAGATATCCAGCAGCTACCTCATGTCGTCAATTACGAATTACCCTTCAAAGCTGAAGATTATGTACACCGAATTGGACGCACTGGGCGCGCAGGTGAAAAAGGGCAAGCGATTTCGTTAATGTGCCCACAAGAGCAATATTTACTCGAAGCGATTGAGAACCTGCTGGATAAACGCCTGCCACAAGAATGGCTAGCGGGCTATGAACCGATATTTGAAGAGGAAGAACCACAGATGAAGCGTCGTAGTCGTTCTTCTGAAAAGCGTAAAATGAAAGCTAAACTCAATATTCATAAAAACCGTGGTAAACGCCGTTAATCGTTAGGGCAGGAACACGCCCTAGTAAACATTAACCCGGTGTTTTTTATTTACTCGGCTTTTTACTCATTCGGATCTTTAGGTGGGGGGACGATAATATCAGCTAAACTGCTTGGTAATTCGATGTACTCCGGCTCGATGTGCAACTGTACCGCTAATAGCTGGCTAAATTGCTGCCAATGGGTAAACAATGCTTGTTCTTTGTCTTCCATTTCATAAGCATGCAACATAAGTGGTTGCAGTGTGCTGGCTGAATGAGAATACATAGAAGCTTGCCAACGTAATGTTTTCGAAGTCAGTGTTGAATGTGGGTAGGCTTGTTTGAACTCCGTTATCAAACGATCAAGCAATTGGTTATTTTTCTTACTTGGCTCAAGTAAATAATTGACCATTTTCGCTTCTTGTCGAACCGCATCAGCTAAAAACGTAATAGGGCGCGGATCATTCAAACTGCACGCCAATACTCGGTTCATTAACTTATACAGCTGAACATTTGCAGGTAAGTTTTTTGGAAGAGAATCAATGATATATTGAAAGTAATTCTGGAAATATTGGTAAATGCCATCGCTGATTTGCTGCCATATTTTCTCTTTGCAGCCGAAGTGATAACGTAACAAACTATGAGAGACACCCGCTTGTTCACTGATTTGTCTTAAAGACACTTTCTTGTAGCCATATTGGCAAAAAAGCTCTGCGCCCACTTTTAAAATGGCTTTTTTAGTCTGCTCTGCTTCTTGTGCACTACGGCGACCTTGTTTCTTTTCTGTTCCGCTATTCAATGTACTACCAACATCAGTCAATCATTGTTACTCAAAGTATACTGATTTTAAGAGAAAATTCTTGGCTAATTTTGTGAGCAACCGGTTAAATCCATGAAAAGACAAAGGGAATGGCTAAGGTCAACAGCCCTAATAACTCATTCCCTATGATTTGATGCTTACTGACTCATAAAACGCTTTATTTGCTCAATCAATACATCCACATCGTTTGCTTGAATATCATTGTGCAACACAAAGCGAAGAGGGTTACCAGAGCCAATCAATATGCCTTGTTGCTTTAAGAAAACTTGCAAAGCATTTTGGTCGATTTCTGAAGATAATTTCGCAAACACAATGTTGGTTTGAACGTGTTCGACGTTAACCATAATGCCATCAATGGTCGTCAGTGCATTAGCTAACTTTTTAGCGTTGTCATGATCAATGGCCAGCCTATCAACTTGTTCGGTGAGAGCGAGTTTACCCGCGGCAGCCAAAATGCCCGCCTGACGCATGCCACCGCCGAGCATTTTACGAATGCGGCGTGCTTTATGGATAAAGTCTTTGCTGCCAAGAAGTAATGATCCTACAGGAGCTGCGAGGCCTTTTGATAAACAAATGGTCATCGAATCAAAGTGACAACTAATTTCTTTAATATCCACATTAAGGGCAACAGCGGCGTTATATACACGCGCACCATCTAAGTGAAGTTGAAGTCCATGTTTAATGGTAAATTCACGAGCTTGGCGCAAGTATTCAAGTGGCAATACTTTACCGTTAATCGTGTTTTCAAGACTCAGTAACTTGGTTCGAGCAAAGTGAAAGTCGTTAGGTTTGATGGCTTGTTCAAGTGCTTTAAAACACAAAGTGCCATCGGGTTCATTCTGGATGGGCTGTGGTTGAATTGAACCTAAAACCGCCGCGCCACCGCCTTCAAACTTATAATTATGGGCTTGCTGTCCACACAAATATTCATCTCCACGTTCACAATGGCTCATTAGTCCAAGCAGGTTGGCCTGGGTGCCTGAACTAGTAAACAACGCCGCTTCAAAGCCATGTCGTTCTGCCGCCCAAAGCTCTAAAGCATTAATCGTTGGATCGTCACCATATACGTCATCACCTACGATGGCATTAGCCATGGCAACTCGCATAGCTTGAGTAGGTTGCGTTACTGTGTCAGAACGAAAATCCATAAATATTCCTTTAATTTAAGAGTCCAGCGAGTTTCGCTTTATATAAACAGGCAATGGTTTTTGAATCAGAAATTTGATCGTCTAAAATCCATTGCTCGACTTTTGATAGCGGCACTTTGAGCACTTCAATGACTTCATCATCATCTTGAGTCAGTGTTTGATTCTCTGACAATTGAGTGGCAACAAAAAGGTGTTGAATTTCATCGCAGAAGCCGGCTAAAGGTGTGCATTGACCTAACGAGATCAATTGACCTGCTTGATAACCACTTTCTTCAATTAATTCTCGACGGGCACATTCAATAGGGGATTCATTGGCTTCTAATGTGCCTGCGGGTAATTCGTAAATCCATTTATTCAGTGACGGCCTAAACTGTTTAAGCAAGATAATATCACCGTCGCCTGTGATGGGTAATATGACCGCCGCACCTGGATGGACAATGGTCGTATGCACCACACTTTGCCCGGTAGGAAGAGTGACATCGATTTCAGCTAATTGTATGGATTTCCAACGATGTAATATGGTTTGAGTCATAAAATAAATCACTTGCACGAAAGTTATGTTTTTCATACTGCCACTTACATTTGGAAATGCAATCCAAACTTCCATCGAAAAATTTTTCCATCAACCACACGGCAGAAAGTCGAGTTGTCGATCAATTCAGAATTACGAATCTAAAATTGAAAAATCGGTTCACCTTTCTGCCAGAATAAGAGAAAGTAAAAGAAATTCTTTACCGTCTTGAATTAACGAGGAAAAGTATGGAAAGCGCACAAAAACGCACCTCAGCCCAACGTTCTTTACTTTCTGAAAGAATCAACAAGCTTGTTGAAGGCTTGTCTGATGGCGTCTATGAACGTGAAGAAACCATCAAATTGTGTTTGTTGGCAGCCTTATCAGGTGAAAGTGTCTTTCTTTTAGGGCCTCCAGGTATAGCAAAAAGCCTCATAGCCAAACGACTTATTCAAGCCTTTGAGAGCAATAGCTACTTTGAATATTTAATGACGCGTTTTTCTACACCAGAAGAAGTCTTTGGCCCGTTGAGTATCGAAGAGCTTAAAGATAATGGCCGTTATGTCCGCTTAACCGATGGCTATTTACCCACGTCACAAATCGTTTTCTTAGATGAAATTTGGAAAGCCGGACCAGCGATTCTGAATACCTTATTGACGGTTGTGAATGAAAAGACCTTTAAAAATGGTAATGACATTGAACGCGTTCCCATGCGTTTGTTGATTGCGGCGTCAAATGAACTTCCTAATGAAGACAGCGGATTAGAAGCTTTATATGACCGCCTGTTAGTTCGCGTGTTCGTCAATCGAATTCAAAATAAACAAAACTTCCGTTCGATGCTCACCGTCGGCACCGACCAAGAAGCGAAAATCTCCCCAGAGCTTGCGATTAAAGACGAAGAATACTTTCAATGGCTTAAAGAACTTGACCAACTTCAACTGCCTGAACAGTCGTTTGAACAGCTTTACTACATCAAATCCATCATTGAATCTAAAGAACAACAAACTGCTTCTGCCACAACCGGAGAGAGTGATCTGTATATTTCGGATCGTAGATGGAAGAAAGCCGTTAAGTTGCTGAAGGCTAGCGCGTATTTTAATGGGCGCGATGAAATTAACGCGTTAGATTTACTGTTACTGCAAGACTGCTTATGGAATTCGCCACAATCTCGCCTTGTCATTCGTGAGTGTTTGAACGATTTTGCTACCGAACAAGCCTATCAACAACGTTCACTACGAACTCAAATCGAACAAAAACAAACTAAACTGGCTGAACTTGAAAATACCGTCACACAGCGTTTTGCGATGACGCTCAATGCCGAGACTGAAGGTACATTGCGCCGTAAAAATGTTTATCAATACGATTTATCGAGCGCTAAACGTTATAAGGTGGCCAATAGTTCAGATTTGGTCAAATTGGTATTACTGCAATCCAATATGTCAGTAACCGATCATGATACGGGCGACAGCCGTTGGGTTTACATCCCATACAAAGAATTGGAGCAAATTGTGCGTGATGGCGGTGGTGAAGGCTATGGTTATGTCAATAAGAAAACCACTTTATGTCGCTTCCGCTTTGAATTGGATGTAGAACAACGCCTTGTCATTAAAGATATTGCCAACCGAGCGATTCCAGTAACCGTGGTGACGCAACAAGGTTTTGACCATGAAATATTGTCGCAATGGCAGCAAACGACTCAAGAGGTGGTTAAAGCGTTATCTGAATTAGAGTTTGATGTCCGTAAAGCACGTAACGACTTTCATGCCAGCTTACCACATAGTTTTGTGGATAAAGCTGTGCTACTGAATATTGAGTCGAGCATCCAAGATCTCAGCCAATTAACGGATGAAATGAAATCTCAGTGTGATGAAACAATGAATCAAGTACATCGAATCCAAGAAGCCTTTGAGTAACGAGCGACATCTATGTTAGGAATTGATGCGTTAGACATTGCGGTCTTATTAGCGGATGCAGAAATGGTTGAAGTGGCGTTGCAAGATTTAATTGGACGCTCTCAGCTATTGCCTCTTGTGGAAGACAATAAGTCTGTTGGGAATTTGGTTCGTAACCAGCTTGAACGCTGGAAAAAACGTGCAACTGGCAAGCTAAACAATGCGCCCCAAACTCAAGAAATGAAGCAAGAAATCACCTTATACCAAGAGGTGATCCATTGGAGTGAGAAAGAGTTTCTCGACAAGATCGAACATCTGCTGGAGCAGTTAAAAGAGTGTTCGGAGTTTTATCCTCAAGCTGTGAAATTACTCGCTGATGGCAACGCTAAATTTAACCCAATGCTGCCGCACTTTTTTTGTCAACAATGGTACAAAAGCATCACAGAAAACGTCAAAAAAATCCAAGAAGCGCAACTAGAAAAAGAAAAACAAATTGAACTGGAGCAATTAAGAAAACGTCTCGAAAATATAAAAAAAATGGATCAATTGACACCAGAGCAAGATACGGGTGCGATTGCCGGACGTATGTGGGATATGACTAATGTCAGTTTGTCTAAAAGTGATTGGTCGGTGATGAAAAACCAGGCGGATTTTTTACAAAAACACCCTCAATTACAAGAAATTGCCGAGCAGCTTGGACGAATGGCTCGCAGCGCCGATCCCAATGAGCCACCTCAGTACAGCGAAGGTATTCAATATGCCGAAGAAACGTCTGAGATGGCAACGGATGATATTGTTGGCATCCATGAAAGCAATGATCTTAATAAATTACTACCCAATGAGCTCATGTTTCTGGCTTACCCAGAATTAGAAGTGGTGTTTTATAAGCACTTAATCGATAAACGGTTAATGAACTATCAAATGCAAGGCAAAGCCTATTCATCAAAAAAAGTGACTTCAACCGAACCTGTACCGGCGAAAACAGAAGAGGAAACAGGGCCATTCATCATTTGCGTCGACGCGTCTGGTTCAATGCGTGGCTTTCCTGAACAATGTGTTAAGGCAATTGCTTTTGCATTAATGCAGATAGCACTAGCAGAAGGCCGAGATTGCTTCGTCGTGCTATTTTCAACTGACTATGTCACTTACCAATTGACCAAACAAGATGGTCTAAGAGAGGCGAGTGACTTCCTTTCCTACACATTCCACGGTGGTACTGACTTAGAGCCTGCGATTAATGAAGCGATAAAGCAAATGCAGACTGACCGTTATCAACATGCCGATCTGGTCATTTTGTCTGATTTCATTGCTCCCAAACAATCTAAAGACATGATCCGTCAAGTGGAAGAATTAAAAGAGAGAAAGAATCGTTTTCATGCCATCAGCTTATCGAAATATGGCAACCCTGAGTTAATGAATATTTTTGATCATGTTTGGTCATACACGCCCAACATCGGGCAGCGATTTATGAAGCAAAAATAGCATCAGAAGCACATCACGTGTATCGGTATTTCTAGTGAGTACCATGATTTGTCATGAACAGAGTTTCTTAAACGCTAACTTTATTCATTCAGCTCACTAATTTTATCAGTGTCATTAAATAGAAATCATTATGAAACTTAACTGTCATAGATAGCCATGATGATAAGGTTTTATTTTCACGGAAGATTTGGAGAACAAGAAGTGAAATTTCAACCAACCTTATCAGTTTTAACTTTAGGCTTAATAACCGCATTACCCACATACGCATTAAACGTGGACCTCGTTGGACGCTATCAAACCGGGATTTATGGCGAAGCTGGTGCAGAAATTGTGGACTACCATCAAAGTACCGCATCCGCTTACGTAGTCGATGGTGCTCAAAACCGCATTGATATCATTTCATTATCTAATTTGCCTACTAAGCCTATCTCAACGCCTTATACAGCGAATACACTTCAAGCTTCACATCTTAGTCTTCCTGATAGTGTCACCACAGCCCAAGGAAAAGTCATTCCACTTGCGACCGCGAATTCAATAGCCATCCACCAAAACTGGCTGGCTATTGCCGTACAAAACAAAGAAAAGTATGACAATGGCGCAGTACTGTTTTACGAAATCAAGGCAGACAAACCGCAGTTGAAACTCGCCGTAGAAGTCGGGTCCTTACCGGATATGGTGACCTTCACACCTGATGGCAGTAAAGTTTTGATTGCAAATGAAGGCGAGCCAAGCCCTGATTATCAGCATGATCCCGTCGGTAGTATTGGGGTTATTAATATGAAAAATGGCCAACCTGAAGAAAACGCAACATTACTCATGTTTGATAAGTTCGAATCGCAAAAAGAGCAACTGATCAAACAAGGCTTTAAATATGCGAGCCCTAAAGGTCATACACTCGCTCAAGATATTGAGCCCGAGTACATCACTGTAACGGAAGATAGCCGTTTTGCTTGGGTCTCACTGCAAGAAAATAACGCACTGGCACAAGTGGACCTAAAATCAAACGATATTGTTGCCATTCATCCGCTTGGGCTTAAAGATTTCGGCAAAGATGAAAATGCCATCGATGCGAGTGATAAAGATGACAAAATAAATATTCGAGCGTGGCAGGGCGTCTATGGACTTTATCAACCTGACACCGTTCATAATTACACTGTCGATGGAAAACATTACACTGTCACGGCTAATGAAGGAGATTCACGTGATTGGTGGTTTACTGCTGCCGATGAGGATTCTTGTTTACAAGCTGGTGGTCAAAAATTTGATGAGGAAGACGGCTGCCTTGGCTATAGCGAAGAAACAAGAGCCGCAAAATTACCATTGGGCGACAATCATCCACAGAAAGATCATCTCGGTAAAAAAGAACTGGGCCGCTTAAAAGTCACGAAAGCCATGGGTGATGAAAACGGGGACGGTAAATACGAGAAAATTGTTTCCTTTGGTGCACGTTCATTCTCAATTTGGGATGAATCAGGCAAGCAAGTGTTTGATAATGGCAATCAATTTGCCAAAATTATCGCAGAACGTTTTCCTAAAGGCTTTAATACTGACGAAGCAGAAAATAAACTTGATAATCGTTCCGATGATAAAGGAACAGAGCCGGAGGCTCTAGCACTCGGTCAAGTGGGTGATAAAATTTATGCTTTCATTGGACTAGAAAGAATGGGTGGAATCATGGTGTATGACATCACCGCGCCACAGAAACCGGCTTTTATCGACTATATATTAAATCGAGATTTAACCGCAAAATTTGAAATAGATGACTCAACATCACCTGTCACGCTAAAAGGTGATTATATTCAAGCCGGTGACCTAGCACCAGAAGGGATGCGTTTTGTTTCACCAGAACAAAGCCCAACGAAGCAAGCCTTACTATTAGTTGCCAATGAAGTGAGTGGCACTGTATCGGTATATCAATTGAACTAAGTCTGATCATTCCATACTCATCCAGACTCAGTTGATTAGCCCTGTTTGTGACAAGCAGGGCTTTTTCAGTTAATGCCATTTGAAAAATCGCCAATTGAAGCCAATATGATAGTTGAGTGATTAACTGTTTGCTTTTCTTATTGGTTTACTCGTTCACTCAACTTAGGAGTCAGTTTATTGTAAACACAAGGTTAAAATGCGAAAATCCGATTTTCATTTAAGTTGCTGATTTTTATGGATTGTAATCTGTTTGCAATACAGCTGTACGCTCGAAAGTATTTGCACGGTTATGTGAAGTAGTTCAAAATTATTGCCAGGAAACAACTGGTAAGAGTTCTTCTAACATCTTATAGGGCAAAGACTGATCATGAAAGTCGTTGATTTAATCAAGCATAAAACAGATTCTTTAGCGAAACATCAATTTGAATTAAAAGATTTGATGTCGCCAGTATTGAGAGAATACTGGGCTGATTTTATTAATCGTGCAAACTCACAACAAATTTTCCCATGGTTGAAAGAGCACCAAACTCCTGCTGTTAATGAGGAAATTGCACCAGTCGCGGTACCTGACATTGAAATGTCGGCAGAAGCACAAGCCTTATACAATGAGTTAAGCTCTCAAATTGGTGAAGAAATTCACGTTGGCAACTGGATGACGGTTGATCAAGATAGAATTAATGCTTTTGGGCAAGTGACGGAAGATATGCAATGGATCCATACGGATACAGAGCGTGCCGCAACAGAGTCTCCATTTAAAACTACCATTGCCCATGGCTTTCTCACTTTGTCACTACTCTCAAAGCTTACAGACAGCGTTGATGAAGAAAACCCGCCATTTCCAACCGCTAAAATGACAGTGAATGTTGGGCTAAATGAAGTGCGTTTTCCATACCCTGTCAAAGCGGGCAATAATATTCGTGCACGCAGCAAGTTATTAAAAGTAACGCCTATTAAGCGTGGCTTAGAGATTGAACGCGAAGTTAAAGTGGAAATCGAAGGCGTGCGCAGACCAGGTTGTGTGGTCGTTTCTGTGATCCGTTTGTATTTTTGATTTCTAAAAAAACTAGATCCACAGACCCTAAGTAGGTTAGGTATTAATAAAATATTTCTTAAAACAGCGCTAATATGTTATTGGCGCTTTTTTCTATTAAAGGTATTTCAAGATGGCACGCACCGCAGCGGCATTACATATTTTGGTCAAACATGAATCCCAAGCGAAGGACATTTTACAACAGCTAAAAAAGGGCGCAAAATTCCAAACTCTAGCGAAAAAATATTCTACCTGTCCATCGGGTAAAAAAGGTGGAGATTTGGGGGAATTCCCGAAAGGCGCAATGGTCCCAGCCTTTGATAAAGTGTGTTTTAACGGTGAATTAATCACTCCACATTTGGTTAAAACTAAATTTGGCTGGCACATCGTCAAAGTGCTTTATAGAACTTAAGTTTTTTGATTTATTACGAAAGAGTCTACGAAGGTCAGTAGGCTCTTTTATTTTATCAATATGGCTTATGCGGCAGGAGTTAGAGGCGCCGGCATGCCATGATAAAACCCTTGGTACATATCGATATTCAATGCCTTCATTGTGTCAAATTGTTCTTGCGTTTCTATCCCTTCAATCACAGTTTTTGCGCCATATTCTTTGGCGATATTCATCGCTTCAACTAACTTAGTTCGATGGCCTTGCATATAATCTTCTAAAACCATGCGATCGGTTTTTACGATACTGGGTTCAATGAGACCAACACGGCCTCTATTTGAGAAATTCGCGCCGAAATCATCAATATCAAAACCTTACTTACTCATTGTTATTCATAGAAGATTAGCTCGAATGGTCGTGGCTTTAATAAAATAGCAGTGTAAAAAATTCGTTAATATAACGCTATCGCTCATCGAAGAAGTCCTTGTCTCGTATATATTTGCTCATCAAATGATAAGAAAAAGGTCTAATTAACCAACTGATAATGGAACGACCTAAGCGGATTAATGTTGGTGTATTTTCATAAATTTTCTCGTTATATAACCAAAGCACTTTGCCAACGTGCCAATACATAAATGGGATAGGAGGGAGAAATGTGACAATATCAATATCGCAGCAAATCCGAAAGGTACGTTTGGCCAACCGATAACGTTGCTTAAAGCGCCAACCACCAATAGCCGGTTGTCCGAAAGTGACCACGCGCTTAATGACGTTAGGGTATTTGCTTTCTAAATAATCCGCTAACACCAACCCGATTGCACCACCAGATGAATGACCAGTAATACTTATCCGTTTACCTGACTTTATGAGCGGAGCAAGAATCGTTTCCAAGCGTAAATAAACCGGTTCTCCGAGTCGATCGTCGCGATGATTCGGAACGCTTTCTTGGTGTATGAGGTAATAAAATCCAGCATGAATGGGGTAATGTAAACCTAGACTGGAGAAACAAGAGCGTTTCCACATAGCGAAATTCAACAACCAATCAAAAAGACTGTGTGAACCTTTAATCACAACAATAACTTCTTCTTTGTCCTGACTCCACAGCACACGCATTAACACTTTACCGCGTGAGTTTTTAATAACACGTTGACCATTTGGATCAAAACCATAACGGGTTTGTTTAAAAATTCGAGGGTAGGCTAAGCGGCACAACACCGCATAGCGTTCATATTGATAGCGTTTAAGTGATTTCAAGTATGTTGCTTATTCGTTGATAAATAAGCCACGATGCCATCATTACTTGACGCTTTAATGACAAGGAGGGATCAGCGTTTCAACTGCGTTAACCAACGTTGAATTTTGTCTTTTCGGATCGTGAGTAAAAAGAGTGCCACCACAAGGTAAAGGCTTGGTTCGAGTATTTCAGATTTTACTGACCAAAAGTAATGAATCGGAGCCAGCAATAAAGCGATATAAACCCAATTGTGTAACTGCTGCCATGATCGTCCCATCTTACGCTGGATAGCTTGTGTGGAAGTCAGAGCAAGTAAAAATAGAATGACCCACACAATAGCACCCACCACCAAATATGGCCGCTTTATAATTTCAGAACCAATTAATTGCCATTGTAAACTCAAATCAAACCAAGCAAAGGCAATGAAATGACATGCAGCCCAAGCAAAACTGTATAAGCCCAACAATCGACGACAACGCATAAGTTGCCCTTGTTTAAACTGTTTCACAATAGGTGAAATCAACATGGTGATCAGCAAGGTATTGAGCGCCGCTTTGCCGGTAAAATGCAAAATAGGCTGAACAGGGTCGGCACCTAAATGACCGTTTTTCACCGCAAATACTAGCCAAATAAATGAAAACAGTTGCACAAGATGCACGATCGCTTTTATGCCGATAACATGATTAGATTTTAAATTCATGACTTTAACAGGCCTAGTAATTACGCTTTAAATCTAAATCTTTATACAATGAGGCAACTTGATCGCCATAACCATTAAACATCAAGGTGTCTTGGCGAACAGATGAAAACAGACTACCTTCGCCAATGAATCGCTCGGAAGCCTGGCTCCAGCGCGGGTGATCCACATTTGGGTTTACATTAGCGTAAAAACCGTATTCATCCGGTGCAAGAAGATTCCAGGTTGTTGGTGACTGCTTTTCTAATAGCTGGATTTTCACGATAGATTTAATGCCTTTGAAACCATACTTCCAAGGAACGATCAAACGCAGCGGAGCACCATTTTGCGGCGCAAGGGTTTTACCGTACAACCCAACGGTCATTAAGGTTAAAGGATTCATGGCTTCTTCAATGGTTAAACCTTCAACGTAGGGAAAATCGATACTAGTAAAACCACGTTGCCCCGGCATTTGGTCTGGATCATAAAGGGTCTGAAATGCCACATATTTTGCTTTACTGGTTGGTTGAACTAATTTCAGTATTGAAGCAAGAGTAAACCCAAGCCAGGGTACATTCATGGACCATGCCTCAACGCAACGATGACGATAGATACGTTCTTCGATTTGCATGTTTTTTAGCAAATCTTGTACATCTAACTTGGCCGGCTTATTCACTTCACCAGTAATTTCAATTGTCCAGGGTTCCGTTTTAAAACCTTTGGCTTGCTCGGCTGGTTGGCCTTTACCAGTACCAAATTCATAAAAATTATTATAGGTAAGGACTTTTTGCTCCGGTGTTAAAACAAGATCGGCATTGGAATATTGAGAAGGCTTACCCGTTAATGGTTGACGAGGATCCGCTGACACATCGGACTTTGGGGCACTACTGAATACATCAAATAAGCCAGCCGAAGCAGGGGTAGCGAAAGGGGCAACAGCGGCGGTAATGCCGATTTTTTTTACAATATCACGACGTTGTTTATAAATGGTTTCAGGTGTCGCCTGATTTTCAGACAGATACCAGCTTGGTCTCGTTTTAATTAACATGATTATTCCTCATCATGGTTAGAATCCCTTTCCCACATGACCAACATTAGGTGAGAAAAATTTCATTCATCACAAAATAAAGATTTGTTACATAAAAGTAACCATGAATGAATAACGTCTATTCCTTATAGATAAAGGGATTGACACAATATTTCATCAACATCAAAAAATTTGAATAAGATGTCCAATGCAAAAGCTTCATTTTCATGGTCTTTTAGTAATACTGCCTATTAAAACAGACAAAGTAGTCCTATTTCGATGTTATGGAATCACACATGAGTAAAAACGTTCAACAGTACAACTTGTTAACCAAGATCAACCATTGGGCTTCAGCTATCGTGATCATTGGTTTATTTGCCGTTGGTTTATGGATGGTAGATCTAAGTTATTACAGCTCTTGGTATCAAGATGCACCACATTGGCATAAATCTGTTGGCCTCATTTTAGCTGCCTACACTATGTTTCGCTTAATTTGGAAACTGGCCACAGCCAACCCAGAAGTTGAAGGGGCTGCCTTTGAAAAAACAGCCGCCAAATTGGCTCACTTTTTAATGTATGCGTTATTGTTCGGCATTTTTGCATCTGGTTATTTAATTTCGACATCAGATGGACGGGGCATTGATATTTTTGATTGGTATACCGTACCGTCACTAGGTGCGTTATTTGAAAACCAATCAGACATCGCGGGACTGCTTCATTATTACTTTGCATGTATTTTGATTGGACTAGCATCATTGCATGCAATCGCAGCACTGAAACATCACTTTTACAATAAAGACAATACCTTACGAAAAATGACAGGAGTAAGAAAATGATCAAAATGGAAATGAAAAAGTGGCTAACTACGGCGGGTTTATGCTCGGCGATGCTATTACCTATGGGCGCAATTGCGGCGGATTACACTATCGATACTAAAGGTGCACATGCTTCTGTTAACTTTCGTGTGAGCCACCTAGGTTACAGCTTTACACAGGGTCGTTTTAATGACTTTTCTGGTACGTTCTCGTATGACCCACAAAATATTGCTGCATCAAAAGTCAATGTAGTGGTTGATACTGGCAGTATTGATTCTAACCATGCTGATCGTGATAAGCATATTCGCAGTGATGATTTCTTAAATGTGAGCGAATATCCGAAAGCCACTTTCACTAGTACTAAAGTGACAGATAAAGGTGATGGTAAACTGGCTATTGATGGGAACTTAGAGTTGCACGGTAAAACGGTACCCGTAACCATTGATGCAGAATTTATCGGCGCTGGTAAAGACCCATGGGGTGGTGAACGTGCTGGTTTTAAAGGCACCACGCGCCTAGAAGTTAAAGACTTTGGCATTCAAGAAATGGCTGGCGCAAGTTATGTTGATTTGGATTTATACGTGGAAGGCGTGAAGCAGTAATCAACTGACATAACATAAAAACTAAAAGGCTCACTGTGATGGTGAGCCTTTGTCGTTTTGTACGGGGTATCTTGGATTAATCGTAAATCGTTGGGATAGGCTGACGCTTATGCTGCGTCGCTTTATAAATACCAACTAAGCGCTCAATGACATCTTGGCTAACTTCTTTACCTTCTAAGAAGTCATCAATTTGGTCATAAGTCAGATTCAACGCATCTTCATCCGCTTTTTGCGGAGCCAATTCTTCTAAATCGGCAGTAGGCACTTTCTTAACCAGCACTTCTGGCGCACCAAGTTCTGCGGCAACTTGTCGTACTTGGCGCTTACTTAAACCAAATAAAGGGGCTAAATCACACGCACCGTCACCGAATTTGGTATAGAAACCAGTGATATTCTCGGCAGAATGATCGGTACCCAACACTAAGCCACCCACGTATCCCGCCACCTCATATTGAGCCACCATGCGTGCACGCGCTTTTACGTTACCTTTTACAAAATCCAGTTTTGCGGCATCGGTTGGCAGTAAGCTAGTACCTTCTAACGCTGTGTGAGTAGCGGTATTGATACCATCAACACCCGCTTTGATGTTGACTGAAATTGAGTGGGTAGGTTGAATGAAAGAGAGGGCGATTTGTGCCTCATCTTCATCTTTTTGCTCCCCGTAAGGCAGACGTACAGCGATAAATTGATAATCCGTTGTACCAGATTCTTGATTCAGTTCATTAACGGCTAATTGCGCTAGACGACCACATGTCGTTGAATCGACACCACCGCTAATGCCTAGGACTAGCGATTTACAACCAGA